>JAILBC010000132.1 GCA_024681295.1 Bacteroidales bacterium
CAGGAGTTGGTCGAGGTCGGACATACTTACGTCCTCGTGCGAGATAAGGTCCTCGAATTCGCTGTGCAGGTCGTCGCTCAACTCCTTGCCGATGACCGATTCAATGCTTTGTGCCATAATCGCCTCCTTTCAATCCATCTGATAGTACACGCTTGACCTGATGCCGGACTCTTCGAGGCTCTTGCTCGCAGCCTCGGCCATCTTCGTGCGCCTGTTCGCCTGCCCGTACAAAGGGACGTTCACGAAATACCATCCCTTCCAGATGCCGCCGCCTACTTTCTCGATTAGCGGCCTTCCATAGGCGTCCTTGAGGTCCCTGGTGTCCCTGGCTTTGATCCCGTCGGGCAACATAATGACAGGGGAGTCGAGATTGCACGTCCCGCCATCCTCCGCGTCTTTGAATCTAAGGGCGGCACCCGTGGCCACCTCGATCGCTTCCTTGAATTCCTGGATATCCATTTTCAAGCCTCCTTCACGTAGATTTTGGAGATCTTTTTCTCTCCGAATTGGTTGATGTTGAAGATGACATACGGCACCCCGGAATTCTTCCAGTGTTCCGCGCTTTGCTTGTCGGTGGATACTTTCTTCGTGGTTCCGTCCTTTGCGGTAATGACAAACTGGTTTTTGCCGTTGTCGGTTGTCAGTTCGAGGGACCGGCGCTCGATGCGCACGGTGTCTTTCTGCTGCTGGGCGTATGCGCCCACAGCAAGCCCCAGAAGGGCGATGATGAGTAATTTCTTCATGGTTGTAAGTTGTTATTTGTAGTTTCTGTTGTATTCGCAGATCACGGCCAGATACCACTCCGAGGTGAGGTATTCGTAGCAGCTGAACGCCGTGGAGTCGCACTCCTCCCAAAAGTCGGTTTCGTCGATGACGTCGAGGAGGTAATCCTCCATGAGCACGTCGCCCCAGCACACGGGCTCCACCCAGGTCTCGCTGGTTTCCGCCAGTTCGCGCCTGGCGTCGGCGCTTCCGTTCTCGTTTCCACGGCTGTAGCCGGTGAAATAGCACGCGCAGCCCATAGCAAGGGCCGCAAAGATTGTCAGGATTTTCTTCATACGTTATGTTTTTAAGCGGTTTTGAGCATGTGGGGATAGAGGCAGGCGACGAGCTTCCCGTCGTTGTACACCTCCCAATTGTCAGCCTCGGGGTTTTCTCCCCTGAGGTCGCGTATGGCTTCCTTCAGGCCCGCGACGGTGCATGTTACCGTCTGTTCCTTGTAGCCTGGCTTGGAGCTGTTCCAAAACTTGAATCTGAATGTCTTTTCTTCCATGATCTTTGCTTTTTTGATGGTTGGATATTGAAAAGGGACGGGCACACCAAGTCCCATCCCTCGGAAATTCTGTTCTTTGCCGCGTTTTGTGGATTACCACGGGTACACGGCGCGTCCCGCGTGCTTGGGCATGTCCTCGAGCTTGGTCTTCACCTCCTCGAAGTTGCGCATGGTCCGGCGCTGCTCCCTCACGTGCTTCGGGTAGTGCATGACCTCCTCGTATTTGTACGTTTCGGGCTTCTTGGGCGCGATGCTGGCGTAGAACTCCTTCCAGTTGTCCCATGCGACGCAATACGGGTCGTACCCGGGGACATAGTGGATCATCATCCCGTCGGATGCTTTCATCCGGCTGGCGATGCGCTTGGCCTGGAGCATGGTCCTCTCCTCCGAAATCTCGAAGAACTCCACGTCTCCAAGGGGATTCTTGCACAGCAGGAACTCACGCCCGAGGCTGAGCTGGGCGCGGATCTGCTCGCAGGTGACGTCGTAGCCCATGGCGGCGGCGATCACCATCTGATATGTTGGCTGTTTCATAACTAAACCTGTTTGATTGTTGGACATAGTTCTTCCCGGCGGACTCGAACCGCCAAAAGCCATGCAGGGCATGGTGGGACCCCTCCCGGAAAAATTTTGAAGTTCAGGCGTTTATTCATCGGTCACGTCAGGGCATGGCAATCCCCGGCGTTTTTCGGCCAAGTTGATGAAAAAATTGAAACGTTTCGGGGCCTGGAGATCGACCGGCCCCCCCCGAAAATTCTTTTATTTCGGGCGTCTTATGGTTTCAGCCATGCACACCCGAACACGCACGTACACACGTACACGCATACGCACACGAAAAAAACCAGCCCCGCCTGAAGGGGCGGGGCTGCTGGTTGACTTTGTGAAAATAGGGCGCTTTATGCCGTTGCCGGGGCGGTGTCCTTTTTGGACTTCTTTTCGGACTTCTTTTCGGTGTCCTTTTTGGTGGTGTCCTGCAGACCTGCAAAAAATCTGTCTTTTTGCGTTTTGCCTAACATGGTAGCCTTCAAACAATTGTTGACAATTACCTTCTTTGTGTCGCTATTTGCGAGTTGATAATCTACAATATTTGCCGTTCCGATATGAAGGAAGTTGTTAAGGGCGGCTTCAGGGGTAAACATAGGGTGGAAAATGCCCTCGTTATCGGTGTACCCGATTTTGTAACCGCTATCTTTACCAAAGGAAGAGATAAGGCGGTGAATCTTTGCGGCATGGATCTGCAGCCATTCTCCGCCTTCGGTCTTGCATTCAACAACCTTCCCGTTTTCGTCCTTGCATGTTACCTTCGTAACTTTGCCGTGTTCGTCCTTTTCCACTGTTACCTTCACGGCTTCAGCATCGGAACGGGAAATTGCACCATCAACCAAAACCGCCTTAATAATGGACTTCAAAACGGCTTTTTCGGTGCGGTCTGCAACGTTGGGAATTGTGACAAAAGTAAACATTTTGCCTTTTGCCGTTTCTTTTTCTTTGATAATAACGGCTGCATTCTTTTCAAACTTGTTGGTTGAAACTGACAGGTTAAGAACTGAAGTTGTAATCATTTTGTTTTTGCCCTGGTTATATCGCATTAGGGCTCGTCGCTTTTTGTTAATGTTTGAATAAATAATTAGTGTGTAATAGATTATCGGATAATTTAATATTTGTTTCGGGGTGGTGTCCACTTGCTAAACAAAGGGCGATATTAAAAAGAACGTTTTTATATTGTTCTTTTTCTTTTTTGTAGGTTAACCAACTATAATAGAGTTGGGATATTGTTTTTTTACCCCTTTTTGCGTTTTCGTTTCTTTTAAACATTGTTTCTTTGTGTTTCAGTGTGTCAGAAGCGAAACAGTTAATAAATTGTTCTGGTGTCAAATACATATTGAATAATTTAATGATTAACAATTTTTTTCCATGGCTCCACACTTTAAAAGGACTTGCGACCTTCACCGCCTTTTTGCGGTGGTGGTGTTAGATGGTGTCAGATCCCTAATTACTTTTGTTTCGGTTTTTGCGGTGGTGCTCCACTGGTGCAATATACGGGCATCCCGTAACCACACCGCAAGAATTTACGTTGCTAATTAGTTAGTGCTTCAAAGAACCTTCTTTTTTAACCTGCTTGTTTCACGCTATATAATAGGTGTGCGGTGCAGGGGTGAAGGGGTGCTGGTTTAAGTAATGCAGCATCTATTTTAATGATGCCTCAAAACAAACTCAAACACACAATCAAAGAACCATTGCAAAGATACGGCTTTTTTAGGTTATGCAAGTATTTTCGCAAAAAATAGCAAAAATAATTTTAAGATATTGAAATACAGATAATTACTTTGATAGATTGAATATTTAATTAAAACGCAAACGGGCAAATAATATAAATAGATGAAATAATATCAACGTAAAAATGTTTCTTGTTGATAGTCAATATTTTAAAGTTTTGAAAATGATTTAAAACGTTGAAAATCAAAGTATTTCATTTTTGCAAAAATATGTAAGTTAAATTGAAAATCTTGCAAAACGTTAAAACTCAGTTTATTATAAAAGTTCAAAATCAACTTAATTTGATTTAAAACTTTGATTTACAATATTTTAATATAAAGTGGGCTGTAGAAATAAATTTTGTTAGTAAAAAGCTATATAAATATTATATTAAACTTTATATATTATATTCAGTTATCAAATATTATGAACTTATTATTTTTGCGCCCGTGCGATGGATATTGTAATAGATATTAAAAGATATTGCAATAGATATTGTGCGATGGTTGTAATTATATAATATTATTCTTTTTACTTATCATTATATAATAATCTTTATAGTAAACTTTAAATAAAGATTTACTTAAAAGTTATCATTAAAGTTATCATTAAAGATTTAAATTAAAGTTTAATAAAAGTTGAATATTATTTTAAAGTTATTGTAAAACGTTTTATATAAAGTTCTATAAAGTTTGAAGGGGGTGTTTGGGTGCGATACTCATTGCATGTTTAAAAACTCGTTTTTGCCGTTTTGGTGTTCGGGGGTGCTGCTCCTTTGTTGGTTGATGGCTACAAAGGACAAAAACAGCCTTGTAAAATTTAATTATACAGGTTCTAAAATATAAGTTATTGATAATTAGATAATTATAAAATCTCAACTCACATATCACAAAAGTGAAACTAAAAATGTAAATTTATAACTTGTTGATACTCAAATAGATCTATAAAAATGGCAGGGAGGGTGTGCCTTCGGGAACGGATTCCATTCGCATTGCCCGCCCCGAATTTTTAGGTCTCATTTTCCGGAACCCTCTTTTTCAGCCCCTCTGAGCGCTCTTCTTCCGAAAGTCATGTAATTTATCATCTTCGCCAAGAAACTCTCTCAGATTTTGGCTTTCGGGCCTCGGTGAGGAAAATTCGCCTTTGAATGGATGCCAAGATGCAGGAAACCGCCGTTTTTTGGCTTTTGGGCCTATAAAAACCTTCATCCACGGATTCCGCTCCGGGACCGGGACCCTGAATTTCCAAGTCGTTTTTCTCGCTCTCGCAGGCTTTCTGAAGTCTGGACGTGCAATTTATCGACTTTGGGACGAAGGTCTTTGTATCGGCCCGTTTTGGGCCCCGTTTGGAAAAATTCCTTTCTGGAATGATGCCGGTGAATGAAAAAAGATGTAATTTTGTGCCGCTCGCAGGAAGCCTGGAGTGAAGTCCGGGGATGGGGGTGTCTCTCCGTTCCCGGCTTCTTTTTTTCCAAGATGGCTGTATAAAAAACGCCTGAATGCGATTTCCGTTTTCTGGCCCGGCTCCGTTTTTTTGGCCGACTTTTTGGGGAAAGGCATATCTTTGCGGCGCCCATCCACAGTTGGAAGGGGTTTCGGGACGCGGCCAACTGGATTTGAGCCGGCGCCCCGCGTGGGTTTGACAAACCGATCCCGTCAAGGACTGCTCCAAGACGGGATTTTTTTCTTTACATCAGAAGTCTGGTAATCTCCGCACGGAGTTCGTCGATGTCCTTTTGGGTGGCGTCGTCGTCGAACAGGATGTGGTTGAGCATCGGCATCAGGATGTCAAGCGCCCTGTCCGTCTCTTCATCCTTTGCCCTGGACCACCTCGCCCAGACGGTCTCTTCCTTTTCTGCCTTTGGCTTGCCTTTCTCGTTCAAGTGCTGCCTAAGTACGCATCTGGGGCAGCGTTCCTCGCCGGGCACGCGGTTCTTCGGTATTCTGTTCCAGGGTTTCTTCTCGGCTGCCGTGTTGTACCAGATGCAGTCGTAGCGGTCGAAGCATCCCTTCCGGTCGCAGTCGCGGTTCCCGTTGCGGCGGGCGTTGACTGACTTGGCGATGTTGTAGGTGACGAACACCGCGTCCGGCATGTCCGGGTGTTCCTCCCGAATCCTCTCGCGCTCTTTCTGGTCCGTCACCCTTTCGACGCCGTGGACGGCCATCGCCGTTCTGTCGGACGGGATGTATATGTAGCGGGTTTTGCCACAGGACTGGTCCATGACCTTTCCGGAAACGGCTTTGTACACCGGGCGAAGCGCGAAAGTCCTGCCGGCGACGAAAAAGACGGTGTTGCCCTCGGTCCAATCCATTGCCGTCCTCCGGTTAGAATTCAATCGAGTCGAACACGGCCTTCACCTCGTCGTCGGTGATCCCGATGTAGGTCTTGGTGATGGCGATGGACGAGTGCTTGAAAATCTTGTTGAGCAGGATCAGGCTCTGCTCGTCGCGGCCGGTCGTTTCGTACACGTAGCGGCCGAACGTCTTGCGGAAGGTGTGCGAGGAGAAGTTCTTTATGTCGAGCCCGTATGCCTTCTTGAATTCCTTGAATTTCTTGTTGATGTACTGGACGGAGTACGGGACGAAGTGGTACTTGTCTCGCTTGCCGTGGCAGTTGCTGGCGAACACCAGGCGCTCGGGGTTCGGCGAGCCCATGAGCTCGTACAGTTCGGTCAGCTTGTTCCTCACGGATTCGTTGAACGTCACCTTCCTGGTCTTCCCCGTCTTTTTCTCCTTGATGCTGTGTTCGCTGCCGAGCACGTCGCACCAGCGCAGGCCCAGCACGTCGGAAATGCGGCATCCGGTGCAGAAGCCCAGGCGGGCATAGGTTTCCCACAGGTATTCCTTGTCTCTCCTGAGGCAGTCCAGAAGTCTTTTGTACTCGTCGTAGTCCAGCCAGTCGGCTGTCGTAAGCAATCCTTTCTTTGCCATGGTGTTGTTTGTTTTTGTTTCACTTTCAGTTGGCAAAGGTACGCAAGTGAATATAGACCGCCATGGATTTGGGTTGTGTTTAGGTCTGCTATTTTTGCAAATTGCTGTCAATCAGCGTGATATTTTAATCAATGAAGTACGCTTCGCAATGGACCAGCCTCCCATTTTTGTCCCGCTGGTGGTTGCGGTAGCCGATCCGATGGTGGCCGAGGAACCTGTCGAGCGACCTGCGGTCCTTGGTCACAAGATCCATTTCCGCGTCGCGGTACGCCTTTTCGTCGCCACGGGCGTTCCAGTCCACATACGGCCTGAGCCTTGTTGCGGCATCCATCGCCCCACGGATGTACGCCGACCAGAACACGAGGCGGTGGAGGTCGATGCTCACCCTGTCCCCGAGTTGGTACGCCAGGTCCTTGGCCCGTTCGTCCTTCCTCGCTTCGAGGATCCTCACGGCCTGGTCTATGATCCTGTTTTCCTGTTCCGTGGTCATGGCCTCCATTCACGCTTTACGATGTATTCCCCGTTCAACGTATCTCCAACCGTGATCTCGCCTTCCTTGAACATGGCGTTGAGTTCGCCTTTCAGTTCCGACATTACCGCCGAGGTGAGCTCGATCATCGTCACGTGGTCGGGCTCGACCTTGCCTTTCTTGCCGTTGTGGATTTCGTCGAGCTTCGCCGACACGTATTCCCGTAGTTTATCCATTTTTGTAAATTTTTTCCACTTTTTTCTTAATCAACTCATGGTTCAACTCCTGGTAGTCGAGGTCTGTTATCCCATACCACCACCATTTCTTGTTTGTACCGAACCATCTGTACACGATAAGGCGTTCTTCAGGGTCCTCCGGGTGGGGTAGGACGTGCAGGATCTCTGCTTCGCAGATGTCGTTGTTTGCCCGGCTTTCGAATATCCAGCATTTGTCGCCCGACTTCAATTCCCTTGGTTCTATCAGCCTTGTATCTTTACTCATCTTTTTGTAATTCTGGGTTGTCGAATATGTTTCCTATGACTTCAAGATTTGCGTCGTAATCATACCCGCTTCCCCTGTGCCTATGGCCAAGACGGGAATCGGTTTTTTTCCACACGATTACAAATCCACATTCTTGTTTTAACCAAGAGATGTAACCGATTTTCTTCCTTTCATCCCTTATGATATCTCCATCATAGATTTTATTTCCGCTCTTGTCCGTTAAACCGGTGTATTGGCAGATAGTGTTGGGGTCAACCTGGGCGTGCATCATGACGAACTGTGTTTCTCCGGTATGGAATATGTCGGTGTCGTAGATCTCAACGCTTCCGTCCTTGAAAAACACGGGTGTCCCATATACCCACTGCGGCTGGACTGCCAATGTCCTGGCCCTGAATTCTATTTCACGTCTCATTTCTGCTTGCTTTTTAGGTGTATCTAAAATATCCCGTCTTCAATTTCTCATAAGACCTCGGTTCATAGTTGAACGAGCAAAAGGTCGGTCCTTCTTCGTCGCCCGTGCCTTAGAGCTTTGTTATTTTAACCAATACTTTGTCACCGTTCTTCAGTTTCAGTTTGTTCATCGGAAAGCCCACGTTGATGTTTTTCCCGATAGCCCTTTGAAAATAAGCAATGACAGTACATGTTTCAGAAATCTCGTTTGGTGATGCTTTTTCTTCCGGATCCACCGGCATCGCGAAGGCAAGATTATGGTCTTCCAGGAAAGCGATTAACTCCGAAAGGCTTCTCTTTCCGAAATTCCTCTGTTTCAGAAAATGGATTTTGTCGTACTTTACAACATCGCCAACCGTCTCGCAGTCGGCTGCTTTCAGGCAGTTCCTCAGCCTAACGGAAACATCCATGAGTTCGATCGGCATGGATAGGATTGATTCGTCTTTCATTTTCATTTCCTTTCCCAATAACCTTCGACTGTTCTGTCAGAGCAATCGAAAGTGTCTATTATGTTTTTCTGATGTATTATTGTCAAATGCCTCGGGCATTGTATTATGTATATTTTGTTTATGTCTGCGTAATCGTCTCTGAATCGGGCGACGCTTATCCCTTTTTCTGGCGCCTTGTTCCGCGCAAATCCCTTTTCTTCGAGATACTTGCCATATACACTTCTGTAGTTGAATTTGACCAATCCTCGGTCGGCACACCATTCGATCAAGTCGAGAAACGCCTTTCTCCACGTTACACCGAAAAAGAAGGCGAACGCCCTGATCACACAGTCGCCAGTGTGTATTTTTAGGGGATTAGGGTTGTAGTAATAATAGTTGCTCATTTTCTATTCGTTATATCCATTTTTAACAATCTTTTATCCATGTGTTGTAGTGGGCGGCGTGTCTGAATATCCCACTATCAGCAATATCGACAAAAATTTTATCCCTCTCAAAGAAATCGTCGGATAATGCTATTAAGCAAGGATATTCTATAGGGTAGTTATTTACCATGCCTCTAATTTCCTTCCTCGAATAACTTTCATAGCCTCTCATAACTCTTGTATAGTGATATAAGGCAGCATTAAACCCACCGCAATTCTTTACAAGATACATGGTGTCTGATATTCTTTGGCACGAAGAAGAAACTTCTTCAAAGCCTAATTCGTTTGTTTTTACATCACCAACGCCATGCCCGGGCACTATTTTTCTTTCCTTTATTTTAATTGTTATGACATCCATATTATCCTTGCTTTTCGTATTCGCTGATTTTTGGTCTGACATAAAACTGCGTCGCAACCTCCCACAGGCATCCGTCGCGCTCCTGCGTATCGGTGTCGAAGCCGATCTCGTGGGTTTCTCTCGTTATGGCGTTGCCGTCGAGGTCTTTTGTCGGGTTCGCTTCGAGATACGACCAGATTTTCTCATAGAGTTCGTCACAGATGCGCTCGTTGTGGTCTAAGATCTTCTTTTGCTCAGGTGTCAACTCCGGTGCTTGTTGAAGAAGCTTTTCGACGGCCTCCCTGTTTTTCTCCCTGTCGATGTTGAACTTGATGTCAAGGTTGCGGCGAATTTCGAGTTTCATTGTTCTTTCTTCTTTTTGTCCTACATAATGTTCCAGTCATAGCCAAGCCCGTTCGATTCTGCCGTACCGGGGTTCTCGAAGTACGGGCATTGCTCTTCGTCAATTGTCGGCATCTTCATCCAGTCTTCCATTTTTGAAAGGATTTCCTTCTTCCAGTTGCCCACCAGCGGCGTGTACAGTTTCTTGCCGCAGGCCGCGCATTTGCGGACTGGAATGTCGCTGCCGACCTCCCAACGCTCCTCACAATTTCCAGCATAATCGTAACCGCCTCCACCGCTGTACCTTACCAGCTTTTCTTTCTCGCCGGTATCGGTGAAGTGCTTGCAGAACTCGAACCAGCATTGTGGCATGTTCGCCGGATTCTTGTGGCATGAATGCTCGTGATGGTGCATGGCTCCGGCGTTCTTGCTCACCTTGCCGCAATATTCGCATTTGTAGATTGTCGTGTTGATGATCTTTTTCATTTCAAATCCTCCTGGTATTTCCAAAGATATCCGTTATAGACACGCCTGCTCCTAAGTGCGTATGACACCGAATCTGGCGATAGGTTGTTTTCAGCAGCGGCAATTGCTATTGACGGGTATCTTTCGACAACCTCCATGCTATATGGATCGATTTTGACCACCGGCTTTCTGTATTTCTTTTCCGCTGCTTTTTTGACGGCGAAGAAATCGAACCATTCGAGATTGTCGCAATGGTCGTTGTTCATATTGCCGTCAATGTGACGGACGTATTTGTGTTTTTGCGGATTTGGAGTGAATGCGGTTGCGACGAGTGTCGCGACACAGAAACACTGAATAATCCCCTTTTTGGAGAGGCCGACTTGTAAACTACCATTCCATCTTTTCGCCGGCTTTAAGATCCTTTCCTTTATAAAGCGTTCGCTATTCCCGCACCGAGCCGTTCTCCCAACGCTTTTCACCCTACCGAAGCTCGACACCTGGTATAATCCCTCGTACCCTTTGATGTCTTTCCAGATTTCCTCTTTCTCCATATCAGACATACGTTCTTTTTCTGTAACCTTCAATGACAACGGAATGGTCTTTTTCGTCAATCGAGACACCGGTCTTGATCGGGCAGATGCAGTCGATGGTCCTGTCGTCAAGTCCTGCGGATTTCAATATGTTCGCCAAATTCAGATTCGGATTGTAGTCGCAGTACAGTTCTTTGCTTATTCTGTGAGGCTCGTACTCGTTCGCGTAGTACTCGTAGAATTTCTGTCGTGCCTTCTCGATGGTTTCTTTTGTGATGCCCTCCTTGTGGAAATCGGCCACCATCGTCGCCAGGGCATTCCCAAAAAATCCGGTCTCGGACCTGTCGCCGTTGTCCTGAACATGATCTCCGAAACACATTCCCACCCATTGGTCGGCGGCAACCCTGCAGGCTTCATCGTAAGAACGGACCTGGCCGCGTCGCGAAAGGAACTCCTGCTCAATGGCTCTGACCCATTCCTGGAATTGGTCGTCAACCTTGTTGTAATGTTTGTCGTAACGGCCCCAGAAGTAGTTGGTCCATGCGTCGTATTCCGGCGTCGGTCCCCTTAACAATTCTGGCTTCGGATAAAGTTCCTCACATTTTTTCATAATGAGAGGTTCAACGTCGTGATAGGTTTTCGCCTGGTTGAAGATGTCCTCGATTACAGGGGCGATGTCCGTGCGCTTGATGCGCTCGTGCTCAGGGAAACTGTTGATGATTTCTTCGTTTGTCATAGTGGTGTTTATTAGTGGTTTTTTTAATCTTCCTGTTTGCTTTCTTCGTCTGTGTTGTCATGGCCGTTTCCCGGCAGATTTCCATATTTGAAAGCCTGCTCAACGTTGTCGATGGCAGTACGGAGAATGTCGAGCGACCAGATGTTGTCAAAGACAAGTTGAACCTGTGGATCATACGCTTCCACATTCTCTGGAAGCGTGTCGCCGACATTCAGCGGTTCTTTGAGTTCAGAGAACATAATCACGCCTTTGTTGTTTTTCGGGTCGTAGCCCGATGAAATCATGATGGCGCCACCGAATACCACCTGGGAGCGCCCGACAATAAAACTCTTGTGTTCGTTATCCATATTATTCTTGTTTTGTTGTTTTGTACGGGAAATCGTCATCAAACCAATGCTCGTCAATGAGCTTTTCTACAGCCGGGTCAATTTCGGCGCCACGGATGTAAGCCAGGTAATCATCAACGGAAAGCCCTAAATCCTTTAATGTTGCCATCGTCTCTTATCAATTCTTCTGTCAATTCAGTGATATTCTCCAAATCCTCCTCTGTAGGTTCTCCATTTCCGCAGTAGATAAAACCATTTCGTTCTTTCTTCTCAAATCCATCCTCGCAGGCAGGGTTGTAGTTCCAGCGTTTACGCTTGTTCTTTTTGAGCAAACACCACCCCTTGCATTCGATAAAGACGCCGTGTTTTCCATCGCTCGCCATCCACATCGGGCCGGGTTCCCATTTTGCACATTCTGCACAGATCTTCTTCTTTTTCTCTTGATCCGGAACAAATCTTTTTTGGCCGTCACCAGGTGTCTGACCGACTCTCATTCGGTACATGACGCCATTCTTTGACGTGACGTCCATTGGTATGTCGTTAAGGGAATCGTACAGCCAGTTCCATGCAAGCATAACATTGCGGGCGAGACAACTATCACGCATCTTGGCGTTCATGTAGTTGGCCACAAGCCTCAGCGTGTTCTCCATGTCCTCGACTTGCCATTTTTCAAGCGGTGTCATTATTGATCCTCCTTTATCTTTTCTCCCTCGCCATAACAATCAATCCTTGTGATTTGGTTTTTCTTTCTAACGCCCAAAACAAGAAATTGACAAAGTTCCATCGTTTCTTTGTGGTCATCCTTAAAATGGAGGACAACGGTTTTAGTGCCTCCTGGTATTGTTACAAAGCCGGTTTCTTTGTTGTTAAATTCGTAAGTATTCATATTTTTACTTTTTAGTTCAGTTTTATTTCTTTTTCGATTTCACAGAGCCGTAAAGCGTGCTGGAGTTGGTGGACGTAGTGGCACATAAATGACACATGGGTGTTTTCTGCTCCATGATGAATTTCAAGTTGGTTCTTTGGGTGGCCAAGAATGGGATCGTCCACCAAATTCCATAGTATTATCGGAGGATTGTCAAAGTTCCACAATTGCAAAAAGCGTCCCTTTTTCGACACAAAGCCATTTTTTTCTAATATCTCAGCAGTCAACGGCACGGGGCTTATATCGAACCTTCTGGCTCCGATATACAACACCCTGCCGTTCTCGTTCTCAAATTCCACATTGAACGATTTCGGCTCCATGGAGCCTTCCAATGGGTTGATTGAGGCAATTCTGACTACGGTGTCTATCAGTTGGCCGCAATTGTACTTTTTAAGATGTACGTAATCCCCGAGCATAAGTGATTTTGCTTCCATTTTTCACTTCACCTTGACGATTATGATTTTTGCATTCTTCTTTCCTCTGTAATTCGCTGGTGGCTCGTCGATAACAAATTCCGCATAATAACGACCATCAGGGCTTTCATAGGTTTTTACCCAGGCATCCTTAGCATCCTCTGTCATCTGTTGTTCTTGCCAAAGCGCACCTAACTTCATATACTTCAGAACATCTTCTTTTGACACGCCTTTTGTGTCATAGTAGCCGTAACTGCATATCCTAGCAGCTGCTTCTTCCAGTGAAGCGCTTTCTTTGACGATTTTTTCATCGTAATTCATTTCCCGTTTCTCTTTTCTTTTGAGTTTGTCAATAAGAAGGTCCGCAATGTAAATACAAGTATCTACAACTTCATCAATACTTTTTAATTCAGTTCCGTGCGTAATGCTTGCCGCGATAAAAGCCTTCACCGCTTCTGCTCGGAAGGATTGCCAGTCGAAGTCTTGTATTTCAATTAAACACTCAGCAGGGATTACTTCCTCTATTTCCATTTCACTATTGATATCGCGGCACTTAAAGCCTTTTATGTTCCCCGCTGGAGATACTACTATTTCTTCGCAATCAACAATCCTATCTGTACCTTTGATTCTTGCTTTCATTTTGTACTCCTTTCTATTATGGTAGAAGTGTCATTTTCTTTTGGCGGGAAATACTTATTCTCCATGTATTGCTTGAATAGTTCGAACTTGACTTTTGGTATGTATAATTCATCGAAGACTTTTTCAGCCTTCTTCATGAATTCTTCAGTGGCTTGGTCGTAACCTTTGATGTATGCTGATTGCTCAAGTTGCGCTTTCGTTATAAGTTGGCCGCACACTTCTTCGTCTGTTACCAAATCCATTACAGTAGGATAAGGATATGCTTCCTTTGCTTTTCGTTCTGCTATCTTGCTCATGTCAGTTCTCCTCCATGTTGTCATAGTTTTCAATCTCTTCCTGAAGAAGTTTTACAAATTTCTCAAATTGTTCATCCGACATTCATCTACTTTTTGATTCGTTTCTTGACAGCCAATTGCGGGTTGCTCAACGCTATATCTTTTGCAAGGTTATCCCACGTATGAAAAGGCTCACTGTCGTAGTCACACGCAACGCCAGGACCTCTCATAAAACAACATCCATCCCATTTGTCATAGCCGAGAATCATTGCATCATGGTCGTATTTGTCGCCAAGCGACACTCTTTCGTGGTTGATAAAAGCGTGCAAAACATACCCATCTTTGCTTTTCGGTTTCAGTATGCGATACACGCTCGATGGGAGCGGAACATGTGTATATCGTTCCTTGCCATCAAATAACTCTTTGAAAATATCCTCGTTTTTCATTGTTATTCTGCTTTAATGTCATCCAATTCATTCATAAGAGTTGTAAGATGGTCTATTTCTTCTTTGATAGTATCAGTCTCTTTGCTCAATCTCAATTGCATCTTTTTACATACAGCATTCAAAATCTCGTCTTGATGCTCGTTCAGGTATTCATCAAAACATTTCCAAAATATTTCATGAGTAGAAGACGGCAATTCTATTTGAGAATACGAACTGCTATTGCCATAATATCCGTAATGAGTGTCGTAATAAATCGTGTGGCTACCGGACATTTTTCTTCTGCCATCAACATTGAAGCCAGTACCATACTTGTCAATGTCACCTTTCCTTTCGCGAATTGCCCCACCATTGCAGAATTTGTGAAGATCAACAATCGCTCTTTTCAATTCTTTAATTTCACCGATTTTCATGTTTCAATTCTCCTTATTTATCGAACCGTTCAACCCAATCGTTCCCCTTTAAGTCATAGGTGCCAATCCAATGGCAAACGATGGCGCAAGGCAGTTCGAAATACTTGTTGATAAAAGCCTTGTATTCTTCTTTGGCTTTCTCTCTGTCATGTACGCGCACAATTTCATCATCATCAATGTTGCATTCGCCATAGAATGAATCGTCCATGCTATCTGCAATTTCGTCCAATGATGGAGCGAAATCAAACGGTTCATAATACCTCGCTACTCCGATGTAGATAATGTTTTGGCTGTCTTCCTGGAAGTATTCGTTATCCAAGTTGTCCCATTGGCGTTTTGCGAAATAAAGCAAATCGTCGATGGAGTCGAACGTGTCGGCAAAACAACGCTCCTTGCAGAGTCCAAAGCCGTACTTGATTTCTTCTTTCATGGTTATCTTTCTTTACTTGATGGTATCTCCAAGATGATACATCATATAATCAAACTCAGTAACATAAATCCAAATATAGTTTTGACCATATTTATTCTGTTGCTTTTGACTTTCCGTTAACTGCAATTGAAGTTGATAAACTCCAAGAAATTTGCTATTTCCAGTAACAACAGCTCCTCGATAATCTATGGGATTCTTTTCATTTTTAACGCATCCAGCCATCAAAATGACCATAAGCGCCAATAGAATTAGTTTTTTCATAGTTATTTCTTTTTCCAATTACGTTTCATCCATTTTTCATTGTCTTTCTTCTTTCGTCTAATATCTGAAAGCCTGGCCTCTTCCTTGTCGGTAAAACTGTCAAGTTGGATCTTGGCGCGAAGCAATTCATTCATCTTTTCAAGATCATCCGATGTTGGCGTTTGCCCATAGTCGGAAATCAATTCAGCCAGCGTTTTCGCTGCAGATGTCACATCTTTGAGTTTCTCGAGGTCAACAACCGCGATGCCCTCTTTGATGGACCCAATAATACTACTAACCTTTTCAACCGCTCCGGCAGGACATACAACTACCAACACTTTACCTTTTCCGAATGTTTCTTCCAGATTGCATTTTTCAAAGGCTTCTTCCAGAAGGCTGAGTCCGATCGTGTTTATATTGGCCGTCATTTTATCCGTCTCTTTTTACTCTGTTACTAATTCTTTTGCCTTGAAGTTGTAAATCGGTCTAATCACATTCTCTATGACAACCGTATCTTTGATACATTCCATGATTTCCGATGCCTGTTTGTACACCATTGGAGCCTCGTCAATGGTTTCTTTGCATATAGATGTTGAATAGATGCCGTTCATCGACTCCTGGAAATCTGCCATTGAGAGCGTTTCGATTGCTTTTTTGCGGGACATCAGACGACCGGCGCCATGGGGAGCGGAATACAACCAGTCAATATTCCCCTTTCCTCTACAAATCAGCGATCCATCGCGCATGTTCATGGGAATGATCAGCCTCTCGTTGTTCAAAGCGCTCACAGCTCCCTTTCGCAGGATGTTGTGTTGGATGTCGATGTAGTTGTGGATTGTTGACCATTGGAAGTGTACATCGAGATTGAGCGCCGTGCAGATGGAGTATGACATCTGGACTCTGTTCAAGTCGGCATATCGCTGGCATACACCCATGTCAAACAAATAGTTCTTCAAACCATCGCCTTCCAAATAAGCAAGATCGTTATCAACCTTGCCTCGTCTGCGTTTTTCCTCTTGAAGAACAGTCTGGATTTCTCGCTGCCTACCCTCGGACTTCAACTGCTCGATCAACTGCTTTTCATTCAAAGTGTTTCCCTTGCAGTAGTTTATAGCAATGTTCTGATAGTATTTGCATACGCGGACGCCAAGATTACGGCTTCCGGAATGAATGACAAGGTATTTGTTCGACTCGTCATCAACAGCAACTTCGATAAAGTGGTTCCCGCCGCCAAGGGTTCCGATGGATCGTTCTGCAATGTCAACATCAACCACTTCTCTGCAGTGCATTTGCATCAGTGAATCACGCAAATTCACATGCTTTTCGTCGTGAATATTGAATCCGGACGGGACTTTCTCATGTATCACATCGTCAAGTTTTTGCAGGTCTATGTCGGCCTTGCCAAGTTCAGTCACGAGCATTCCGCACCCGATATCCACTCCAACCGTGTTCGGTACGATGCGGTCGCGTATTGCTATCACGGTTCCTATGGTGCATCCGGCGCCAGCGTGTACATCGGGCATGATGCGTATTTCGCAATCTTTGTAGGCGTCGCTCTCAGATAGTTTGACAATCTGCTGCTTTGCGGTTTCCTCCACTGTTTTTGCGTAGATTTTTACATTGTCTTTCATGGCTGCTATTTTGTTCCAGTAAATTCCTTGTTTTTCATGTTGCACTTGTTCCAGATATCGTCTGGGACAACAATCGAGTTTCCGCTGAGCAGAATTCTTCGACAAGCCTCACGTTCGCAATAGTATTCCACTGCTTTCTTGTTGGTTGAGTTGCTTTTTAGGTTGTAGATGAACAACGCGGAATCAACAATGGATTTGATAGATACCTTCTTGTTGATCTCGTTTCCTTTGCCATCCCATGTCCCCTTGCAAAGAAGGTATTCCGTCAAGACATCATCGAGCGATATTTCCCGATAGTCTTTAATCTTCGGATCGGCGAAGAACATGCTTTCCTTGATCATGATTATATCTATTTTGTGATTTAGTCGATGTATTCGTAATGCACGATGTAATCGAATGTGCCATCGTGATTGTCTCGAAGTTGAAACCATCCTCCACAAACAATATCCATCATTTCATCGAAGCTGATTCCTTTCCTGCGGTATTTCTCGAAGTAAACGTCATGCTCATTTCTTGCATGTTTCAGATTTGTCAAACAATACGTGAGCAGTTGTTGTTCGTCAGGTTCATCTACCACAAAATGCCAATGATAGATGTGGTCGGCGTAGGGCTTTTTCTGGACCCCGTTGTCAAGCATTTTGATGTCTAAGATTTTCATATCTTAAAGTTTTACTTCTCTTGCGATTTATTGAATAGTGATTTGTTTTCTGGCAACTGGCCCCAATAGTGCTTATTGATGATCGGCTGGCATATTTCGAGCACCTTAATCACTTTGTCGAGGTCAAACCAATCGTCTGTCCTAACTCCGGATTCCATGTCAATCCAGAAGTCGCCAGGAATATTTTCAAACAGGTATTCGAGTTTGTCGGCTACGTTATCTGGATTGATCCCTCCCGCATAGCCAACCTTTACATTCGTTTTCAGTATCTCAATAGGCGTATCTATTCCACGGCCACCGCTGGCATCAAGAAGCATCGAATACCCATACCGATCAAGGAATCCATATCTTTTGAGCGTATTGATAAATACATCTATTTCTTTCGAATTACGCTGTTGTATGATAAGTTCCTGCTTTGGGAACATTTTATGTGCTACTCTTTCGGGATTATCTTTTCTGCTGGATATATTCAACTGGACTCTATTGAACATACCAAGGGATCCATGAACGAGTTTGTTAATTTCATACCATCTTCCAATTGCTGCGTCATGAGCAGCTTTACCGCATAGATGTAATGAAAGATGCAAATTGTTGTCTTTTAATTTGTCTTTTATCCACATCGAGGGGTATCTATTCCCGTTTTCAAACCACTTATAACTCGTTAGCACGCCAAATTCGGCGATTGGGTAGGCTTGCTGGATTTCACGCAGACGGTCAATATCAGTCCTTTCGTCAATTCCGGTGAATGTAATGTGTTTAAGTCTCATGGTTTAATTTAATTGAAATTCAGTTTGAGTTGAATAGATGGCTTGAACACCAGTTTTGGTTGGTTGTTCTCGCGTTGCTGCCATGTACCGCATGTTTCTCCTGGTCTGACCGTTATGTCAACTTTCCCAAATTGCGCTAGAAATTCTTTGTTCCAGCAAAGCACGTCGGCACAGTATGGGCTGTTGTATGCGTTCAGGCAGTTTTCGCAAAATTGGTCCATGTCACTGCTTTTTATGGATGCTCTTTTTGATTTCTCTTGCAATGGCGCAGGCGAATACAAACGGCATTACGACGGGCCAGAATAACAAGACCAGTCCGAGGCCCATTATTTCACCTTTCGTAGCATCTTCGTCCATGACATATACCAAGAGCGAAATCCAAATGAAGATATACGCTATCGCGATTGCCACAATCAACTTCCAGTTCATTTCAACACCTCCCATAGCAACAGTGATACAACTCCAATCAATAGAATGATACCAGCCAGGCAACCGCCGTGGCGGGGATCGAATTCTGGGTAGTCGTGTTGGTACATTTCATCGTACCAGTTTTCATCAAAGTTTTCCATTTAGTTAATTTTTAAAGATTTCATCTTCGAATTTGATATAGTCGAAATCCGGGTCGTATTTCTTGATTTCACTGGCCAAGGCACGGCGAATGCGGCTATGCTCGTTCAGTTCGCGGTATCTTCTTCCTTCAAGCTCACTAAGGTTATGCTGTGACTCGTGGTAGAGTTCGCTCATGGCCTTATATTGTTTTTGGAGGTCGAAGTATGCGCCTTCCTGTCCCTTTGCCTTGATCTCCATTTCGAGTTTCAACTCCAGTTGGCGCTCGCGCTCAAAGGCGTTGTTGGCGCGTTGGCGCCAGCCGCACATGTTGTAGTAGAATTTCTCACCAAGGCCGAGGCGGTCATCGGAGTATTTCTCCTTGTGCAGCAACGGCGCTTTCTTGACGGTTTCAAGGCCGCTGTCGCTGACATAGACCAGGCCGGCGTACCGAGGAATGTCATCGACGGAAACCAAGCCCTCTGGAACGGCGTAATAGAAATAGTTCGGCATCTTGTGGTTGGCGACGAAATACCTCTTGTTGTACGTCTCGCAGTATTTCTCCCATGCCTCAAGGGTGGCAAACCGTTTCTTGTTGCACTCGTAGTACTCCCAGAACTCGGGCATGTGCTTCTCTCCGGTGAACGGCGAATCCAGGAGGAAGTGTTTCTTAGGCTTGTGCTTGAAGTCGTTCTTGAAGTCCTGGCGGCTGATCTTGATCTCGAACTCGTAGATGTAGCCGGACCGGGTTTCAAGCAGCTTGTCGCTTTCCCACCCGAACACATACAGGCCGTCAATGTCGTACTTGATGGTGCAGTATGCGAGGAAGCCGGACAGCCTCTTCTGCATGTAAGCCTCGTCGTATTTCTTGATGTCTGCTATCATTTTCTTTCTAAATCCCATGTTTCTGTTTGTGTGCGGCTATCATCCGCTCCCATTTCTCTTCGTACATCTTGGTTATCCATCCGAGGTATGGGTCGAGTTTGAACTCCAGTATGACCTTTCCGTTCTGTTTCCCCACCGTTCCCGTCTGCCTGGCACGTGACTCGATGTACCTGTCAATTACGCCGTTGAGATAGTACTCCTCGCACCTGATTTCGTCAAGCAGCTTCTTTCTGTCGATTTCCTCTGCGGTTGGCTTGCGGCTCATGGATTACATCTTCAGTCCTTGTGCCGTGGGGTCGATGACATCGCCGGTTCCGGGGTCTTTGCTATGCGGGTATGGATCCTCTTCATTGAGGCGTTTCAGGTCCATGCCGAGCCACATAACGGCCTCTTGGAGCCTTGTGACGGCTAAGCTCGTTTCCCTGCATGATGGCAGTTGCTTGACTTCTTGGATTTTACCGTCAAGGTCTTTTCTGAGTTGCTTGATGGCAACGATTTCTTCTGTTCTATTCATAATCAATTATCTCCAAATCTATATGAAACAAATGCAAAGTCTTTATATGGGACAAAGCCCAATCTTTCAAGATTCGCCAAATCCTCAGGCGTAACATCTTCCGGTTTTACACAATTTACATAAAGCTCGTCGTGCTCACATTTAGTAGGGTATTTTGAGTCGGAGTATTTTGAAAAAATCCGTAATGCTTCAATTAAGTCTTCCATGCCTATTTTTTTGTTTGATATCAAAGATTTTTCCGACGCGCATACTCACAGATTAAAAGCGAGTCGCACTTGTTATTATCCCAGTTCCTGCATCTTTCGTTTTTTCTTAGGTCAATATCCGGGAAGAGGCGCTTTGCCGTGTTGAACGATGTCTGCTTGGTGTTGACCTCCTTTCTCGTCTGCTCAACGTCTTTAACTTTGACTTTTTTGTAGTCAAAAACCTTGTCTTGGTTGATCCAAACTTCATTCTGCCATGTCTTTGGCTGAACGAGTTGGTATGGTATTCCCATGGCTATGAGCAAGCCTTTCAAGATTCCGTTGATTTCACCAAAAGAGAATGTTGCCTTTGCGGAAGATCCGAATATGCTGTGAACTTCCTCCATTACAGCGAACAGGTCTCTGGTCTCGTGAAGCGTGTGCAGTTTCAGTGCAAGGGCACGAAAGTCGCATCCGTCAAGCGGGATGAACTCAAAGCGACCGTCATCGTGACGGATGGTGATGAATCCTTCTTTGCCGGGATCAATTGCGAGGTATGTTCTCATTATACTGTCTGTTTAGTTGGTTTACTGCGTTTCTTTCTTATTGTTCCGTTGGTATAGACAAGCCTTTCCACTCCGTTGAGTTTGTCGAACTTCTCGATGGTCAGCCTGCCGAAATCGTCTGGGTTGATGTCAACGTTGTCGAGCGTGCGGAGATACCAGCCGTTGCAGGCCACGGTAGCGCCGGAACATGCGTAGTGTACAGCTGAGGTCTTTACGTTCAGCATTTTAGCCGCGTAGGTCTGGCTGGAGAAAACGCTGCGCAGGCGCCGCTTCTCGATGTCGAACGCTGCAACCTTACTTGGCGTCCTGCTGACCGTCATCTTCCATCATCTGTTTTATCACATCGGCGGGGAAGCGATCCTTGGCTAACCTGAACAGCGCCGTGTCTGACATGGCGAAGCCGTTCGAGAACAGGTCGTTAAGCCTCTCGTTGATGTGACCCAAAAACTGGTGGTCCGCAAAACAGATGAACATGTAGATGAACTCTACTTCAATTAGGAGGTTTCCATCCCTGTCGAGAATGCACACTTCGTCATCCTTGATGGAATAGACTTGCTGCATCGCTTGGATTGGCGGGTCGTACTGCGACAGGAAGTCGGCTGGTTTTAGGTCGCTGCCGATGGACCGAAGATACGACGATGCGTTGAAATACATCAAGCCGTTGTCATTTAAAACCCCGAAGAGCATTCCGGGGAACTCAGGGAAGCTCTGCTCTTTGCACACGATGTCGAAAGGCTTCCCCGGGACGGTGATTCGCATTATGTCACATACGTTTTGTTTTGATGACTGTGCAAAGATACGCCAAACATTCCCATGTTAAGATAAAAACACGAAGTTGTTTGCTGCTATTTTCATAAGTCATTGAATGTCATTAAGATAAAAGTATATACACTCAATATGTAAACGTAAACCGATATTCCAAAAACGACACGGCAACAAACATTTGAAGCCCTCCGAAGCTATTACCGAAAAAAGGCTGTTATATGACAAGCAACGGAGTAGAGACATCGGACGAAAAATTCAACATAGAGCTTCTTGAGGCCATCTTCAAGACCTCGAAGAAAACCATACAGGAATATGTCAGGGAACTTGACCGCTACAACCGGTTCAAGTCCATCCAGCACGTGGCGGGGACGTCGGGCACGGTCATGGACGATCGTGGCAGGCTGATGGACCTGTACGACGCCTGCGTCCAGCAGGACGCGCATCTGGCGAGTGTCATCGAGACGCTGGAGTCCCAGATCATCGGCGAACGCTACATGCTTTGCAGGATCAACGAGAAAGGCAAGTTCATCAAGGACGTGAAAGCGACGGAGAAAGTCCAGGGCTCCCAGTTCGACAAGCTTATCCGTGGCATCATGGAGGCCAAGCTGTACGGCTACACCGCCTTCGAGATCCTTCCCGAAATCGACAAGAGGACCGGCAAACTCAAGGCCATCAACACCATCGAGCGCCGCAACGTCCTCGCCGACCAGCGCCGCATCGTGCAAAGGCAGGGCATCTGGCTCCCCGGATGGAACTTCGACGATCCACAGTACGAGGACAACTACGTGCTGGTCAACAGCGGCTCGCTCGGCCTGTTCTCCGCTACAACGCCTTTGATTCTCGCAAAGAAGTTCACGCTGGCCAACTACGTGAACTTCTCGCACACATACGGCCAGCCCATCATCCACGGCAAAACCGTATCGGAGGAAACCGCCGACCGCAAGAGGCTGGCCAACGACATCGCATCGGCGGCGCAGAACAAGGTCATCGTCACTGGATTGCAGGACGAGGTTGACATCAAGACATTCACCATGTCGAACTCCGAGCGGATTTTCACCGGACTGATGGAGATTGTTGACAAGGACGTTTCCAACCTCATTGTCGGATCGGAGTCGATGGCCGGCGCCACCATGTCATACGTCGGGGCGACCAAGGCCCACCAGGACGTGTTCCGCGACAGGGTTGAGGCATACCGCCGCTATATCGAGAACGTGATGAACGAGGAGATAGTTCCCCGTCTTGTCGGCATGGGCTACATCGAGGACGGCCTGGTGTTCAAGTACGCCAAGCGCCTTGAAATGAACGACCAGGACCAGATCAACCTCTATAACTTCCTCACCGACAAATACGAGATCAGTGCCGACGAGATTGAAAAGACGTTCGGCGTCGTGGTCGGCAAGCAGATCAATCTGCAATCCGGAAACAACGGAGGTGGCGGCGGCGCAGCAGGCACCGACGACCGCCTGGTGATGTCCGACGAGGAATATTATAAGAGGTATGGCCACCGCAGAGGGGAACCTTCAAATTTTTACCAGGGGAGGCGGTAAACGCGGCGCACCGTGTCCCTGACCTGCAAGGAGCAAAAGACAACGAGCCGACCGACGATGACCTTGACAAGGAGGCGTATGCCGCTTTGCTGGCCATATTCGAGGCTTTCGTGAAGGGATTGGGCGAAGAGATCACCCTCGACGAACTCATTGAGAAGCTTGCGGCCCTGCGTGCCAAATTCGGCATCGACGCGGCCCTAAGTGGATTTGAGATAGATTGGGAAACAGCAATTGGATTGCTCAATTCCGAAGAGGCGGAACTCACAGACGAGGAAAAGAAGCGCCGCGACGTGCTGATGGCCGCTTTCGAGAACATCGTGGACTTCGCCGTTGCGGAGGAGTACCAGGTAATGGAAAGCTTGGAGGACGCGCACGACGGCTTCGGCTGGGGCATGGACTTGGAGGAAGGCGAGCTTAACGGCATGACGGAGGTCTTCGAGAAGTACAACCTCAACTATATGGTGACGGAGAATGGCGACATCGCCCACGCCATGCACATCGCCTTGGGCATCTACCTCCTGTCCGGCGAAACCATGCTCACCTACCGCACGCAGATGGACGATCGCGTTCGCCCGTGGCACATGCAGTACGAGGGATATTCAGTGCCAAAGGCGATATTCCCAGAATGGCTGATACCGCCCATCGAGCACGGCTGCCGCTGCTTCCTTGAGGAGGAGGCTATCTACGGCAGGATGAACGTCAAGGGCGCGGTGTTCAACATCCCGAAGATGCCGGAATGGTTCAACCCGACATTCAAGGAAAGCGTGGCATTCGGCGGCAGGATATTCTCCGACGAACACCCGTATTTCTCTGTTGACGATGCCGACGTGGAGAAACTAAACGCCATGTCGAAAAGGATATTGGAGGGCCTGCTGAATGCCTAAGAGGATTACACCGGAAGCGATGTTGGTGCAATGGCAGCTTCTCAGGCACATGTTCGATGTCGGACTGTGGAACTTCGAGGTCAAGGCCGGACAGATTGCCGAATCCGGTTTCAAGGCGTCGTTCGCGGAAAAGCGGTTCCATGACAGGAACAGTTCGTCGTGGCCACCCCGTAAGAAAACGCCCGTTCCATTCCATCCGATACTCAACGAGACGGGGACGCTGAAGAACTCCATCACATTCAAGGCCCCTGGGATGTTCCAAGTCGGCGACAGGCACAGGAAGCAGACGGTCAAGGTGTTCACCGACCCGAAAAAGTTCAACACCGCAGCCCGTCATCCCGGCTTCTGCTGTGCGGCGGTACACAACTCCCCGTCGAGCAAGGGATTCCGTTGGGGGCGTGCCGCTGGCATAGCGCAACGGCAGTTCATGGGTAACTCAAGCATCATAGAACAACAGATTCGCGACATGGCGAAGCCGACGATTTTCAGGGGATTCCCAGGAGTCCACGGTGTACCTAAAATAATATTAAAGTAATGATTGTCGAAAAGAACAAAACCAAGCAGAACACAGGGGAATCTGTGAGCGGCGCGACGGAAATCACGCAGGTGAACCCCATGACCCAGGCGTACAATGCCGTCAGGGAGATCCTTGAAACCATCAAGGAAGACCCGAACGACCCCGACAGCCCGCAGTACTTCAAGACCATCAAGATCGACAACGGGCAGCTATCCAGGATAAAGAACAACAAATGGAACAAGGAATACTCCATCGCGTTCCCCGCCATATTCATCCACTTCATCGACGTCAACTTCCTTGTCGGCCAGTCGAACATCGCCGAGGGCAAGGGGGTCATGAGGATCCACTACGTGCTTAACAGGCTGAACAACAGCGACGATGTTGTCGAGACCGAGATCTTCGAAATGTTCTCCCGCATCAACGCCGCCATCCAGGACCAGAAGATGAAGTACCCGGCACTGAGCAGGCGGTTCCAACTTGCCTATTGGGACCAGCCCCTTTCGTTCGACGACGGCCTCCAGCAGCTTTGGATAGACTACGACATCTGGTTCACCGACTACACGGCGCAATCGGACCGCAACTACGTGGAAACGCACATCGTCATACCGCCGTTCACAGACCACAGCGACCAGGAGGAGGAGAACAGGAACGGCCACGAGGACCACAAGGACCCGACTTTCGACGAGCAGTCGGGCTTCGTCATTCCGGAATAATCCGAAAAAAAATTCACCGAGAAAAAAACCTTTTCCAACCCAGGAACCTATTGCAGTAAAAACACAACGGCATAAAACGCCAATGGATACAAAGAATCTGAAACACATCGTCGGGTCTTACGAGCAGGGGAAGCCTGCCGTGATCCGTTTTTTCGGCCCTGTTGACTACTGGAACTGCGACGAGTTCAACGACGAGTTCCTTTGGCTGCAGGAATACGTCAAACCTTCAAAGATCATCGTCGCCGTCAACTCCGAGGGCGGTTCCGTCATCTACGGGATGAGCGTCTTTTCAATCATCAACAGCTGTCCGATTGAGACCGAGTGCGTCATCGAGGGCATCGCCGCCTCGATGGGCTCCATCATCTGGTCCGCAGGGAAGCGGCTCTACATGCACGACTATTCGCTGCTGATGATCCACAACCCGTTCATCGAGGACGCAGACGACGACGAGGACACCAAGCGCACCATCGAGGTCTTCCGCAAGCAGATCGAGACGGTTTACACCAAGCGCTTCGGACTGAGCGAGGAAAAGGTCCGCGACATAATGGAAGGCAAGGAGAACCTTGACGGGACCTATTTCACCGCGCAGGAGGCGGTTGACGCCGGAATCATCCCGCAGTCGCATGTCATCGACACCGAGAAAGCCGTGACGGACAAAATCGCCGACGTGCTGGCCGAGGCCAAGCAGGAAGGCAAGAAGATCCAGGTGAGGGAAATGTTCACCTCAATCGCGGCAGAAATCAGCAACGACAAACTTATTGCGAAGCTTGAGACTATTCAAGAAAGCAAACCACAACAAGACAATACCAAACACATCAATCAACAACCTCAAACACAACAAGTAATGAACGAAAAGGATTTTCAGAAAATCATGGCCAAGTTGGGTCTGACCATCGAGGCCACGACTGTTGACGTCTCGGCCAAGGTTGATGAGCTTCTGAGCGCGAAGAACGAGCTGACTGCCCTGCAGTCGAAGTACTCCGATCTCGAAATCAAGTTCACCGGCAAGGAAACCGAAGTCAACAACCTGAAGGGCGAACTCGCAACCGCCAAGGCTGAATTGAAGAAATACAAGGATGCCGAGGCTGCCGCCCTGAAAGCCGAAATCGAAGCCGTCGTCGATGCCGCCATCGCCGACAAGAAGATCTCAGCCGAGTCCAAGGAAACCTGGATCAAGATGGCAGAGACCAACTTCGATACGGTCAAGGCCACTCTCAACTCCATCGAGGGCCGCAAGGTCATCAGCGAGGAGATTGCCAAAGACCCGAAGAACATCGAGCACGCCAACGACGCGATTACCGAGGCCGAAAAAAAGGTTCAGGCCGAAGTGACCAAGGTCGTGGGAGAGAACTTTGAACTCAAGAAATTCTAACCTAAAAAACATCTGACGAATGCCTACTATCAATTATGCTGGTAACAGCTACGCCGGCGAGGTTCTTGAGGACCTGTTGGTCTATACCGCGCAAGGCAACGACACTTACAAGGAGGGTCTGATCCACGTCGAGCCCGGCATCCAGAAGAAGAAGACTCTTCCGCATGTCACTCTTGGTAAGATCATCCAGGACAACCAGCCGACTCCTACTTCCACCCACGGCGGCAATTCGAGCGGCGACATGAACCAGTACAGCTTCTCGGAGCGCTATCTGGAACCGGGAGACTTCATGGTCTATCTTGAGTTCAACCCCCGCGACTTCGAGGACTACTGGAAACCCTTCCAACCGAACGGAAAACTGATCTTCCGCGAACTCGATCCCAAGGTGCAGGCCACCATGCTTCATCTGCTCATCGACCGCAAGGACCAGTACATCGGCGACGCTATCTGGGCTTCCCGCAAGGGCGGCTACAGTTCTTCGTTCATCTCCAGCGAGAACGACGACGTTCATCTTGGCGGTGACTCCGACGCAGGCCCGATGAAGTACTTCGACGGCGCCCTGATGCGTGTCATCAACAACCACCTCGCCTTCCTCGCCGCTTCACCCAGCGACGCGGAGAAGAACGAGAAGGCCACCGGTCGTTTCATCATCGCCGGCAACACCGCCATCGACACCGGTGCGAAGGTTGAGGCCGCGCTGAACGCCATGCACAAGAAGTGCCCGAAGAACATCCGCAAGAACAAGAACGTGTGCTACGTCATGGGCTACGAAGCCTGGGATCTGTACGACACCTACTTGACCTCCAAGGATGTGAAGTACACCGAGAACGCCGACGAGAACAAGGCCCGCTACAAAGGCCACCGCATTGTCGTCATCAACGGCATCCCGGAGAACACCATCTTCCTCGGCAAGTTCACCCGTGACATGAACTCGAACCTCTGGATGGGCGTTGACTACGCCACCGACGAGGAATCCATCAAGGTAGAGCCCCTGCAGGCCAACTCCGAACTGTACTTCTTCCAGATGCGCATGAAGATGGACGTCAACTTCGCCCGTCCTTCGGAGGTCGTGGTTTGGACCACCTACCACAAGAACGTCCTCGCCCTGAGCGCCAGCACCGCCAGCGTCGCCCAAGGCGCAAGCACCACCGTCACCGTGTCTGCCGCCAACGGCCAATGCACCGTGGCTTCTTCCGATGCCAAGCTCACCGCTTCCATCGACGGAACGACCATCACCATTGCCGCCGCTGCCGACTGCACGACCGGTAGCAAGACCGTCACCGTGACCGACGTCTATGGCGACACCGCCGAGATCACCGTCACCGTGACCGCCTAAGCGACAAGTTGACACAAACCTGACAACGGGGGCGGGCGCTCAAAAACCGAACGCCCCCTTGTCTTAAAAAACAAAGCAAGTATGGCCAAGAAAAAAACAGAGACACCAAAGACAAAAAAGGAAAAAACCACCAAGGGGAAGGCTGAGGCCGAAGAGACCAAGGCCGAGACCATGGTGGAGAATCCCGAAGAAGAACCCAAAGAGGACGAAACTCCCGCCCCTCAAGAGACTCCCGAGGAGAATCCCATGGACAATCCAGGCGAGGAACAAGAGGAACAGGAAAACGATGAATCCACCAAGGGGAAGGCTGAGGCCGAAGAGACCAAGGCCGAGACCCCCAAGCCGGCCTCTCCGAAAGTTGAGGCCGTCGAAAAGGACATCCCGAAGGAGATTCTTGGAATCCTCAAGGCGTTCGACGACATGGAGTATCTGTATATCGGAAAAGGCGGCGGCATCTTCCGCAACGGCACGCCGGAGTGCGTGAGGGGCAAAGCCGTGCTGTACAAGAACCCTTATTTCAAAAACGAAAAAACTGAACAATAATGTTAGGTGGAGTATTTATGACCGACACTGACGGTAACATTGGAGCCGAGGTTTCCAACAACACCGAAAAGATCTGCGGTCTGTTATTTGACATTTCCGGCCAGTCGAACTTCTGGACTACGGGCTATCCGGCAACGGTGGCCAACGTCCTGAAGGACACCGTGGTCGAATTCAACACCATGCAGGACGCCATCGACGCCGGCATCATCCCCTACGATGCACTGACCGACTCCACGAGCAATTTCCTGCACGGCATCCCGTACTATCACATCAGACACTTTTTTGAGGCTGCCGGTGGCTCTGGCCGCTTGTTCGTGATGTTCGCCGACTGTTCGCTGAACTTCAACGCCATCATCGACATGCAGAAGGCCGCCCACGGCGTCATCAACCAAATCGGCGTGTGGACCGAAAAGAGCCTTTGGACTCACATCGACCCGTCTGCCGCCAGCTACGCCGTGCAGCTCGTGGGTGATCTGAACACCATCGCCACCACCCTGGCGAACGACTACTACGCTCCCGTGAGCATCCTCCTGAACGCCAACAGCGCGAAGGTTCAGGGCGCCACGACCATTACCTACGCCTACGATGCGGTCAGCAATCCTTCGGGCAGCCCGAAAGAGCAAGGCTGGTACAAATCGGACGGCAACGACGGTTATGTCGAGGCAACCGAGACCACCGTGGACGGCAACACCACCTACTACACCCGTAGTGTGGCAAGCACCACAACGGCTTACGAGACCACCGTGGACCTCACCAAGATCCCGACCTGCATCATCGACAAGCGCTATGTCTCTGTCCTGCTCGGCCAGGGCGTTGACAGCGACGTCCAACTCATGCAGGGCGCACTCGCCTCTGTCACACCCGTCGGCAACGTCGGAGCGGCCCTCGGCCTGCTTTCCGTCGCTTCCGTGGCCGAGTCCATCGGCTGGGTGGAGCAGTTCGACGTGGTGAGCCTGTTCCCGGACATCCAACTCGGTTTCGGCGACGCTGCCATTGTTTCGGGCAAGATCACTAACGGCACCAGCTTCGACTCGCTGTCGAAGGCCCAGATCGACACGCTCGAAGACAAGGGCTACATCTTCCTCTGCCGCTATCCGGCCTACGAGGGGCATGTGTTCTTCAGCAGCGACCAGACCTGCTCCAACGGCGACTACCGCCGCATCGCCCTCAACCGCGCCATCAACAAGTCCCGCAGGGGCGTGAGAACGGCACTGTTGAAGTACGTCAACTCGCCAATCAAGGTCGATCCGACAACCGGCCAACTCTCGGCACTGCAAATCTCTGTGTTCAGGAACGCCGTCAGCGAACCCCTTGAACTCATGGCTAACGCTAACGAGATCAGCGGCATCGGCTCGATCAATATCCCGGCGAACCAGAACATCTTGAAAAACGACAGACTTAACCTTTCCTACTTCCTTGTTCCAATCGGCCTGGCCAAGGAGATCAAGGTCGAGGAGGGTTTCGTCCTCAAACAACAGTAATAAGGAGGAATTGAAATGACAATCAATGGAGTTGCATACAACTGGACGATGCTTCAAATGGTCATCCCCGGCCTTGGTATTAACAACCCGGACGATTCGATCTTGCTTGGCGTTTCTGCGCTGAAGTACGAAAAAAGCCGCGAGATCAAGAAAAACTACGGAAGCGGAGGCAACCTTTCGAGCCGTGGATTCGGAAACAAGGTCTGCACCGCAAGCATTACCATGGACCTCAACACGCAGTTGAAGCTGCGTAACGCTGTTGGCTCTTTGCTGGACCTCGGCCAGTTCGACATTCACGTCAGCTTTGCCAACCCGATTGTGGATTTCGCCGCCAACGCCGGTTCAAACCCGAATGTTGACGGGAGTGACGACTGGGACACAAAGACTGTTGTGATCAAGGGCTGCGTTTTCAACAAGGACGCGATGGAGAGCCAAAACGATGATGACAACATCACCACGGAATTTGACCTGAACCCGCTTGATATCGAAATATCATAATAAAGGTTTTCTTTGGATTCGTGTTATAATGCGAAGTGGTTGGATGGTGTGTCGGAAACGGCACACCATCATTTTTTTTCGCTTCGTTGCAAACCTTTTTCAAAACCACCGACTATTTAGAGCGCACTTTAACCACTTTAATACAATCAAAACATGGAAAAAGAAGAAATCATCATCGAAGGTCTGACCCCTGAAATCGAGGAGCAGATCGCCAACAAAGCCAACGAACTCAAGGCCGCCAATCCCAAGGACCGCATCTTCCCAATCGCAGTCGAAGGTGATGTGGACTACGGTGAGAAGCCGGTGTATGTCGGCTATTTCAAGCAGCCGTCGTTCCCAATCTTCAGCAAATACCTCGCCGCGTCTCAGAAAGACCAGGCCATCGCCATGCGCTCGTTGGCCCGAGACTGCTTCCTTGACGGCGACAAGGAGCTGATCGACAACGACTCGCTGTTCCTGTTCGGTCTGATGGGCCAGCTTAGCGAAATCATCAAGATCCGCCAGGGCAAGCTTGTAAATTTATCAAAAGCCGGGAAGTAGGCAAGGGGGATTATTTCAGGCAAAGACTAATCCTGATAAGGCACTATTTTCCGGGTGTTGACATGGGTGCTCTCGATGACGAGAGTTTCGCCGAACTCAGCAACGATGCTGAGTGGCTGCATTCGCAGCAGCTTGCGCTGACGCAGGCAGGCATCATTAATTCAGCTTTAACCCAGAAGAAATCCCCTTAGCCAAGGCCGAGGGGATTCTTTTTTCAAAAACAAACAAAATGCGGCTGCAGAAGCTATTGAAGAATATAAAAAGAGACTGAAATGGCCGAGTTTTTCGATGTACAATATAACATAAATGTAGTTTCGCAGCCCGCCGTGACTGCTATCAACAGTTTTGTCAGAGCCGCAGAACAACTCACAAAGGCCACGGGGAATCTTATGAAATTCAAAGAGTCTCTTGCGCAGCTTGAGACTCTTGGAACAACAAAAATTCCGCTTAGGATTGATGCAAGCCAAGCATTGAAAAAGCTCCAGCAGGTCGAGAATAAGATAAATGAAATCAAGAACAGATCCGCATCGTCAATCAAGATTAACGTCACAGGAGGTGTCACGGGATCAGGTGGAAAAGGGACAGCAAAGACACGAAACGTAGTTACACCAGCCCCTACGCAATCAAGACAGCGATTGCCAAAACCTCAACCAATACCACAACCAATAAAGACAGCAAAACAACAGCAGCCAATTCAAGGCGCTGGCGGCAGAATGCGACCTGGGATTATCCCATCCAATCTACGGTATGAGGTTTTGGGTCCAACACGTATAGGAAATGTCGCCATGTTGGATATGTTCAAGGGCATGGGGCTTATGTACGGAATCTCCGCTATTGGTTCTGGTGTGAGAGATATTCTATCCACATCTGCAGAATACCAGAATGTCATGCAAACCGCAAAGAACATTCTGAAAACGAATTATAAAGGAGGTGGATTTGAGGCAAACTTCGCTGAAATGGAGCGTATCGCAAGACAAGTTGGTGTTGAAACGAAATTCACCGCCCCGGAGGTTGCCGACGCCGTGAAGTTCCTTGCTATGGCAGGACTTGACATCAACGCCATATCCAAGTCGATCAGGCCAATTGCTGATATCGCCCTTATCGGTGACACTGACTTGGGCACCACCGCCGACGTGATGACCAACATCATGACCGCATACGGAATCAAGCCGGAGGATATGCGCAAGACCGCCGACGTGATGACCAGGACGTTCACCATGTCGAATACAACGCTGATGGAATTGGCAGAATCATTCAAGATGGCTGGCTCCATGCTGCATTTGGCCAACGTTCCATTTGAGACAGCTGCGGCGGCATTCGGTGTGCTCGGTGATGCGGGAATCAAAGCGACAATGGCTGGTACGACCATGCGAACGATCATGAACAACCTTCGCAACCCAACAAAAGGCCAAAAGTTGTATTGGGAAACGCTCGGGATACGGCGCTTTGATGAATTCGGCAACCTTAGGGAGATCAACGAGATATTTGCCGACCTAAATAGGTTGAACGGAAGTGATGAACGGTCGAAAGAGGCGAAGAGGAGATATGAAGAACTTCAAAAGAAATACGAGCCAAAGCTGGATGGGTTGACAGAAGGTAGTGCAGAATACAATAAGGTACTTGCCCAATACGACCAGGAAAGCGAGGCGATCAGAAGGCAGTTCGGAGGTGTTGACGTGTTCCGCTTGTTCCGTTTAACAGCGGCATCCGGCGCCGGTGTACTCATGAGTCAAGTTGAAAAGTGGAACAAGATAATTGAAGAGAACTTCCTTTCCGATGGCCTTTCCCAGAAACTTGCCGATGAAAAGAAAAATCAAATTGTCGGATTGTGGGCGCAATTGAAATCCGCATTCCAGGAGCAGGGCCTTCAAATCTTTGAGGAGAATGAGGGCAAACTGCGCTCTTACCTCGATAGTGCAATCAATTGGGTTAAAAGCGCTGAATTCAAAAACATTTTGAAATCTATCATAGACCTTGTTGAGACACTTGCGAATCAACTGAAAAAGTTCACAGGATGGGTGATTACATTATATGACAGATTCAAGCCTCTGGTCAAGTTGTTCCTTACTTTCCAGCTTCCTTTGAAGATGATGACCACCGTTCTTGGTTCTGCTCTTCAAGTTTTCTATTCGTTCGCCTACTCGCTTTCTCCATTTGCGAGAGCATTGACAAGTGCAACATTCCTCCAGAGAAGGACTGGTTTGTACGGATATGTTAATGCTTATGGCGCAGCTGGTATGCAAGCCGCCGGCGGCCAGGCGGCACAAACCTATGGATTAGGTCCGATGTTGGGTTGGTATGCCAGTCGGAAAAATCCGGAAATGTACACAAGGCTGATGGAAAACGGCGGCAATGCGAAGATGGCTATGAGGATGGATCCGAGATATAATATGATGAACACCTCTGCCAACCTCCCGCTTTACAAGCAATACAAAGAACTTGAGAAGCGTAATAATTACGCAAACAGGTTACAGGCAAGAGGAATGGCTTTCGGGATTGGCGGTTTTCTTGCCGGGTCATATTTTGGTTCTGCCGTAGCTCCCGAATCTGATTGGGCTCCGGTTATAGGAGGAGCCGCTGGATCACTTGGCGCTGTTGCATTATCCGCATCGTCAATTCCTTACGCTGGATGGATTGCTGCGGCTGTAATTGCCGCAGCCGCTGGAACCGCGTGGATCATTAAATACACAAGGGAGTGTAGAGAGGCGCGGGCTGCTGTTGATGAATGGGCAGACAGCTTAGGGAAATTGGATGTACAGTCGATGCGGATAGATAATGCAACAGACTACTTTATCGCATCGGCAAGAATTCGAATGGCCTATATAGATGATGAGACGAGAAAGATCAACGAACAGACGATAGCGTGGAAGAAATGGTACAACGCCATGAACGGGGTTCAGGACGAAGAGCCATCATCTAAAGACTATATGCTTAATGTACCAGGATTCAAGGAACTATCAAATAAGTTTAAAGAATCTCCCAAAACCACAAGAAATGAAATTCAAGATAAACTCAAAGAAAGTGGCTTATATGAAACACTAAACAACGAAGCGAAATCAATATTTGGAGACACATACCGCGATATTACTAAAATGTCATTTGGGGATGTGTATCGTGCTTCGCTTAGAAATCAGTTCTTAGGCGAATCATTAACTGAAGAGTTTGAAGACCCGCTTAGAACTGTCAATGGCGTTTATCTTGCAGCCCAGGCGCAAAACTACTTCGGCAATCTTCCTGACGGTTTTATATATGATTTTCAAAACGCACTCGCCAACATTACGGATGAAAGCGAGATCGATGCGGCTATCAATGGACTGAGAAACAAATACCTCAAACCTGCTGGTGATTTTTTCAGTTACACAGAAGAGGAAAATGCCGATTATGAAGCTTTGAGCGGAATTCATGAGCTAAACAAGCTCTTAAGATATCCAACATACTACACTACATTCAAACATTTCTTTGACGAAAAGATAAACGAACTAACAACAGATGCACAGAATAAGCTTCAAGACCCGTCAATTGTTTTGAAAAACGCTGTGTCTGAATTATTCCCAGGTATAAGCAATCCCGAGGACTTTTTCGGTTTTACTAAAACATCAGTTGACCAATGGATTGCAGGATTGGGTCCAGAATACAAAGAGAAAGCATTACAAACTGCGTTCCAAGGATTGGTTGAGAAGTTTAATAACGCTTCGTCTTTCGACAAGTTACAATTGCTCCCGTTACTCAATAGAAAAATTTGGGAGGATTTCGGTGCAGACTTACAAAACATCAGCGGTGGTTTCTATCCTTATTTAGAAAACGACCATCCTTACGGAGAAGATGTTGAATGGAATAGCGAGAAAGGCTATTTCTTGAAGAACGGTATTCCTTACGATCCAACAAGCAACTGGATATATAAACCACATCAATTGCTCAATAACGAGTTAAGGATTCCTTTTATTGATCCGCAGTGGAACAGTAATGAGTTTCAATTCCAAAACAGCCCACTCTATTATCCATCAGGTCTTTCCTATTACCAGACCGACCAAGATGGTTTCAGACCAAGCGGTAGAACCCAAACGGCACGCGCGGAAAACCATTACCACATAAGCCTCCATTTCGACAATGCAGTGAGGATTGAAAACATGAACGGTTCGGACCTTACAAGCGAGGAGGGTGCCACGTTCATCGCTCAGGTCGTCAGGGACACCATCGGCAATGCAGTCGAGACTTTCAACCCGAATGAATTGACAGTTTAAACGAAACAAAAATAACATGAATATACTTAGCAACATAGCGAACGGTGCATGGAACAATGTCAAGATGATGGTTGTCAAGGCTGGCACATATCAACTGTCAAGGGCGTTGACCGCAGACACGGAAGAGTTGGTGATGTACGGCAGTAGCACAGGGCATCATACAGCTCTTGCATTGAAGCGCGTTGGGTACAGCGTTGCAGAATACCTCAGCCTATCTACGGCAAGTAGCCTGTATAAGCACTATAGAGAGCTTGAGGATTTCAATGCGGCAATGAAAGAGCGGGAAAATATCAAAACACTCATAGAGAACAGAATTAAAAGAAGCGATGATGCCTACGGACATGTAAATATCGAAGGTCTTGGCGATGTCGTTGCAACGGATATCAATGGAAAGAAAGTTCCAGAGGCATTGATCCTTTACTACAAAGGCGAGCAGGATATTATTGTCAAGGAAGATACCATAAATGGCGACTCTGTGACAAAAGGAACGACGAAATACGTCTATTTCATCGACACTGCGGCAGAAGTCGTAATGGGCACGGCAAAGAATATTGTCAAGACGCAGGTGCAAGGCAGGGATTACACAAGAAAGGAACTTGTATCAGGTGGCGACCTTAATTTCAGCATTAATGGCGAGGCTGCAACCGACATCCCAGACATGTATCCAGAGAACGAGGTACAAAAGCTGATTAGCATAGCGGAATATGGCGGCATCGTCAATGTCAACAACCTTATTTTCGGACAGTTCAATGTCAACAAAATACTAATCACCGACTTCCACCTTGAAAAACAACAGTGCAAAAACATCCAGCCATACACCATGTCATGTGTTGCCATTGAGCCAGATACAGATGTAGTGGTGGCGTCTGACACCATCGACCTTATCAACTATAACATACAGAAGCAGAACCGCAACACATTTGATGACATTGCTCTTGTGCTGAAAGAAACGGGGCGTCTAACAGGGCTTGACTATAGCCTTGCAGATTTGATTAGATCAATAGGAGGAGGTGCGATATGATGACATCCAATCCAGACCAGCCGAGCTTCAAGATCCTGATATGCCTTATCAGGATTTGGGATGCCGATGTCAACGATTTGATGACTATTCCGAATGAAGTTGACACCATCACCGAGGTCAAGTCCATTGAAATCTCTGAGTCGTTCGAAAACATTGTTGACACGGCAAAAGTCAAGTTCCCAAAAGGAACGGTGCTGAGAAAGACACTTGACGAAATCAATGCCAAAGAAGATGTCAAGAAGGTAGATGTTTCGATGTCTGACACTGGTGTCGTGCATGTAATCAAGTCGCAAGCAAAGATTGCTGAGGTGGCCGATTTCTCCGTTGGCCGTCGCATACAAATCAGACTCGGTTATACGGAGGATCCAGCCATTGCTTCACTTGCCAAGTCAAGGGATGGGCGTAAGACCATCTACAACAGTACCGAGGCGAGGAATAAGTACGAAGAAGCCATGAATTACGTTTTTGAAGGCTACATCACACAATGCGGCCTCGAAGAACCAATAGAGATAAAATGCGAGGACCTGGGTCACATGACCAAGAAAGTCATGTGTCCGTACATCGGGAGTGTCAGCAAAAGCACTGTAAACGATTTCCTGTCTTCTGATGGCCGATACAAGCTGTTGGAGGACACAGGGCTTGCTTTGTACAGCAAAACAAAGAACGCAAACGTCAATATCGGGAAGTTCAGCAGCGACAAGAATATGACCGTCTATGAACTGCTTTCGGCATGGGCAAAGAACAAACTGTACTCATTCGTTGTCTTCGAAGACAACAAGCCATGTGTGGCCTGTGCCAAATCATACCTGACCAATGCAGGCGAGGATTCGGTCATCAACGTAATGAATAAAGATGGTGACATTCCGGAGATTGACTTCGGCTACCATGTGGCCAACAATGGACTGGCGTTATCGAGGATTGATCCTTTGTTCCTTGCTGTAAGAGCGACCGGCACTGATTCCAACGGGAAACAACTTCACATGGTTGTCATGCTCAACCCGGAGAATACCAACGAATACCGTGTCATCAATGAGAGCGGTCTTAGCAAAAAGGAAAAGAAAGCATGGAAAATCAACACCAAGGTTGATCTCAAACAGTACACCGTGGTCCAATTCCATTCAGACACGGACAAAGTGACAAGAGAACAGCTGAAGAAGGAAGCCATTGAGTATTTCGAGAGTTACAACAAAAACGGCTTAGAGGGGTCGCTGACTTTATTCGGTGATTTCGGGAATATTTCAGCAAAAATCGACAATCCACAAACGCACCCATACAGCAATGGATTTCTATACACCGGCGGCAAGGTACGTCTTAACGACCAAAGGCAACCGGCAAAGAACGGCGTCTATCTCGTAGGCGAGGTTATTACTCGATTCGGCACTGAAGGATATCGCAAAATCATCAAACTTCCATACTGCTTATCACTCGATTCAGAGAACAACGGATGAAGGAACAAGGCACAAATAGAAAACACGAATCAGGCGTAGGCGGAGAGAATGCGCTGAGGGAGGCAATACGCAAGATCGCATTGCAGAATATTGCCGATCCTAATAGCGGAGCTGTTTACGGTGCCCGTAGGATATCCGGCTACGTCGCAAAGGTGAACGACGACTTCACCGTTGACGTGCAGGAATACCTCAACGAAGCCGACTTCAAAGGAGAGAAGATTGGCTATCACGAGGGCGTGTACCTTAGCGCAATCCAGTCCAATCCGAACGGCTATGTCATCGTTCCGAAACTCTATTCAGAAGTGGTGATAGTCAAGGACCCGGTGACAAAGACCGAATATGTGTCGATGTACTCCCATGTCGATGTCATCCAACTTGAATCGAGCGACACCGTGACCATCGGCGTTGTCGAGCGCGAAGACCTGGATTTGGATAGCGACGATTCACCGGATGTTGACGAACTCGAAACCACCGGCCTTTCTGGAAAAACGACATACTCCAAGGACAGCGTGAAAACCGAGGTCATCGACGAAGATAACGAGAAGGATTCCTTTGTCGAAGTCAAGTCCGATTCGGTGGATATTTCTATCGCTGATGGTGATGAAAGCACTGTTCATATCGACAAGGACAAGATAGAGCTTGAACGAGGCGGCTCCAAGACCACCATGGAAGATGATGCCAACACCATGGAGAATGGCAACGAGAAGGTAAAAGTCACCAACAGTGTTGTCTATCTCGGTAGCGACTCGGGGACCAGCCATGCGGTGCTCGGCGAGGAACTGGCAGACATACTTATGGATTTCCTTGGTTATTGTTCCGGCATAAAGACATTGACGAAACTTGGACCGCAACCGCCGTTGAACATGGCGCAGTTCATAGCATTAAAGACAAAAATCACAGTATGGAAGTCTGCGGTGAGCGGATTCCTAACTAGAAAAGTGGAGGTACAGAAATAATGGCACTACCAGTAATCAATCCAGGCATAGCGCAGATGGACCCTGATTCATCGCTGTACGCTCTATACACACGTTTCTACGAAAACATGGTATCTGCTGCAGGCGTAGATACACCGGATATCACGCCAACAAGCGCAGAAATCCAGGAGGACGGAACGCTGACAGACGCCTACTATGCAAGAGTCGATGCGGCGATGGCTTCCTATAAGGAAATCACGATGAAGAACACCGCCTATGGCGATGCTCTTTCAATCATGCTATCCATCGGTGGTGGCGGCGGTGGTGGCAGTCCTGTTGCAGATGGATATGTCGCACGTATCGGAGATAGTATGCTTGGCCTGCTGCAAGCAAAATACGGATTCGAGGCCGGTTATGCTGACACCAAGATATTCGACACCACTATCATCACCGAAAACGAGGGTACGGACAATGAAGCCGATGTCAACGTGGCGCATGTCTATGGAAGGCTGCTGGTTGACGAAAACCTTGATGTCACAGGTAAAATTATAGTCGGCAACGATGGGTTGTTTTTTGGTGCGAACCAGACACTCTACAAAGACAACTCAGGCAACGTAGTCCTCAAAGGCACAAACATCAAACTCGACGGTGCCATTGCCGCAACAGGAAACATCACACGTGGCGACATTGTGATTTCCAGTAACTCCATCCACAACGGCAACAACGTCTATTACCATGCCGGAAACTCGAACATTGCCACCGTTGACTGGACTGCAAAAGACTTGACTGTCGCTGGCGATGCCGTTATCACTGGAGATTCGCTCTTTGGCGGCTTTCTGAGTGCCTTGAACGGCTTTTCCATTGGTGCTGACAATACAGCGCTGCTGCAATCCGTCGTGGTCACGGAGAGCGACGTGGTGGTTGACAAATACATCAACCTGAAATCATTCGTCAGCCTTGACAACGGCACCGGACTGAAATACAACAGCCATCCCATACTCAAAGCCTACGTCGGTTCGGACAGCAACCCACGTGTTGACTTCGGTGCGCCAGGCATGAAGCTTTATCTCGGATCACCCGATGGCGCCACCGCAACAAGCCGCATCATCCTTCAGGCTCCGATATACAACTACGACAATACCTATCGCATCATATCGCAGTATGGCGACGGCAACTTCCCGAATTCATTCTCCGCAGGATGCGCCAACGGCGGCCCGACGGTCATGCAGACCTACTACACCAGCTCAAGCGACTGCGGCGTAGTATTCTTGAAGAACATAAGACTTGGAAGCTCTAGCGGGCCAATCCTATCCACCGACTCTTACGAGAAGCAAGCCGTCGTGACATTGCCTCATGTGCATGTGGTAAGCAGCACAAACACCACGGAGCACATTCCGGTGAAGATGTATTTCGACGATACGGATTCCGTCTTTGCCGACCAGTCGCTATCGTGGTCCGCAAGTCTCAATATCGACCTCGACAATGCAAATGCAGAGTTCTTCTCGTTCAAGAAACCCGTGGAAGCTCCATTCTTCTCCATCGAAGGAAGCACCTACAAAACCAAACTCGGTGAGAATGTCCTATTCTTTGCCGACGGTGTGTTTCTTGAAGGTGTGAACGGCGGCATCTACCATTCCGGTAATGCCACTTTCTCGGCAAGCATCGGTTCGACGGCGTTCGCCAGCGGCTTCGCTGGTTACGGATGGGCCGTGATGTCGAACCTGCTCTACGGGGGTTATGAGGCGACGTTCGACACGTTGACGGTGCGTAAGAAAATGAGAGTCTATGAGCTTGAGGTGCAGAAAATTACAGCCACCAACGGCTCGCTATGGGTAAGCGATGCCTGTTCAGGCGATTCAGTAACGGAATTAGTGTAATATGAGTGTATTCAGCTATAAACGGTTCAAGGTACTGCTCAATGCAGACTCGAAGAAAGTCCAGGGATTGAGAACCGGCGACATTGTGCGCCGCCAATACTTCGACGGCACCAACGTCATTTACTCCCTTATGGCCGTCCTCGACTATGGCAAGGATGAGACTACCCAGCAGCCGTATTTCATCGGCGCGTTGTTGGAAGGTGACGAGCCAGAGACGGGGCAGATCCTCGACTTCGTGAGGATAACGAGTTTGATGGATACCGACCGGAGCGGTGCGCTTTACCTCACGGCATCGGATTCCATGTCGCCATACATGGATGTCATCGACGGCATTGGACGCAACTTCTCGTTCTGTTGGCCAGTCAACATAGGCAACACTGCCTCCGTTGACCCGACTAAGCAATATGTCGTAAAAGGGAGCACCCTGGTAACAGCAGAGTACATAGATTCCATGGATGATTGCAGGAGAATCCTGCATCTGACCAGAAACAGCACGTCATCAACCGACCCAATCGGCATCGAGCAGCAGTTTTACAAGTTTGTGTCGAACCCTCAGCGCATCCTTGTCTCGTACCGAATCAAAGGAAGCAGCAGCTTCACGGCCCATGCTTCACTCATGTATATCAACGGGACCAATACGGACGGCACCGTCGATGTGGATGTCACTACAGACTGGCAATATAAGTTCCATGCCATCACCGTGGATTACAGCGGAAGGCACTTGCGTAAGTTTTTGCTTACCATTGATTCGCTTGCAGAAGATGACGAGGTTTGGATTTCCGACCTGAACATCATCCTGCAATCCAGTCTGACTTCATTCAACGAAGCCAGCAAGGTACGTGTAGGCCGTCTCGACGGCGTGAGCGACGAGGTGTTTGGCCGTCTTGACGGCTATGGTTCTTACTTGCAGAAACTTTACGCATCGGGATCGGCTCATATCAGCGGCACATTGACCGCCGGTGACGAGAACGGCTTCGGAGCCACGTTCTACGCCGGCAAGATACACCGCAACGTCCTGATCAACTCCCTTGACTGCAACTGGACCAACGCCATCACCATCAACACCACCACGGCAAACCCGACAGGTGTAGGCAAGGTCTATGACCTCAATATGTCAAAGACGCTCATCATGCAGTCGAGGGAATGGCTGAACACCAAGATTGGAAAGAAATACACCTTCTCTTTTTGGGGGTTCCCGAAGAAAGCGGTGCAGATTGCGGTGCAGCAGAATGGATTTGCAGTCGGGGTAATCAACATCCCTTATGCCGACGTGCATGGCTGGCATAGATACCACCTCACATTCGACTTGCTGGAACCATCCGGTGCAAGTGAGACATTGCAGTTGACCTTCATCCCGACATTCTCAACGCAATCTGTTGACACCATCACCGGTGAATCGAGTTCCGTGGTTGACATAGACAGCATTCTGTTCTCTGCTCCACAACTCGAATCTGGGAAAGAGGTTACGCAATACCAGCCCACCGACGCAACGCTGAACTACACCGAGGACTATGGTGCTTGGTTCTCAAGAGGTGGCATTGGCGGCACCATCCAAAACCCGCTGCTGAAACTCAATTACGACGGCAACGGCGGCATCAAAGCCCGCAACAACGCCTTTGTACTGAACAACGACGGCAGCGGCCATTTGGCAAAGGCCCAAATCTCATGGGACGAAGAAGGCAATGTCACCTTCGGCGGCAAAGTAACCCTTACATGGGATAACCTCGATGACGATGTGCAGGACAACCTCTACAACAAGTCCATCCGCATCCTTGGAGGCGACACTTTTACGTTGGTTGGCGACCTGTCGGGAGGTACGGTGTTCTCACCTGAAAGCATTGAGTTGACCATCAGTGAGACAAACATGCAGTCAACATCGAGCCAGCGGGCCTGGTATTATCTGTCCGGCAATACCTGGGTACAAATCCAGGGAGAAAATGGCTTGACGCTGGAAGTGGAGCCCGATGATGACATTTGGATGAACAAAAACATCGTAACTGTCAAAGCTCAGGTCACTATCGACGATCATGTGTATGCGGACACGATCACGTTGCGAAAGGAGTTTCTTGTTGGCTATTCGGTGGAGATTGTCTCTTCGATGGGCGACACGTTCATGAATGGCGAGTGCAGCACCGTATTGACCGCCAATGTCTATTACCAAGGCTTGCTTGTTGACCCCGAATATGTCGCCGAGAACTTCACCTTCTTCTGGCGCAAGTACAAAATCACCGACGAACTGGTGGAAGAGGATGACTGGTGGCAGACCATCTACGACGAGGAAAACAACGTCGTGCAGGAGTTTATCGACCGCACCCAGCAGGCCATCACCCTGAACTGCCCGATAGACGGCAGCGACATGTACACCTGTGAATTGCAAATCGGCTCGGGATTCGCCTTCAGCTTCCCGGCTGTGCTATAACAACCCTAAAACTAAACATTATGCTGGATTTTGGAAACAAGATAGAAAACGAAGGCGCAACCCCGCAGGGAAGGCTGTCGGCTGGCGAGTTCAACACCCTTGTCAGCGCTGTCAACCAGAATGAAAGCGACATCGCGCATCTTCATTCAACCACGGCTGTCCCTGGCTGTTTCTCTCTTGATTACGACAACGTAAACAGAAAACTGAAACTGAATTACACCCGCTCTGGAACAACAACGACCCTAGCGACAATAGACACCGACGATTTCGTCATCGGAGGTTCGTTGACACAGGCGGCGTATTCCGATACCGACGGGCAAGGCACGTCAGGCGACTACCTCATGCTTGAGTTCTCTACGGGTGATTTAATCTACATCAACCTTACCCCAATAGTCGGAGCCGCTTTGACAGCCATCCAAGCTAGGCTTACGGCACTTGAAGGGAAGTTCGAGGAATCCACCGAGGAGGATATCGAATTGATGATTGAGAACGAGACCTGGACCCCAGGTGTCATTTACTACACGGTGGAGGACTAACGATGCTTGTAATCAACGGGAAACGCATATCGTCAATGATGATAAACGGAAAGATGATTTCCACCAAGTATCTTGACGGCGATCTTATTTGGCAACTCAACAACGCCTTGTCAGCGTGGTTCCGTTCAGACGGATACTTCCGCAGTGAGGCGTGGTAACATATTATTCACAAACAAAATCAACCTATGGCAAAGAAAATAACTATCGAAGGAAGCGATATCCTTAGCGCACTAACCGAAGCATGGGGTGGTGTAAACAACACCGGAGCAACCGTTACCGTACACGGGACCGAAGTGCCTGCTGGTGCCGAATGGGGCATAAACCGAGGTGAAATCGAGAGATTCATCAAGGAGCAGTTTTGTCTCAAAGCCGGTGTGTTCAGGTGGTATAAGCCAAACGATGTTAACTACTACAGCCTTGTAGTGTTCGCAAAGGCGTCAGACGCTACAGCATGGGACGCAGACCACAGCTTGACAAACTACCTTCAAATCATCCAACTTCCAATCAGTACTGTAGCCACCGACTCCTACATCTGCCGTCTCGCAGCCAACAAGAGCACGAGCAACGCCTATGTGGTGAAGAACGGCGACAGCTTTGGTGTCAATCTGCGTTACCAGTCGGTGTTTGTTGAAGGTGCGACAAGTACCTCCAGCAACTACTCGGCTGATGGTGTTATCACCATCGAGCGCAGCGTCAACGCGGGTTCGTCTTGGGTGCAGGTGGCACGATTGGGAGGGCAGACCTCACTTGATCCATCAGCAGAGACATTCCCTATCGAAATTGACCTTGGAGAATATCTTGTCGCAAGTATGAACAACCGTTTCCGCATCCGTGCTTCATTCCAGTACACTGCAGATGGTGTGACAAAGACAAGCTATTCTTCGTACATCACATTCAATGTTTCATCGGTAAACCTCGCCATGTCGATGGCGACCGATTGGGCGGTGCCGATTACCGCAAATTCATCGACATCACAGATGGCTTTGAACTTCACCCTTTACGGAGCAGTCCAGAAGTATCTGACCATCAAGGTTGACGGAACGACATTCATCGACGCAAGCCCTTACGATGCAAGTGTCAACAGCGAGCAAACTGGCAATATCGCAATCACCGACTCCACTAAGGCCATCTTCACTCACGGCGTTCACGAAGTCCAAGCCTTCCTTACCTGCTCCAACGGTTGCGGTGGTACGTTGACTTCCGACGTCATGGTCTATCACTTGATGGTGGTCAACAGCTCCACCACCGGCGCAGACCTGACACAGCCGCATCTGCTTCTTCAGGAGATTGCAACATTGGTTGACAACTTCGTCCAGTCAAGGATTTGCAAGTATGCCGTATATCACCCGGACGGCGACGATATCGACCTGTCGCTTATCATCTGCTCTTCGGCCCAAAACTACATCACGAACCCATCAACGGAGTATTTCCGTGCAGAGAAAACGGCTGAGAGCGGAGAACAGTACGACCTCAACGCCACGTTGGAAATCGAGGACCAGGCCGGCAACACTCTCAACTCGTACTTGCAGGTATTGAGGCACGACGGCGGCACTACGACCAACTTCCTGTATGAGACAACAGGCGTCGCCTATCAGTCCATACCCGTTGACAACACCGCTGGCTATGCCCCGACTGCTGGAACGACTTTCTACCTCAACCCGAAGCTTCGCAACAACAGCGAGGCAAACCCGGAGCGCATCCTGAACGCCGCCAATGCCAATGCCGAAGTTACCTCCACGTGGGAACACTTCAAGCTTGGTCAGCAAGACGGATGGCTGTTGGACTCTGAGGGTAACAAGATGTTGCGTGTACCGGCTGGCTGCAACCTCGGTATCAGCCTGAATCCTTTCTCCCAATTCCTGTCAACGCCAAACAGCGGCATGACAATGGACTTCGACATCAAGGTCAGCAACGTGACCAATGAGGACGATCCCATCCTGAGAATCTGCGAGGCCAGCGGACAGAACTTCATCGGGCTTCGCCTGAAACCAATGAGAGGAACGATGACCACGGCCTCACACACGACGGAAAGCACCAGCGACTTCTCGTGGCAAGAGGATGAACGCACCCATATCTCAATCAACATCCACAATGCGGTCGCCCCCAACAGTGCCAACGATGGCTTGACCTCGGACGGCACCACACCGACTGGAACGCTTGCCCTTGTGAGGGTGCTGATTAACGGCGTCATCAACCGCGAATTCGTGTTCTCCACCACAAGCGCCACGGAGTTCTGCACAGCAGCGCTTTCCAACGGCGGCATCATCATCGGCCAGGAGGGTGCCGACATCGACATTTACGGCATTCGTATCTGGGCGTCGCAGCAGCTATCCGCAAGAAACGTCGTACAGAACTATATCGCCACCATCCCGTCTGCAGCAGAAAAGGAAAGAGTGAAGAAAGAAAACGACATCATCGAAAGCGGCGTTGTCAACGCAGAGAAGGTGAAGGCCCTCGGTAAGAACGTGCTTATCTGGCACGGAGCCGAGATATGGCATGGCGCATCATCCACCCAAAACGGTTGGTGGGAGTTCTACCAATATGATGCAGACGGCCAGCTTATTCCGGAACTGAGCGGCACCATAGGAAAGGCCACTGCAAGCCTGCCGTCTAAAGGCCAGGGTACGACGGCCAAGACATACTACTACTGGAACATCCAGACGAAGATCAGCGACCTCACGACGCTTATCAACGTGCCGATTGCCGACCTGCATAGCAGCATCAGCGTAACAATGCTCACCGACGAGCAGCTCGCCGCCTACAAGGAGGACAACGAGAGCGCCTCTAAGTGGTCGAGGGCCGCATACATCAAGGGCGGCAACCTTGGGAAGAACTTCCCGCTCGCAACGGAGAGCGCACAGGTGTACGAGGTTATAGACATCGACGGAGTGGACGGCGTGAGGGTCCCCGACGGATGGATCGACGGAAACGGAAAATACAGGGGCGTCGGCTACACGATCATCAACGGCGCACCGCTGGCGCAGAAGTTCGTCCTGAAAATCAACTATGCGTCCTCGATGCAGTCGCACATCATCGGTGTCAACAAGCTCTACAACGACCTCCACAAGATCTATTGCGGCTCGAACGCCCTGCAGGCGACAACGCCCGGAGCGGTCGTGGCCAAGCACCTCGAGCCGTTCCTGTTCTTCACGCAGGCCAGTGACAACGCGGCTCCCGTGTATCGGGGACCCGGCGCCTGGGGCCCCGGAAAGATGGACAAGCCGACGTGGGGTTACGTGAAGTCTGCGTTCCCAAACTTCGCCATGTTCGAGGGTGCAGACAACAACAAGGAGCTCACCGACATGCGCGTCCCGTTCGACGACGCCGTTCATGCCGGAGACACCTATCCGAAGGTGTATTACCACCCCGAGAACGAATGCTTCATGTACCGCGTCGACTCCGGGCTCCAGCACTCGCAGAAATGCATCGACTTCGACGGAGGAAAGACCGTTGATGTCGAAACCACGGACGGCACGCACCTCTATCCTGGCGAATACCCGCACCCGAACCTCGTGTCGTTCCTGAAGAACGCGTGGAACTTCCTGTTCCTGCACAACCCGCGCGTCAAGCCGTTCATCACCAGCGGCGGAACGCTCGGTTCGTTCAGCGACTTCGCTTCCAGCGATGCGGCACAGGACACCGGCAACAAGTACTGGTGTTCCGACTATAAGCTGTACCGCTATGACTTCGCAGACGGCGCCTGGGTCAATGCCGGCCTGTGGAATGGCACTTCCTATGATGAGGTTAATCTCCTCGACTCTTCGGCTGAGAGCGGGACGCTGGCATACGCCACGTACACCGCATGGAACGCCCTTACGAGCAACCAGAAGGCCGACTACGAGGGTTATGTGAACAAGGCGTTTATTTCCGGTATTGTCTCTCATGCGAAAGCCAACATCGGCAACTACTTCGTGGTGAATTCATTGAAGTTCCACTATGCTTTCGAGAACCATTTCATCGCCGGAACCGACAACTGTAGTAAAAACACTTACTACGTGCTTGTCCCGACCGGCGGCAGCATGGGGGCATGGACCGACTGGAAGTTTGAGCTTCACCAAGACGACGTAGATACCGTTCTCGCCACCGACAACAGCGGATTGCAGACCAAGCCGTACTACATCGACCGTATGCACCCCTATGCAGAGGATGACGTGAACGAGACGGATTCGCTCTACGAAGGGACTAACAACGTCCTGTTCAACCTATGTGAGGAAATGTGGGAGGATTCGCTGGAAATCAGCGACACCCTGAGAAGCATCCTTAGTTCGATGTCTGGTCTGACAGGTGGAACTGGCAGTGCGGTAAGCGACGGCATGAACGGCATATGGAAGGCCCTCAACCGCTATATCTTCGACGTTCAGCGTTACATCCCAGCCATGGCCTTCAATGAGGCTGCTAGGATCCGTTACGAGTTCCCGAAGCTTATGAACTACACCAGCGACCAGAGACAGGTTGACCCGATCGAGCAGTCCATGGGCGACCAACTCCAGGCAGAACTTCAATGGATGAAGCGCCGTCTGGTTTACATGGCCTCTTATGCAGCATTCGGTGAGTTCGCCCCTGCAACGACGGTGAACACCGGTATCAGCGACCTTTCTCAGTCGTTCGCCATGGTTATGGCTGCGCTGCCAAACAGCACTACTCAGACGTCGCAATACACATTCCGGCTGGTCCCTCACCAGTGGATCTATCCTACTGCGGCCATGGCCCAAAGTAGCATCAACCCGCACGTCAGGGTGGCGCCAGGTGCCGCCAACATGCCAAACGGCTACTTCGAGATTGTCTTGAGTCCTACGGCACGAAGCGATGACGGTATCACCATCTACGGCATCAACTACTACCGAAGCATCGGCAACATCGGCAACAACTGTTTCAACCCGGCTGGCACGCTGACCCTCAACGGCAAGCGCCTGACGGAATTCAAGGCCGAGCCATCGACGTACTATTCCACCACTGTTGGCGGCAACAGTATCACCGCCGAGGCATGGCGGCAACTTTCCGACACGGAGAAAGCCAACTACCTACCTGCGTTCCGTTGCTCAGGTGTCAATGTCGGTTCCGCTACGAGAATCGCAGACCTGTCGTTCAACGGCTGCTCTTCGGTGGGTGGCAACACCATCGACATCGGAGGCTTGTCAAGGGCTGCATCCATCGACTTGCGCTATACCGACATCCTTTCCGTCGCACTGCCTCAGACACCGACGCTGACCACGCTGAAACTTCCGGCAAAGCTTACGACGCTATCCATCATGAACTGCGGCTCGTTGGAAACCGTCTCAGTGCAAGGTTTCACTTCGATGACCAGTATGACGGTCAAGGGCTGCCCCCTGCTTTCAACGGCTACCCGTGCCTTGGTGCTGAGTCTGCACGATGGAGGGGCGGCTGTCACCAACATCGAGATAGACAACATCAACTGGCAGGCGCAGACCATCGACGGAGAAACAATGCGCTGGCTGCTTGACGTTGGCGACGCTGGATCGTGCAAGCTTTCTGGTCGAATAGAAATGGCTTCGACTTCAGCAACGCCGTCGGGCCGTCTCTACTACGATGATGTGGCGCGTCTTATCAGGCGTTACGGCAACATCTATGACTCCACTATAGCCGTCACCGACAATGCGCTGTATGTGAACTTCGCCACCACCGCCGTCACAGCGGCTATGTTGGCTATCGAAGGACGAAAGTACATCAATCCTTCGGAGTTGACCGACAAAACCATCGTAAACGGCAATATCACCGGCGGTTACTACAACGACCTGCAGCTTTTGGTCAACGGCACCGGCAACAATGTCGCTGCTGCGCAGAAGTCCGATGGAACGTGGACCCCGAATGTCAAGTGGACCATCGAGACTACCGGCATGTCATCGTATGCCGCCATCGAGGACATCTATTCTCCTGTCATCCATGTCATCTTGGTAAGCCAGGTGACGATGGTGGTTCGTGCGACACTTACCGACATTAATGGCAATGAGCGTTACGTCGAAAAGACCATCGGTCTATGGCGCCGTGTCCCTCAGGTCGGCGACTTTGCCTGGACTGACGGTGAATTCGATAACGAGGATGATACCTCGAAAGCACTCGCAGGCTTGGTTGTCATGCGTCAGATGTACACCTCAGACAACCAACTGACAACGGATCCCGCTCAGGCTGCTTGGTATAAGATATGGGTGAATTCGTTCTGCGGCGGCACAAACGCCAACGCGAACAACGTCACGATGCTTTCGTCATCCGACGGACAAAGCTCTCAATACGGCGACGTATCGACGCAGTGCTGGGGAATGTATCCCGTGACAGGCGGCAGTTCCGTAGGTCTCGACGATACGAAGTCCAACAGTGTCTATGTTGACGGCTTGCTTGCTGCCATTGCCACCGCAACCGGCAGAAGCGACGTCTTTGATACTCCGTTGAGCAACCTTACTGGTGACGTATACCTGAGAAAGGATGCGGCTGCAGTGGCTGCGGCTGGCGGCGGTATCGCCATGCAGGATGACACCCAACCCGACGGGTGGGCCGTGCAGACAGCAAGTTACATGACCAACTTCGACAGCGAAGGCGAGCGCGACAAATTGATGGCCTATGCCGATACGGTGTTGCAAGCCGTGTTGGATTACATGAATATCAGCGACGATGACCTGCCGGATGACTGTAAGGACTCTCTTGGCAACACCCATCCGCAGACTCCACAGGCCCTTGCCGACCTCACTCAGATGTTGGTCCAGTATGCTGCGGACAATGGCGTTTCCAACCCTGCTCGTTATCGCGAGTTTATGTTCTGCGCCGCGCGTCTGTGTGATGTATGGTGCCCCGCGGACGTAAGTGCCAACATCATCAACGGCACACGCATCACGGAAGCCCAGCTTGACGACCAGTACAAACGCGGCAAGTGGATGCTCCCGTCGTCGGCGTTGCTGGCGAGGATATTCAATTTCCTCGGCAACAGTCGTTCCGGTTACAACACTTCTGCGGCACCAAGTGCGGACTACGCCAATAATAATGTGGTGGAGGCCAAACTTGCACTGTTCTCTAATGCTATTGCAAAGGGTAGGACCGTACCTGTGAGTTACAGTAGTGGCCAGTGGAGCGGTACTGAGACCAGTCGCACCTACGCCAGGCTCGTGGGCTTCACCGATGGTCTCGCCATCGCCTACTACAACAAGTACTACGGGTACGTTGTTCGGCCTGTCGCAGCATTCAAATTTGTTCCATAAGGAACAAGCATTTTACCTTGACGGGTCGCGTCCTTAAAGACGCGGCCCTCTTGGGTGGAGAAAAAACAGAAAGTAAACAAGAAACAATTGGATATGGAAGAAGAGTTCGACGGTGTGTTCATCCCTCAGGAAGCAATAGAAGACAGCAACGCCAAGAAAAAGGTGCATCGCACGTTGCGTCAGCTTCCCATATATCGTGACATGTCGAACTTGAAAAGCATGATCGTTGACCTCTACGACATCTTGCCGAGAAAGATGACGAAGTACGCCGATACAACTTTGGGTACGGCATGTGAGGCGAAGAAATGTATCGGACTCGCTGAAGCGAGCCGGGACAGTGAGGAACGTTCCGACTACCTCAAAACTGCAAGAGTGTTTGTGGAGGATATCATCGACGATGCAACTATCCTGTTCCACAAGAAACGAATCGACAAGAAAAAGGAAAAACAGATAAAGGATCAGGCGCGTAAGGTCGTGGCCCAATGCGTAGCATGGCGCGATTATACCAATGACCAGGGCGCGGAGTAATTAAATATTTTTGTTATGAGCGGAGTGTCATATAATCCGATGAATGGGCGGCTTACTGCGGGACGTAAAAAGTCCTTCAGTTACGAAGGTGCAAAGCCGCAAAAAGACAGTAGTAACCAGTGGAGCGGTACTGAGAACAATCGCAACAACGCCAGGAACGTGAACTTCAACAATGGTAACGCCAACAACAACAACAACAAGTACAACGGGAACGTTGTTCGGCCTGTCGCAGCATCCCAAGATTATGACGTGCCTGAGTCCTTTGTCAATTCCGTATGGGAAGCCTATTACGATTGTCTTAGAGGCAAGATGCGCTCGAAGCAAGCCGTGGAATACATGGAAATAGCCAACGAGGACATCCCCGTGTTGGCACAAGAATTATGGAGCGGGACTTACCATCCTGGTACATCGACCTGCTTTCTTAGTCCACTATCCGAAACTAAGAGAGGTATTCGCGGCGAACTTTCGGGACCGCATCGTGCATCACTGGATATGCCTGCGCTTGAATCCGTTGTTCGAGGAACGCTTCGAGAAGCAAGGGAATGTGTCGTTCAACTGCCGCAAGGAGTTTGGGACGGAGAAAGCCGTGCTTCATGTAGCGGAAGGAATGAAGAGGGTGAGCGACTGCTACCACACCCCGGCATGGGTGTTCAAAGGAGATCTCGTTGGATTCTTCATGTCAATCGACAAGGATTTGCTTTGGTATCTCTTGGAACGCTTCATCCGTCGCCAGCGCAAGCGCTTCGAGCGGGAAGGATGGAAAACGCTCGACTTCTCAATTCTTGCACGCCTGAGGATGACACAGATGCCCGAAATGTATTGGGACATCCTTATGAGAACGACAATGGTGGTTGTCATGCACCATCCGGAACTGGATTGCATACTCAACACAGACCCGAGCGAATGGCACAACCTGGCGAAAAACAAGAGCCTGTTCACATCGCCCACCGGAGAACCCATCGGAAACCTTACGACGCAGTTGTTCGCCAACTTCCTGATGTCGTTCTTCATCAACTTTGTTCAATGGCTGTTCAGAGGAAAGAATTACTGCATGGCGCAGTTTGTGGACGATTTCGTCATTGTGTGCGACAACCTCCGCTTCCTCGTGGAAAGCATACCGAAGATAGAGGAATTCCTGCATTCCAAACTTCGCCTGACGCTCCACAAGCACAAGAGATACCTGCAACCCGTCTCTCACGGTGTGAAGTTCGTCGGCACCTACATCAAGCCTGGCAGACTTTATCTTTCCAACCAAACGCTTTCGAGGTTGAAGGAACGTTGCCACGGGTTTGCGATCACCATGGCAGAGAGCGAATTGGAGGATTGGGACAGGGAACGCATGGAACAGACATTCAACTCGTACCTTGGATTCACAAGGAAGAGAATGACGTACAATTACAGGAAGGAAAACATAGAAGGAATGGGACACGACTTCTGGCGTAACTTTTACGTCCGAGGCAGCTATGAAGTAATCAGAAGAAGAAAAAACATAAAACCGAGAGACAATGAATATCTACGAACAACAGCCGCCGGTGGTGGCGACAAACAAATTGCTTGAAGGCTATGTCACGTACATCAACCTTGGAGCGAGAAAACTGACCAAAGCCGAACGCAGGGAAAACGAAATCCCTGACAAGGTGATGGATGAAGAAGGTAACGAGGTGGCGAAACAGGCGTGGACGGCACACACCATCGTTTACAAACACAAGGATCCTTTAACCGAAGCCGACTACGGACCTCTTGTCGCAGCAATAGTCAGAAGCCGATATTCCGCTGATGACGTTGAAGCAATCATGCTCAACTACTCAGCCGACCAGACCGAAGAGCATCGGTTGGAGTTCAACCAACTCCAGACATGGAGGCAGGTCGCGAAGGAAGCCGCGAGGGAAGCCATCGGATAATAACTTCATCACAGCAAACATTCGCCGCCTTACTTGACTATATAAGAACAGAAAACACTCGCAACCATGACGTCGATAGCCAAAGGAACCATCATACTCAGCAACATCAACGACTCGCTGACGGTGATTATGTCGCCGAACAGTTGTGTCATACCTGCAGATTACGATGGCAGCAATGTCGATTTGACCAACGCCTACACCGTGGTAGAGGCCAAACGCGGCAGCACTCCGATGGCATTCACCCTTACCCAGGTGTCTATCACCAACAACTCGATACAGTATTCCGTCACGAGCATCGACACCTACCACAAGAAAATTGCCATCACAACCCTTCCGACGGGCGTGGTTTCCGGGGCCATCGTTTTCACGCTGACAACCAGCGACGGCGGCACGACGCAGATCAACTTCCAGTTTGCCGTTGTCAGGCAGGCCACGATGTTCGATTGGGTGCTCGATTGGGAAAACAACAAGACCACCATCGGCAACACCTACATCATCACCCCGAAGCTGTTTGTCGGGCATCGCACACCTGGTACTGGATTAGGCACCCTTAGCGGCGTCTATATTGGTCCCGACGATCAGAACATAGGGACGGCTGGTATCTACGGCCTGCATGAAGGGGATGAAATATTCAGGCTCAACAAGGACGGCGGTGTCATAGGTGGATGGAATATCGGGACGGCCTACCTGTTCGGTGGTCACGTCTTTATCGGCTCCACTGCATCGTATATTGGTGTTTCTCCGACGGCACTGACTGAGGCGATAGTTACTGCAAGTGGATTCTCACACAGGAATACTGTTCATGACGATGGAGGCGTGGCTATGTTCTACAATAGTGCCAGCGATTATGGCTTGGAAGGATATCTGCCAAAGACCGTCAACAACGGTACAACGACCTACAACAAGACTTTCAGCCTTGGCCATGTCAATCTCATAGCCGGATGGAATTTCGACACCGAAGCCATTTGGATCGGGACAAAAGCCAATACCGCAGGCGCCGGCACCGCAAACAACAGCAGTATCACCATTGGCACAAACGGCTTGCGTGGTTACGGTTGGTATATCGACACCGGTGGGAATGTCAGCTTCGCTGGAGGTAACGTCGCATTCAGTTCATCGGCAAACACCATAGCGGGATGGAACATCGGGACCGGGAGGCTTTCGACGGCCCATGCCGCCTTGGTGTCGGTGACTAATCAAGGCTCTTTGTATCTTTCCGCAGCCGATATCAGCAACGTCACTGATGGGAACCTTGACTCAACTATTGCTTCGAGCGGCGGCATCATCATCAAGGCATTGTCAAGCGGTGCCGAGTTGCTGGGTTACAACACATCCGGCAATATGCTGTTCAAGTTGTCCGCTGCCGCCACATCGCAGATTGGAGCGTGGAAATTCGACAACAGCGACTTGTTCACTGGCACAAAGGCAACGACTGGCTTCACCGGCGCTTCTGGAAGCATGACCATCGGGTCAACTGGTATTCGTGGTTATAAGTGGAGATTGGAGAGCGACGGCAGCGGCGCCTTGGCCAACGGCGATATCAGTTGGGACACTAACGGAATACTCCTCGCAGGAACCATTAACGTCAAGGATGGCAACGGCGTCGTAAAGGCTGGAATGTCAGCAGCAGGTACAGGTGCTTCTGGTATCAGATTCTTTGCAGGAGGCGCAACTCCAGCATCAGCGCCTTTCCGTGTTGACGAAACAGGTAAGGTGGTTGCTACACTTGGCACTATTGGTAGTTGGATTATTAGCGACGGATCTTTGGTATCGAGCACCGAGACCGGCAACCGAATCACCCTTGGACCAACGCTTATCCAGTTGAGAAAAGACGAGATCAACGTTTGTTCCGTTGCCGAATATATCTGTGGTGAATTCCAAAACGAGAGGACTTCGAGCTCGACAAGCGTAGGAGCATCCATCAGTTTATCCCAGGAAACAGGAGTGATTCAGACGCAAGGTGTTGGCTTCGGCAACTCGACACCCAAGGCGATGATGAGTTATAACGGTTTTTATGCGAATAGGTCCGGTGTGATCGCTTATACAGACAGCAACGACAACCAACGCCACTTTGCGGCCATATTTGCCTCAGGCAAGGCAAATGTTACCGAAAGTTGGGCGTTGAACGGCGACGAGACATGCGTGGTCGGTGTTTACGGGAAAGCGTCAAATACCGGTTCGGCACCTGCATACGGCGGCTACTTCGAGAACCTGAAAGCCTGTGGTTTGGTACTGAAGATGGTTTTAATTACCGATTCCTCATCTTCATCGACAACGCTTTCGTCAAAGGTGTCTGCTGTTGTCGGAACCGTCAGCGAGAACCAGACAAAGACAGTTGTCCTTCCAAGCGAGAATATAGAGGGGAAAACCATTGTCATCCGCAATAACGACCGTGGAACAATCAGTGTTTCTCCGGCAAGCGGACAATACATGAATTCATGGGGAAGCACAAATTCTTATTCAATAACTGGAAACAAGACGGTTATATTCATCCTGATAAAACTTGATTCATCAACCTACATCTGGACGGCAAACTAATGAGACAAGACATAAAAGTAAGCAGCGAAACCAAGGATGTCGTTCTTTCCGAGAAAGGACGGCACACGATTTACCCGTTCGATTGGGTAGCAAACCCAGGAGGACTGGTGAGATACGTCTATGGTGAAGTGACCATCACGGATTCCACCGTCGGAACCGACAGCATCAATACACTTGGTGTCTATACAAGAATACCATATACTCCGGTTTGCAAGGAATTCATGGTGAGGTTCAAGACAGCGAACGGCTACATCGTCAACCCCGTTGACGGAAGCGTGTGGTTTGTAGTCAAGGTCGGCATGTACGGAGGCGAGAAGGAAAACGCCTGGGTATCGAAGCTGATCACCATATCAGAGGACAAGTTTTACTTCCGCATCAATTCCGGAACAGCGGAGATATACAACGGCGCCGAAACGGACTTCACCATTGGCAAGGCAAACAAGCAAAATGGCAACATGCTTCTGGAGTGCGTGCCGACAAACAATTACAGATATCCTGTTACTGGTGTCGGATTGGTCAGGTGGACCAACTCCAACATCGAATATACCAGGCTTTCTGAAATCCTGCAAAGGGAGTTTCAGGATGACGGGGTTACGGTGCTTGACGCATCCTATGACTTCGACACCAAGGACCTCTATCTGAATCTTGACACATCTTTCGTTGACAGGGAGTAATAAAATGGCTACTTACAAGGTAAAACCGGGACAGAATCTATTCGACATCGCAATACTGCTGTATGGCAATATCGAAGGTATATTCGACCTTTTAATCAGCAACAGGACATTCACCCGTGCCAATGGAGCGATAGAGACGCTTGGAATGGCCACGAAACTCGCCACTGGCGACATCCTCGAATACCACGACTATTACATCGTCAATTCAGGAATTGTTCGTGAGATCAAGGAAAACGGCTATCTGCCGGCCAATGCCGAAAGGCATGTATATCACAAGTCAACAAGCGAAGAACTGGTCATGGTTATCGCCATTGACGATGAAGCCACTTCAATGGGGTTCAAGGCCGCAGGCGACGGTCAGATGGTTGTCGATTGGGGTGACAACAGCGACCTCGAAACCATCACTCTCTCCACCGCGCTCACTGAACATAGCCATTATTTCAATTCAGTGGTGAAAGGCAGGAGAGTGAAGGTTTACGGAACGTTCACCATGACAATGTTTGACGCCAGCGGAATACCCGGTATGCTGCTTCCGGTGAAGGGTATTACGGTCGATGAATTTACGTCGGTAAAAAACAAATATCCGCTCACTGGACTATTGCTTTTTGAAGGCACTTATGCGGTTGACCTGACAGGCGCAACCATCACAGACCTTACGCCGATAGGCAATATGGACTTGCAGACGCTTGACTTCAGGGACGCATTGATAGGAAGCGAAGTGATAGACGCCTACCTGGTGTACGTTGTCGCCAACTACGGAACGAGAAGGCCGTGCAAGGTGTGGATGACTACACCTCCGACGGAGATAGGTATGGCGGCGATAGAGACGATCATCGGAGAGGATGACTGGAACCAAAGCGGCGATTGGGAATTTGACATCAACGGAACAATCTATAAACACGAGTCATAATATGTCGAGAACACTAACGGAAATATACAGCCAGGCCAAGGAGAAACGCGACGAATACCTTGAGCTAACCGAGTTTCACAACAGCTCCAAGATGTCTGTCTTGGATGCTTTCACATGGGTTTCGTCGGCCTGCATCTGGGTATTTGAGAACATCCTTGATGTTTTCAAGATAGACCTTGCAAAGGACCTGCAGTACCGCATCAACGGCACTGCATCCTATTACGCCAACGCCCTGTTGAAATACCAAAGCGGCGATTCACTGATCATGAACGAAGATGGTACGCAGTTCTCGTACCCATCAGAGGACCAGTCGAAACGCATCGTCACGAAAGTCAGTTGCTCAGAAGAACAAGAAGATGGTTTCTATGACAAGAAACTCATCCTGAAAATCGCCACGGGACAGCCCGGGGCCTACGAGAGGATTGACGATGCAGAGTTGCTTTCCATTCAGGCGTATCTGAACCAGATTTCTTTCGCCGGCACCCATGCCGAGGTGGTCAGCCGCAATGGTGACATCCTCATTCCGAGGCTGACGGTCTATTACGACGGTGCTGTGGCCCCAGAGGAAGTCTATTCGAACATTGAGAATTCCTTGAACGAGTTCGTTCAGAACATCCCGTTCGACGGCGTGGTTTACGTTCAGAAAATCATTGACGCCATCCAAAAAGCCGAGCATGTGGTGGATGTGTATATCGACCAGGAAAACAGCCAAGGCATCTTCGTGGTCCAATATGACAGCGACAACAACCTGATCAACCAAAACCCCGACACATCCGGCGACCCATACTACGAAATGCCAGTCACAAGGTCGTTCGTCCCCAATGCCGGATTCGTGAAACAAAGCTCAGGTAGCGGTGTCGAAGCCGACTTCCAGAAATGGAGCGAGTCCATTACCCTGCAGATTGAAGGACAGGAGGAAAGTGAGTAATGAGGTACAAAATCAACTTCGATAAAACCATCAATCAGTTCGTGCCACACTACATGGGCGGCAGGAAGCTGATTCTGTATTTGCAAGCCTTGATGTACCCATTGCAGCAGCTTAACGACGCATTTGTCGATTGGGCGAAGGAAACACGCATCGAAGCCTGCATGACATCGCAGATATTCAAGCTGGAGTGGTTCCTCAATAGAAAGTTCGGCAAGTACTTTTCCGACCAGCAGTCGAGAATCAGCATTCAGAACGGCGGCAGCACTGGTGTTCCAATCTACTACGAATCGGAAGATCCGGAAACCGCTGTGTTGTACAACGAAGATGAGAATGAGGACGTTCCTGCGTTCTACTTCGAGAACGAGACTCCGACCAACCTCACTTACAGTTTCGTTGTCAACGTCCCGTCGCCGGACACGAGCAAGATTACCCAGGCCACATACGACAGCCAACTGCGTTACTGGATTGACAGATACAAACTCGCAAGCAAAACATATTTGATCAAATACACAAGCTAATGAAAGAATATAAAGCACAGACCGGCGGTCGTTACACCTATGCCGACGATCTTCTGAACCTTCAAAACCTTGCGCTGTCATTTGGCAGCCTTTTCGGTGACTGCCTTAACTTCATCATCAGCGGATGCGAAGTGTCGGGCAATAACATTTCCGAAGGTTATGTCTATATCAACGGCAAGATCAGGAAATTCGAGGGCCACACCGGTAACAGCACATGGCCGAAGTATATCTACGAGAACAACTCGAACGAGAACATCGGCTATGCCAACAACCAGACCAAGGTCGGGCGAACCAACTACGGATGCGCCTGCGGTCCTACCGTTCCTTCCGGTAACGATCCCGTTACTGGTGCAGCAAGGCAGTCAATCCAGATTGCATCGACTGGAGCCGCCCTGAGGAAGAAAAACGAATTCTTCGGAAAGAATTGCCTGCTTCTCAATCCAGGTGCCGCACAGACAGTTGCCAATGCGGTGACTTTCAGCGGCAATGTGTCAATCGGTGGCACTTTGAACGTCACGGGGCAAACCACCGTTGGAAGCATCAAGGTCAACGCCATCACAAGCACACAGGGAACGTTCTCCATCACTGACACCAACGGCAACATCAACATCGCCGCCGGCACCGGCAAGGCCGTCAATATCGGTCCAGCCATCAAGGAAGGTGGAACTTTGCTTTCTTCAAAGTACGTTCAGCGCAGCGAACTGCAGCAATGGGTATTCGGTAATGCACCTTCGACGGGCATGACACAAGGGCAGTGTGACGCCCGCTATGCCAGGCTCTCAAACGGCCTGTCGCAGTTCATCACTGGTTCGAACACTGCAGCCGTCCTCTTGGGACAAATAGGCGGCATTAGCCAAAACACCGCAGACAGCAGGTACGCCAAACTCAGCAACTATCTCGCTGACATGGCAACATCAGAGAATGCAAAATCCATGATCAGGCGCAATATCGGAGCAGCCAAGGCTGGATCATTCCAAGCCTTATTGAACGACACTGGATGGATCAAGGTCAAAGACCCAGGTCTTTATGTGCGTCAATGGGGCAATATTGTGACCATCGAGGGAGCCGTGTATGCCAAGAGCAACAACGAAACCGTCGTTACCATGCCATCCAACATTTCGGCACCTGGCAAGGATATCGAATTAGTCATATCCGGCGACGGCGCATCCGACACGCCTGCGAACTATCAGACGAGACTGAAGATGCAAGGTGGGTCCAAGGACCTCAAAGTGGCTTACTGCCATCCAAGCCTCGTAGGAAGCGTAATCAAAGTATTAATCACCTATATGAACTAACACTATGTACAGAGTAATCAGAAACATCCACGATGCCGAGAACCTTCAGAAAAGCATCGAAGAAAGCAAGAAGCATGAAATCGAAGACGCAAAAGCCGAAGAAGCCCAGGAAGTTGCCGAGCAACCGGCCAAAGCCGAAGGCAAAGGCAAAAAGCAAAGGAAGGGCCCCAAGGCGTAAGGCTTTCGAGGAAGTGCGCCTGGGCCATCTGATGAAGTACCGCGCTCCACTCGAGTACGCCCTTGTGATGGAGTCGTGTACCAAATGGAAAGGCCCGGACGCCGACTTGATAGAAAGCATAAGCTACGCATCGACCAATCCCTTTTTCAGGTCCGTTCTGTTCCGGAGAGCCTTGATAGACTACAGGATCCACGGCCTGCACGGAGCCGTCGGGAAGCATAGAAGCGAGGCTTCCAATATACGAACAGAACAACTTACATACAAGCGAATGTTGAAAGCAAATGTCTGATATTTTCGTATTCGCTTGATTTTAAAAATTTTATTCCCACTTTTCTCCGGATTGATTGTATATTTGCACACAATTGATTCGTGCAGTTTATTTTCTGATTTCAATAATCGTTAATGAACAAAGCGGACGGGCTGGGAAACAGCAGTTCGGACGTCAGGAGAAAAGGCGAATTATTCAACAAGTACATCAAGCCATACTACGACTTCATCAGGCGGCTGTGCGAACGCTACACGGCGTCGAAGCATGATGTTGACGAGAATTTCAACGACGTCCTTTTAAACCTTTACATCTACATCGAGACATACGACGAGAGCCGCGACCTCAGGACATGGATCCACATCGTCACAAAACGGCATGTTTTCGCCCTTGACGAAAAGCGAAGAAGGCACGACAACTCAATCCAGGGAACCGAATGCGACATAGACAGGGTGCCGTCGTGCGAAATCGACAACTACGACGAATCTGAGGATTACGAGAAGATCTATGGCGACGGCATTGTTAGGACACTGCGCTCAATGCCGCAGATATACCGGCAGGCTTTCATGATGCAGCACCACGGGATGTCGCTCAAGGAAATAGCCAAGGCGCTGAAAGAGAGCGGCGACCTCAAATCCGGGAACATCAATACGGTTAAAACGAGAATCCACGTCGCAAGGAAGATTTTCAAGGAAAGCATAGACACGGAGGGAAACCTCCTCCCAAAACAATAACACGATGGAAAACAACAACGAAAACACAGTAAATGAACCTGAGTTGACATTCAAGATGATCACCGACAGGGTGTCGCTCAGAATCAGCAACCCGGACATCGAGGAGCCGCTTTGCGAGCTGTCCGGCTACGACCTGAGAGTGCGTTTCAACTTCGCCTATATCAAGTCGTTGGAGGACGTGGAGATTGCTTCGGCGGCGATCGGCAACTTGTTCAAAAACATGATTCTCGAAGAATTATTGGGCAAAAACAAAACCGAAAACGCCTGACGACACTATTCAGAGCAAAAGACGCACTGAATATGGGAGATACGACAAGCATCGTCAAGAAGGAAAATCCTGGGGTTCCAAGCGTATCGTTGCTGAACGATTGCGAAATCAGGTTTTGCGAATTGTACGCAAGGGGTGAGGCGCCATACGCCGGCAACCCGACAAAATGCTACAAAGCGGCTTTCAATACCAATGATCCGACATGCGGCATGAAAGCCTATATGCTGCTTGCAAGGTCGGACGTGCAGAAACACCTTACCGATATCATGTCGGTCGAGTTTGACGAAACGGCATACATCAAGGAGTTTGTCAAGACAAACATGATGAGCATTATCGAGGAGATGGCGCACAACAGCTTTACCGACAGGAACGGGAAGGCGATTTCACCCGCCCCGTCGAGAAGCGTAGCCGTATCTGCCGCAAAGGTTCTCATGGACCTCTACAAGATCCGCGAGCCCAACGCAAACGAACTCAACATCAGCAACAAGGACGGCGGCAACATCACCTTCAACGTGATTGTTCCGGAAAGCAAGAAGAAGGAGTTGGCGAATGAAGAATAAGGTCATAGCGGTCATTCCTTCAAAGGAGCTCTCAAGCATTCGCCTCGACCACCTTGTGAACGAGAAGCTTGTGGTTGAGGATGTAATCCACGACAAGAGCGGCAAGCTGATCGGCTGTTTCTGCAAATCACCAAATGGCGACATCAAAGGTGAGAATGGATGGTTCATTCCCATTGATTCAGTGTTTGAAGTGACTTTAATCAACAATTCAAAACATAGTTTTAATGAACTGGACTGAAATCATCACACAACTAATTGAGACAGGAGGCATCGTCGGAATCCTCGGATTCTTCCTCACGTCCACCGAGAAGAAGGCTAACGCCCAACTCGTAAACATGCAGAAGATGTATGACAACCTACAGAACCTCTACGACAAGTTGCAAGCGCGATTTGACACTGAGACCGACAAGGTTGGCAAACTCTATCAGGAAATCGACGACCTGCACAACAAACTCGATGCCGCAAACACGAAAGCCGCCACCAGTGCGCTCAAACGCTGTGACTGCCTCACTTGCACAAAGAGGCAGCCGCCGATGGGCGACGAATGGCGAATGGACCTGGTAGGCGAAGGAAAGGAGGGCGCATGAGTTGGATTACTGAATCAAACCGCATGAAGCATTTCGTTTGTGCCGTACCGATCGGGTTCTTTCTCACCATCCTTGCCGTGCTCGGATGCGCTTTCGGGATGGAATTCAAGGACAAGCAGTGGGGCGGCAAGTTCGACTGGCTTGATATCGCCGCCACCATGCTTGGAGGCTTGGTCGGACAGGCTTTGCAAATCAGCGTGTTCTTACTGGTTTATCTCAACATTTAATCCAGCGTCATGAAACTCGTAAAAGCACGTCCATTAGATCCTGAGGCTTCGGATATGCTGGTTTTCTTCTGTCCTGGATGCCAAGAAGAGCACTGGGTGAGCGTCGGCCCTAAAACCTTGTGGAAAATCATTTGGCAATTCAACGGCGACTATAATAAGCCGACCATCAACCCAAGCATATTGGTAAAACACAATAGCCCCGATGGTGAACATATCTGCCATTCATTTATCCGTGACGGAAAGATACAGTTCCTTAGCGACTGCACACACGACATGAGAGGCAAGACAGTGGATTTGCCCGACATTGAAAAAGCAACAACCTAACAACAATTATTATGGCCAACTGTGAAAAACTTATCCCGACTATTATCAAGTGGGAGGCCGGAACAACCGGCGAAGGATTAACCAACGAACAGCTTTTTGAAAAAGCACGTAAAAAAGGCTTTGGGAACGACCCTGTTGATTCAGGTGGCGCCACCATGATTGGAGTTACCCTCAGCACCTACACTTCTTATTGCAAGAAAAAGAAGAAACCCGCTCCGACGGTTGATGACTTGAAGGAAATCACCTACAAAGAGTGGTACGAGATCTTCAAGTCGATGTTCTGGGACAAAATGCAGGCAGACCGCATCGAGAACCAATCCATCGCCAACCTTTGCGTCAACACCATTTGGGGTAGCGGAGCAGGCTACATCAAAACCATCCAAAGGGTTGTTGGTGTGAATCCAGACGGTGTGGTTGGGAACATCACCCTCCGAGCCATCAATGAGAATCCGCACCCGGACTATCTGTTCCAGCGTCTCTGGGACAGGAGAAAACAATTCTTTGAGGATATTGTCGAAAAGAACGTTGCGGCCTACGAAAAGAAGATAGGTCGGAAGGCTACGGAAGCGGAAAAACTCAAGTACACAAAGAAGAAATTCATCAATGGTTGGATGAATAGACTGAACGACTTTAAGTACGAGCCATGAAGAACGTCAATCTTTCAATAGTGGCCATTGTATTCGTTGTGGTAGCCGCACTTGCTTTCGTAGCACTCGGAGGCTTCGTCGGCTATCACATAGGGATAAAATCGTGCCCGGAGTGCCCTCAGGTTGCTTCGGACACGGTTTATCTGCCCGACACTTCGTCTTATGGCACACATGGCGACTCAATACCAGAGGAGGTCACAAAGGACAGTCTCGTACCGTTTCCGGTCCCGGTGCCTTATCCCGTAACAAAGGATTCAATCGTACACGACACCACCTATGTCTTTTTGCCTATGGAATGGAAACGTGCCTTCATCAAGGACACATGCGACATCTATTACCATGGGATAATGGCTGATATTGATTCGATGAAGTTCTATTTCAACAATATGGTTGTAACCAACAACATCCTTCAAACCGAATACAAACAGCCGAGGTTGACGCTTGACGCTGGCGTAGGCGCACTTTATCACCAAGAGAAGATAAATCCTTACCTGGTCGGCGTTCTGCGCTACAACAGGCCGAAAACGAAGTTTGGCGTGTTCGGCGCGATCAACCACGAGGGAGATTGGTGCGCCGGGGTCAACGTAACCTACAGAATGACAATTTTCAAGTAAAAACAAACCAAAACGCCCCACGGGGACTATTATAGACACCACTTTAACAAATAACACCATGGAACTTAACATCAAAGACAGAATCTACATTCCGCAAATCCTGCCTGTCAAGGGCAGCTTCATGGAATTCAACCTGAAAAAGTCCATTTCCAAGAAAATCGGCATCACCGAGAAGGACAAGGAATTCTACGAGATTGTCACCAACCAGGAACTCGGCTCAGTCACATGGAATCCAGAAAAGGACATGAACAACCCTATCAAGGTGGAGTTCACCGATGACGAGCTTGCGTTCCTGAAGAAATCCTGTGAGAACATTTCGGAACAGGAAATGCCCGACGACTTCTGGGTGACGGTCGAGAAGATCTACAACTCGATTCCGTAACAAAACGAGCATCTTTTCTCATAAATCTGTTTCGATAAAGCGTGCCGATGACACGCTTTATTTTTAAAAGCAAGACATGGCCGCTAAACTCAGGGCACCGGAAAATTTGGTAATCGACTTCGAGCCGTCGGAGCGACAGTACGAATTGTGGAAGTACCTGCAGCCGAACGCATGTCCGCATTGCGGAGGGACGATCGAGAACGTTTTTGTCGGTTACGACCGGGAAGGGCATCCGCAATACAAGCCGCAATGCTCAAAATGCGGCAGTCAGAACCTTCCGCAGATAATTTTGGGGGGTGGAGCTGCCGGCGGCGGGAAGTCGTTTGTCGGCAGCGTTTGGATCATAAGCTCGTGCATGAGATTCAGCAACATACGGGCTGTTGTCGCGCGTAAGACCATCAAGTCGCTGAAGGAGTCCACCTTCAACACCATGAAAACGGTCATGAGGAAATGGGGGCTGAAAGAGGGGGAGAATTACAAGATAAACAACCTCGAGGGGACGGTCACGTTTTGGAACGATTCTGTGATTATCCTGAAGGAGTTGGAGGACCTGCCATCGGACCCGAACTTCGAGCGCCTTGGATCTTCGGAATACACCATCGCTTTCATCGACGAGGTTTCCGAAATCAGCGAAAGGGCTGTCGAGGTGCTGTTCTCCCGTCTTCGTTGGCGCACCGCCGAGACGTTCAAGACCCCAAGGCTGCTGATGACCACCAACCCATGTATGACATGGGTGCGGTCGCGTTTCGTCCAGGATGATGACGGCAATCCGGTGGAGTGCAACGAATCAGAGGTGTTTGTCAGGTTTACGCTGTACGACAACCCCGACGAGGGATTCCGTCAGATATACGAGGCAGCACTTAACAAAATCACCGACAAGGCGACCAAGGAAAGGCTTAAATACGGCAATTGGGACTTCACCGATACGAATGTGGCCGCGGCCTACTGGAACTTCGACGGCGACAAGCACCTGTTCATGAACCTGAGGGAAAGGGTGTACAATTCGCTGAAACCGCTTATCGTCTGCTTCGACTTCAACGTCATCCCGTACATGGGTTCCCTTGTCGTGCAGGTTGACTACGACAAGAAGAAAATCTACTTCCTGGAGGAGATACTCGGCAAACAGGAGGAAAAGGAGAACAACACGCCGCGACTGTCGAGAAAGATACGCGACAAGTACATCGGAGAAAAGCACCTTGGAGGGCTTATCATCACCGGCGACCCCGCCGGCCTCGCAAGATCGACGCAAACGGAGGATGGCACGAACAACTTCACGATCATCATGAACAACATGCGCAACACCACGCTCAGGCCCGAAATCAAGGTACTGCCGAAACAGCCTCCGCAACTGACAAGGCTTGAGTTCGGAAATGCACTTTTGGACGGTTACGACGGATGGCAGGTGATGATCGACCTCCGGTGCAGGAAGTTGACGGAGGACCTGATCAACCAGAAGAAAAACCCGGACGGGACAAAGAACAAGACCAAGGTGACTGACCCGAAGACAAGGGTGAAATACGAGAAGTACGGCCACTTGTCGGATTGCTACGACTATATCGTCTGCCTGTTCGCCTCGGAGAGTTGGAGAAGGTTCCAGACAAAGCAGACCACGGTGGTGACAGTTGACTCCACAATCGAAGTATATGACGGATTCTCATTCTAAAAACAATATACAATGTACGAAAGATTCCTAAACAACAACGACTACACGGGGCTGATAACCAAGGAGGCCCTTTCGCAGATCACGAGGGATAACGCCGAATGCTTCCTCAACGCGGAGGAAGCCGCTGAAATCTCACTCGTCGAATATCTGTCGAACAACTACGAGATAGAGAAAGAGCTTGAAATCGGCAAGAGGATCAAGCCATACAACAGAAGGATCACCTATCCCGTCGGGAGCCATTTCCTGTACACCATCAACGATGAATTGGTTGTATGTGAGGCCCTGAGGACCATCAACGGGAGCAAGGCGCCCATTGCTTCGCCCTACTGGATGGAGTACACCGGCGAAGACACCGAGGAAATCGAGCCTTATTCGCAGATAAAGACGTATTTCGCCGGCGACAAGGTGAAGTTTGCCAACACCTATTATATATGTGTCAGACCGAACGGTTTCGGGTTCAACGACATCCGTGTGCCTGGCGCAGAGGGGTGGATTGAGGTCGAGTGCTATGAGTGGCTGGCCAACGTCAACTATTCGCTGTGGCATCCTGTCAAATGGGAAGGCAAATACTACGCCTTGATCAATCTCGAGAACATCGACACGACGGTCAACCCGCACGAATCGGACAATTGGGGACTTGTCGGTGAGTACGACCCGGACTACAATGGGTACGAGTTCTCAGAGACCGAGTATGTGGAGTTCGAGGGCAGGCTGTTTGTCCCGGCCATGGACGTCAATTCAGACGAGCTGAAAGTAGGCTACAACCTGCGGCGCCACGATCCCCGCAACGCCAATGTGAAGAAACACATGCTTCGCCTGGCCGTGTACGAACTGACGAAGATGATCTCGCCGAACAACGTCAGTTCTGCACGTATCGCAGACTATGAGGCTTCGATAGAGTGGCTGCGTGACGCTTCAAAGCTTCGCATCAACCCTCAGATACCCCGCAAAATCGACGAGGACAAGAAGCCGGTCACTGATTATGCGATTGCGACATTCATGCGTGATTACGATCCCAACGACAACGCATGGCAGATTTAGTACGTTGTGCAAGTGTCGTGCATGAAAAAAGCCACTAACTTGATTTTCAGTAAGTTAGTGGCTGTGGTTGTGACCCGGCTGGGGCTCGAACCCAGGACCCCAACATTAAAAGTGTTGTGCTCTACCTGCTGAGCTACCGAGTCATCCTCGCTTTTTGCGGCTGCAAAAGTACAAAACTTTTTTCATTCCGCAAGAAAATTTTTCAAAAACTTTTTCCTTACTCCAAAATACCCTTGCCCTGACGGACAATATAAACCTCATCCTCAGTGCAATCAACCACCGTACTTGCTACATGCTCACCGGCGCCCCCGTCGATGATGATGTCCACCAAATCCTTGTATTTCTCGTTGATCTCCTCAGGATCGGTGAAATAACGCCCCATCTCGTCGTCCTCGTCGACCAACGAAGTGGTCATGATGGGATTGCCCAGCTCTTGAACCAAGTTGGTGATGATGGGCTGGTCGGGGATACGAATGCCCACGGTCTTCTTCTTGCTCTGGAAGATGCGCGGGATGTTGTTGTTGGCGTTCAAGATGAAGGTGAAAGGCCCGGGAAGGTTGCGCTTCATCATCTTGTAGACCTCGTTGTTGATGGGACGGGTGAACTCGCTCAACATGCTGAGGTCATGGAAAATGAACGAGAAATTGGCCTTCTCCTTCTTGATGCCCTTGATCTGGCAAATGCGCTCAAACGCCTTCTGGCTGTGGATGTTGCAGCCCATACCGTAGATGGTGTCGGTGGGGAAGATGATGGTCCCGCCATCTTGAAGACACTCCAAAATCATCTTCACGTAGCGGGGATTGGGATTGGTCGGATAAAGTTTTAAAAACATGTCAAAAAATTTGGCTGCAAAAATACAAATTTTATTAGTTTTGCGCTTTCAAAATTCACTATAAATATGGGCGGCTTCTTTGGCACAATCTCAAAGCATCCTTGCATCAAGGATCTTTTCTACGGTATTGACTATCACTCACATCTCGGCACCAAACGCGCAGGCATCGTGACACACGACGGCGAGCTCTTCCACCGTTCGATCCACGACATCGAGAACACTTACTTTCGTACGAAATTCTGTGATGAACTCGACAAGTTCGAGGGCAATCTGGGTATCGGTGTCATCAGCGATACCGACGCACAGCCCATCATCGTCAACTCGCACCTCGGCCAGTTTGCCATCAGCACGGTGGCCAAGATCAACAACCTCGACGAGCTAGTGCAGCATTGCCTCGACAACAAGCAGCACTTCGCCGAGTTGAGCATGGGCTTCACCAACCCCACGGAACTCGTGGCACTGCTCATCACCCAAGGCGAGGATTTCGTCGATGGCATCAAGAACGTATACAATAAGGTGAAAGGCTCCTGCTCGATGCTGATCCTTACCAAGGATGGCATCATTGCCGCACGCGACTACTACGGTCGTACACCTATCGTGGTCGGAAAAGGGGAGGAGGGATACGTACTCGCCTCGGAGAGCCATAGCTTCATCAACCTCGACTACACCACTTGTTACAACGTGGCCCCCGGCGAGATTGTCAAGGTCACCCACGACGGCGTCCAGCAACTGCTGGCACCCAACCCCAAGAAACAGGTGTGCTCCTTCCTCTGGATTTACTATGGTTTCCCCGCCTCCGACTATGAGGGCGTGAACGTAGAGGAGGCTCGTTACAACGAAGGCCGTGAGATGGGTAAACAGGACTATGTCGACATCGACTATGTGTCGGCTATCCCCGACTCGGGCATCGGCATGGCACTGGGGTATTCAAATGTTCGTAAGATTCCATATTTGCGTGGCGTAGTGAAATACACTCCAACTTGGTCGAGAAGTTTCATGCCGGTCAACCAGAGCCAACGTGAGCATGTGGCCAAGATGAAACTCATCCCAAACCGTGCCTTGCTCGAAGGCAAGAAGGTGGCTTTCTGCGACGACAGCATCGTGCGTGGCACCCAACTGCGTGACAACGTGAAGATGCTTTATGACTACGGCGCCAAGGAGGTGCACGTCCGCATCAGCTGTCCTCCGCTGCTCTTCGGATGCCCCTTCCTCAACTTCTCCGCCTCGAAGAACGTGATGGAACTCATCACCCGTCGCTGCATCGAGGAGCTGGAAGGCGACGATAACCGCAACATCGAGAAATACATCGACCAAAGCAGTCCGGAATACGCTCGTTTACTGGAGATGCTGCGCCAACACGTCGGGGTGGACTCGCTGAAGTTCAACACTTTGGACAGCGTGGTGAACGCCATCGGGCTCCCCAAATGCGACCTCTGCACGCACTGCTTCGACGGGTCGAGCTACGGTCACGAATAAACTTTTTTCGGTTTTTTCTTGCCAATCCAAGAAAAGATTGTACTTTTGCATCGGGTAAGTCTTACACGACCAGCTCCCTCTGAATTCCCCCAGGACCGGAAGGTAGCAAGGGTAGGAGGTCGTAGCGGTGCGATGTAAGTAGCTTACCCTTTTTTGTGTATCTTTGCAAAAAATTACCGACGCATGGACCTTTCGATCGTGATACCGCTGCTCAACGAGGCTGAGTCGCTTCCCGAACTGGAAGCCTGGATTCGCCGTGTCGTGGAAAAAGAAAACTACAGCTACGAGATCGTCTTCGTTGATGACGGCTCCACCGACAACTCTTGGAAGGTGATCCAGGACCTGGCCAAGAACAATCCTAACATCCACGCGCTGCGTTTCCGCAAGAACTACGGTAAGTCGCCGGCCTTGAACGAAGGCTTCAAGATTGTGCAAGGCGACGTGGTCATCACCATGGACGCCGACCTGCAGGACAGTCCCGACGAGATTCCTGAACTTTACCGCATGATCAAGGAAGACGGCTATGACCTGGTCTCGGGCTGGAAGAAAAAACGTTACGACTCGAAGGTGATGAAGAACATTCCTTCGAAGTTCTTCAACTGGACCACCCGTTGCATGTCGGGCATCAAGCTCCACGACTTTAACTGCGGCCTGAAGGCCTACCGTAATGAGCTGGTGAAGAGCATCCAAGTGTACGGCGAGATGCACCGTTACATCCCTGTCATCGCCAAGATGAACGGCTTCTCCAACATCGGGGAGAAGGTGGTGCATCATCAGAAACGCCAGTACGGGAAGAGCAAGTTCGGCATGAGCCGTTTCGTTCGCGGATACCTCGACCTGATCACCATCAACTTTATCTCGAAATTCAGCAACCGTCCCATGCATTTCTTTGGAGTGCTGGGTTCCCTGTCGTTCCTAGCTGGTTTCATCATCACCATCTACCTGATTTGCACGAAGTATTTCGGCCACGTCTACATCTCGATGACGCGCCGTCCCTTGTTCTACTTGGGTATCCTCGCCATGATCGTGGGTGTGCAACTCTTCAGCACAGGCTTCCTCGCCGAGATGATCACCTCGACGCAGAGAGAAAAGAGGGTTTACTCCATTTCGGAAAGAATTTAGTGGAAAGATGAAAGTGGAAAGTGGAAAACTTTCAACTCTCCACTTTCCACTTTCCACTTAATAAAGGTCATCAATATTCCCGTCGTAGCTGTCGCCGCCGAAGGAGTCACCGAATTCGTCTCCGAACTCGTCGAATTCGTTTTCATCAAATTCATCCTCAAACTCGTCAAAGGGGCTGTCGTCAGGGATGTCGGCATTGTCCCAGTCGAAGTCATCGTCCAGCTTGTTCTCGTCGAAGTCATCGCCTTGGTCCATCTGGTGCATGAACTCCGCTATTTCGTCATCGCTCATCTTGTCGAAGTCGCGGTCGAGTAGGGCGGAGTCGCTAATGGCACGACCCAGCGATTTCAGATCACGTTTCAACGAAGGAGAGACGTAAAACTCATCGATATTCTCCTCACAATATTTTATGTATTTGGGGTCTTTCTCGTAGACTTCAGCGATCGTCTGTCCTTCGTACTTACCGAACGTGAAGACGTCATCAAGATCATAGAATTTCATAATGCCTGATAAATTTGGCGCAAAGATAGTTGTTTTTTTATATTTTTGCTTAAAAATTTGAAAAATGAAAATAGACTTTGAAGAAATTGAGGATGGCATGAGAGACGTCATCAAAGAATCGATCGCAATCAAGCAAAACCTTTTATCAGACGAGGATCTTCTAGACAGGCTTCATAGGGCCATCGTAGTGTGTGCTGATTCGTTGGAAAAAGGTGGTAAAATCTGGTTTGCCGGCAATGGCGGAAGCGCTGCCGATGCACAGCACTTGGCCGCCGAACTCAGTGGTCGCTTCTACCTTGATCGTAAATCCATACCCGCCGAGGCACTCCATACCAATACCAGTTTCCTTACCGCTGTGGCTAATGACTATGGTTACAATATGGTCTATTCACGATTGCTCGAAGGTTGCGGTCGCACTGGCGACGTGCTAGTGGCTATCAGCACCTCGGGCAACTCGCGTAACGTGGTGGAGGCAGCCAAACTTGCTCAAGCCATGGGAATATACGTCATCGCCTTCACCGGTGCAACGGGAGGAGCACTCGGTAGATGTTGCAATGTGCTGCTCAATGTGCCGAGCAACGACACACCTCGCATTCAGGAATGCCATATTATGTTGGGTCACATTCTTTGTGAAAACATCGAAAAGATACTTTTTTAATGAAGCCCGACTGGAGACAATACATCAGCGATGACTGGACGCTGTTCCTCGACCGCGACGGCGTCATCAACCGCCGTATCATCGACGGCTATGTCACCTCATGGGATGAATTCGAGTTTCTTCCTGGCGTGTTGGAGGCCCTTGAGATACTGGCACAGCGCTTCAGATACATCATCGTTGTCACCAACCAACAAGGCGTAGGGAAGGGGCTGATGACCATGGAGCAGGTCGATGACATCCACGACCGAATGTGCACCGAGATCGAAGCCCATGGCGGTCGCATCGACGGCATCCTGGTCTGTCCCCAGTTGGCCTCCGAGCCTGACAACTACCGAAAACCCGACCCATCCATGGCTTATACCGCCCAAGAGATTTATCCCGAAATCGACATGGAGAAATGTGTCATGGTCGGCGACGGTGCCACGGACATTGAATTTGGCCGCAATGCTGGCACCAGAACCATTTTCATCGGCGATGAGAATCCCGATGCCGATGACTGTTTCTCCTCTTTAATTGAATTTGCCAATTGTTTGAAACTATGACCCCTGCCATTATATTCACCGTTTTTGTCATCTACACGGCACTGCTTTTCGTCATTGCCCACTTCACCTCGCGCAAGTCGAACAACGACGCCTTCTTCAAAGGTAATCGCAAATCTCCTTGGTTTGTGGTGGCCTACGGCATGATAGGCGCCTCTTTGTCGGGCGTGACCTTCATGTCGGTGCCTGGCGGAGTCTATTCAGGTCAATTCACTTACATGGGCATCGTGCTGGGCTATGTCATTGGCTATGCCGTAATTGCCTTGGTATTGCTGCCACTCTATTATAAGCTTAATCTGACCTCGATCTATTCCTACCTGGAGATGCGTTTCGGCGTGCATTCCGAGCGGACGGGAGCGGCCTTTTTCTTGCTCTCTAGGCTGCTAGGCTCGGCTTTGAGGATGTATCTGGTGGTGTTCGTCCTCTATGAATATGTGTTCAAAGCTTGGAACGTGCCGTTCTGGATTCCTGCCGTGGTTTTTATTATCATTATTTTACTTTACACTTTTAAAGGTGGTATTAAGACAGTAGTATGGACTGATACGTTACAGACTACTTTTTTGATTCTAGCTGCTGTGTTGACGGTAGTGTACATCACCAAGAACCTCGGTATGGGTATAGGCGACATCCTGAAGGCATCTGCGGATGATGGCTATACCAAGATGTTTGAGACCGACTGGACCCATAATAAATTCTGGCTAAAGCAGATTTTAAGTGGAGCCTTCATCACCATCACGATGACGGGTCTGGATCAGGACATGATGCAGAAGAACCTCACCTGCAAGAACCTCCGTGATGCCCAGAAAAATGTGATGACTTCGAGTGGACTGTTCATCCTGGTGAACATCGTGTTTCTGAGTCTCGGTGCAGCCTTGATTTACTATGCCCAGCAGACTGGCTTCACCTTACCTGTCAATGCCAATGGGGTGGTGGTCAACGATAAGATCTTCCCCTCGGTGGCCTTCTCTTTGAGCACATTCACCGCCGTGGTCTTTGTGCTGGGTCTGGTCGCCGCTGGCTATTCCAGTGCCGATGGCACGCTAACCGCCCTCACTACTACCTTCTGTTACGATTTCTTGCATTTTGAGAAAAAAGGCTACAGCGAGCAGCAGGTCACCAAGTACCGCAAGCTCATCCATGTGGCTTTTGCTTTGCTATTTCTCATGGTGATCATCCTTTTCAGACCTTTCCACAACGAATCCCTGATTGATAAGGTGTTCGACATCGCCGGCTTGACCTACGGTCCTTTGCTGGGCCTTTACACCTTCGGTCTTTTCGTCAAAAACCGCAAAGTCAACGACAAGGCAGTGCCTTTCATCGCCGTCGCTTCACCCATTATCAGCTATCTACTAAAAACCTACTCCGCAGAACTCCTCTGGGGGTATCATTTTGGGTTTGAGATCTTGATTGTTAACGGGTTGTTAACGTTTATAGGATTGTTAATCGCTTCGAAAAGACGTGTGATGTAGTGTGTCTTCGACACACAGTTTGCGATTAGTCATCTTCCCCCACACTACGCTTCGCTTGTGTGGGGTTATTGAGGTTGCGCCTCTTCGAGGCGCTTATTCCATTCCCATGCTGATAATCTGTCCCGTGTTGGGATCCAGCAGCATCTTGGTGTGGACCAGCGGTGCCAGCATGAAGACGCCGAACTGGGCGAGGGTCTCGCGGCACTCGAGGATGGTGTCATCGCCCAAAGTGACCTTGAGGTAGACCGTCTCAGGGATGCGGTAGAACAGCTTGTTCTCGTGGCTGATGCTCTCAACTGCCGAGGGGCTCAAGGCGTTGATGTTGCCCGTGGTCTGCAAGGAGATGGCCTGAACAGTGATGCTTTGGCCGTCGTACACGTTGGTTGAGAAGCCGTAGTCCTTCGAGAAAGAACCCACGGTCTGCAAGGGGACGTCCTTCGAAAGTGTCACATACACGGTCTGCACCACCGGGGTCACCACGCGCTTGCCGACGAAGAGGCTCAGGTACTCAGCCTCCATGGCGTCGAGGTCGGCGTACATCTGACGGTAGGTGTCGAGGGTGAAGGCGGTCTCCTGGAAACCGGTGATCAACTTAATCTTCTCTTCGCGGATGCGGCTGATCATCTCGGCGGCGGCACGGGCTTGTTGGTCCTCGCTACGCATGCTGCTGGAGCTGTATTGGTATTTGAAGGTTTTGTTGTCGGCCGAAACAGGAACCTTAACCGATGGGGTGGCAGGATTGACTGTCGTCTCGTTGACCATACCCACTCCCTCAAGGATACCTTTTGAGTTCAGGTAGAACGGCTGTGACTCTCCTTTCTTGGTGTTCATGGCGACAAAGAAGGTGGCGTTGGGGTCGGCCTCAGCGTAGGTGCTCATCACCACGTCGCGAAGGACGTACTCCACATCGTTGTCGAGGATGACGTCACTGGCGCCAATCATGTAGGCGAAGTCGCTGTACGGGCCTTCCACCAACTCTGTCTTGTCGACCATCAGGTCGAGCTGGATGACCGTGCGCGGCAGGGCATAGTAGATGCCTTTCTGCTGGCCCGGCATGGCGGTCTTGGCGTGGGTGGTGACATATTGTGCGTTCAGATGGCCACACATAGCGAACAGGGCCACCATAAAGATCATGCTTTTCAATTGTTTCATAAGGTCCTCCTGAGGTTTTTTCAATTTCGGCTTCAAAAATAATAAAAAAATTCCTAGTTTTGCAAAAAAATATTGGAATGATCACCTATCCCTATCATAAAGACGGCCGTTTCTTCCTGATGGCGGGCCCTTGTGTCGTCGAGGACGAGACCTCGCCGCTGCGTATTGCGGAGACCCTCACGGAGATTACCTTGCGACTCGGGATTCCCTTTATCTTCAAGGCTTCGTACCGCAAGGCCAACCGTTCACGGCTCGATTCTTTTACTGGCATCGGCGATGAGAAAGCGTTGAAAGTCTTGGGCAAGATCCGTCAGCAGTTTGGTGTTCCCGTGGTCACCGACATCCACGCTGTGGAGGAGGCTGCCATGGCTGCCGAATTTGTCGACATATTACAAATTCCGGCTTTTCTTTGCCGTCAGACCGACCTTTTGGTGGCGGCGGCCAAGACGGGGAAGGTGGTCAACATCAAAAAGGGACAGTTCCTCTCGGGCGAGAGCATGGAGTTTGCCGTCGACAAGGTGAGGCTCTCGGGCAACAATCAGGTCATCCTTACCGAGCGTGGCACCATGTTCGGCTATCAGGATCTGGTGGTCGACTTCCGCAACATCCCCATCATGCAGGGCTTTGGATGCCCCGTAGTGCTTGATGTGACGCACTCTTTGCAGCAACCCAACCAGCCTTCCGGTGTTACCGGCGGAAAACCTGAAATGATTGGCCTGATGGCTCGCGCTGGAGTCGCCGTCGGCGTCGACGGACTCTTTATGGAGACGCATCCCGATCCAGCTCACGCCCTGTCTGACGGAGCAAACATGCTTCCGTTGGATCAAGTGGAGGAATTGCTGGAAAAGTTATCAACCTCCTGACTTCTTACTTCTGTCTTCTAACTTCTTTAAAAACATGTTTTTAGTCTTCGATACCGAGACCACCGGTCTCCCTAAACAATATAACGCACCGCTCACCGACTTCGACAACTGGCCACGTCTGGTGCAACTGGCCTGGCAACTCCACGACGACAAAGGCCACCTTGTGGAGAACTACAACCTGTTGGTGAAGCCGGAAGGATTCGTCATCCCCATCGACGCCAAGATGGTGCACGGCATCTCTACCGAGCATGCTACCAAATACGGCCTTCCTTTGAATGAAGTGCTCGACACCTTCTTGAAATCTGCTGAGAAAGCCAAATACTTCGTGGGCCATAATATCGACTTTGACCTCTGTATTGTAGGGTGCGAACTGCTTCGTGATCGCAACGAAAACCCATTGTTGGCCTGGCCTCGCGTGGATACCTGCACCGAGAAGACCGCAGAGTTTTGTAAACTGCCAGGAGGCAAGGGCGGAAAGTTCAAGCTGCCCCGGCTGAATGAAATCCACGAAATCCTTTTCGGGAACCAATTCGACTCGGCACACAATGCTTCAGCCGACGTGCAAGCCACAGCTCGTGTGTTCCTCGAACTCATCCGCATCGGCGTTCTAGGTCGTGATGAGATGCCGGAGAGTGAACAGTTCTTCACCGATTTCAGGGAGGCGAACCCCGACAAGATCATGCCCGCTGATATCGTGGTTACCAGCAACTTTGATGAAAACGAGACCGAGTTGAAAAAGTTGGAAGAGCAACGCGAGATAGGCAATTACATACCGCAACACTTCACCCACCTTCATGTCCACTCGCATTACTCCATCCTCGATGGCATGTCGAAGATCCCGGATCTGGTGGACAAGTGCAAGAAAAACGGCATGTATTCCATCGCCCTTACCGACCACGGTAACATGTTCGGCATCAAAGAGTTCGCCGACTACGTCAAAAAGGTCAACGGGAAGATCACAGATAAGATCAAAGAAATAAATGAGGAGAAGAAACGGATAGAAACTGACGAAAATGCAGAACTGAACGAGGAAGAAAAACTTGCTAAATTAGCCGAACTCAACGCTCAACGCTCAATTCTCAATTCTCAACTTTTCAAGCCCATTTACGGTATTGAGACCTATTGTGCCCCTGTAAGCATCAACAAGCGCGACGGGCGTCAGGATCGCGGTTGGCACCTCATCCTGCTGGCCAAAAACAAGCAAGGTTACCACAGCCTCTGCAAACTGAGCTCCATCGCCTATACCGACGGATTCTACTACAATCCGCGTATCGACCATAGCCTCCTTGAAAAATACCACGAAGGCCTTATTTGCTGCTCGGCATGCCTCGGTGGCGAACTGCCACAAAAAATCATGAACGGCGATATGGTGGGGGCCGGGCAGACAGTGATGTGGTTCAAGAACCTTTTCGGTGACGACTATTACATTGAGCTGCAACGCCATAAGACCGACAAACCCGGTGGCGACACCCAAGTGTACGAACGCGAGAAAGAAGTCAACAAGGTGCTCATCGACCTGGCTCGCAAGACCAATACCAAATTGATTGCCACCAACGACGTGCACTTTGTGGAGGAGGAACACGCCGAAGCCCACGACCGACTCATCTGCCTCAGCACAGGCAAGGACCTCGACGATCCTACTCGTATGCATTATACCAAGCAGGAATGGCTCAAGACGCCTGCCGAGATGGGTGCCATCTTCAGCGATATCCCCGAAGCACTCGAAAATACTCAGGAGATTGTCGACAAGGTGGAAGCCTATAGCATCGACTCCGACCCACTCATGCCGGAGTTCCCCATTCCTGAGGACTTTGGCACGGTGGAGGGTTATAAACAGAAATACACGGATGAGGAACTCTTCAAAGAGTTCACTAGCGATGAGCATGGCAACGAGATTATGAGCCGTGAGGAAGGGGAGAAGAAGATCAAGAAAATAGGCGGCTTTGAACGGCTCTATCGTATCAAACTCGAGGCGGACTACCTAGCCAAACTGACTTGGGAAGGTGCCAAGATGCGCTATGGCGACCCGCTTACCGATGAACAAAAGGAACGTATCATTTTTGAACTTCATGTGATGAAGACCATGGGTTTCCCAGGCTACTTCCTCATTGTGAGCGACTATATCCGTGCAGCTCGTGAAGAATTGGGCGTCTCCGTAGGTCCCGGTCGTGGTTCTGCCGCTGGATCCGTGGTGGCCTACTGCCTTAAAATCACCGACCTCGACCCATTGAAGTATGACCTCCTGTTCGAACGTTTCCTTAATCCCGACCGTATCTCTCTGCCCGATATCGACGTGGACTTTGACGACGATGGTCGCGCCCGTGTGCTCGAATGGATTACCAAGAAATACGGTAAGGAACGTGTGGCCCATATCATCACCTACGGCACTATGGCAGCCAAGTCGGCCATCCAAGACGTTGGCCGCGTGCAGAAAGTGCCACTCTCCGAAGTGGCACGGATCAAGAGTTTCATTCCCGATCGTAACTTCGACGAAGCCGACGTGAAAGCGGTCGAAGGCAAGGTGCCCGCCAAGATGCCGGCAGTTAATCTTAAAAACTGCTATAAATATATAGATGATTTAAGAAAACTGTTTTCTGGTGAGGACCAAAACATCTCCTCCATGCTGACTTACGCCGCTGAACTCGAGGGTACTAACCGTCAGGTGGGTATTCATGCTTGTGGTGTCATTATCGGCGCCTCCGACCTTACCGACGTGGCTCCTGTGGCTACTATCAAGGATAAAGAAACCAATGAGGACGTCGTGGTCACACAATACGAAGGCCAAGCTGTCGAGAGTGTGGGTCTCATCAAAATGGACTTCTTGGGATTGAAAACACTAACCCTCATCAAGGATGCCCTCAAAAACATCAAGAAGACTCGGGGCATCGACATCGACATCGATCATATCCCCATCGACGACCCTGAGACCTATGCTCTCTATTCCGCCGGTAACACCATTGGGACCTTCCAGTTTGAGTCGCCTGGCATGCAGAAATACCTCCGCGAATTGCGACCCACGGTCATTGGAGACATCATCGCTATGAACGCCCTTTACCGTCCCGGCCCGATGGACAACATCCCTGACTTTATCGCACGTAAGCAGGGTAGGCAGGAAATCAAATACGACTTTGCCTGCATGGAGAAATACCTCAAGGACACCTACGGCATATGCGTGTACCAGGAGCAGGTGATGCTGCTCTCACGCGAACTGGCCGACTTCACCAGAGGCCAATCCGATTCCCTCCGTAAAGCTATGGGTAAGAAACAGCTGGATAAGATGGAGGAACTCTACGGCAAGTTCATGAAACAAGGTGTGGAGAAACTTACCAAGACCGAAGGACTGCCCGAGGATGAGGTGCGCAAACGTCTCGAGAAAATCTGGGAAGAGTGGAAGAAATTTGCGTCATATGCCTTCAACAAGTCGCACGCCGCCTGCTATAGTTGGGTCTCGTACCAGACCGCCTACCTCAAGGCGCATTACCCTGCCGAATTTATGGCCGCCGTGCTCAACAATGAGTTGGGCGATATCAAGGAGGTGACCTTCATGATGGAGGAATGCAAGCGTATGCACCTCGAGGTGCTCGGCCCCGACGTCAACGAGTCGGAATACGAGTTCTCCGTCAATGACAAAGGCCAGATCCGCTTCGGCATGGGTGGTATTCGCAACGTGGGTGAGGCCGTCATCTCGGGCATGATTGAAGAACGCAACGCCAATGGCAAGTTTAAGGATCTTACCGACTTCCTGTTGCGTTGTGCCGACAAGGGGTTGAACCGTAGGGCCTTGGAGAGCATGGACACGGCAGGCTGCTTCGACTCGTTCCCCAACTTCCATCGTGCCATGTTGTTCTACATGCCTATGAACGACTCGGTGCCCTTCAGCGAAAGGGCCTTGCGAATGGTGGCTTCTTATAACGAACGCAAGAACTCCGCCCAGATGGACCTCTTTGGGATGGGAAGCTCAGACGGCTCCGTCGAGGCACTCACGCTGCCGATGCCTGACTGCGAACGCTGGTCGAAACTCAAAGAACTGCAAATGGAACTCGAGAGCATCGGATTCTACATCAGCTCGCATCCCATGGACTCGTTCAAGATTCCGCTGAAATTCTTCTCCAATACCACAGTAGAGGCGATGAAGACCGCCATGACCAACCCAGAGAAGTACAACGGCTTCTCCGTCAGATTGGGCGGACAGATTACCAAGGCGGAGCACATGGTGTCGAAGAAAAACACTGCCTACGGTCGCTTCACCATCGAAGATAAGACGGGCGCTTTCACTTTTAGTCTGTTTAGCGAGAACTATCTAAAATTAAAAGAACTGGTCGCCGAAGGGCAGTTTGTTTTATTGATGGGAACACTTTCGGCTCCGCGCTGGAAGCAGGGCAATGAACCAGACGCTGTGCCAAAAGACTTGGAACTGCGTGTCAACGACGTGCGGCTCTTGGATTCTTTACTTGAGACCACTGGTAAAAGGGTGATTTTTAAGCTTGATGTGGCCCAGATGAACGCTGAGGCTATCAATGCCTTTATCAAGCTCGTGAAGGAACACCCTGGCAAACAGTCCTACGGCGTACATCTCTTCGACTCCAACATGAATATGGCATGTAACATGACGCCTTTTTCGGGCACTGTCGCTGCCCAGGAGGTCTTGCCCATCGTTGATGAGCTGCCTTACGCGGATTTTGATTTAAAATGATGCGCGAATGCTGAAAAACTATTAACTTTGCAAACGAATTTTCAAAATATTATTAATCTAATTTATTGATACTATGGCTGTTATTCAAATGACTGACGACCGTTTCGAAGAAGTCGTCCTGCAATCAGAACTTCCCGTGATGGTGGACTTTGGCGCCACTTGGTGTGGACCCTGCAAGAAAGTGGAACCCATCGTGGATGAGATTTCCGAGGAATTTGCCGGCAAGATGATTGCCGTGAAATGCGACGTGGAGGAATGCCCCGACACCGCCGCGAAGTTCGGCATCATGAACATCCCCACCGTGCTCTACTTCAAGGGTGGCCAGCCCGTCGACAAGAACGTCGGTGCCGCTCCTAAGAAGGTCTTCGTTGAAAAGCTAGAGAAACTTTTGTAATTGGACTTTAGCATCGATCGGAATCGGCTCACCCAGTTCGGGAGCCTGGAGTTTCTGGCACGGCAAATTGTGGAAGGTTTCATCACAGGCCTCCACAAAAGTCCGTTCCACGGGTTCTCCGTGGAGTTCGCTGAACACCGGCTCTATAACACGGGCGAGCCGATTCGTCATATCGATTGGAAGCTCTACGGCCGCACCGAGAAACTCTTTGTGAAACGCTACGAGGAGGAGACCAACCTCCGTTGCCAACTGGTCATCGACAAAAGCTCCAGCATGTGTTTCCCAGTAAGGGACAAAATCGACTTCGAACATCCCAACAAACTGTTCTTTAGTGTGTACGCCGCCGCCTCGTTGATGGAGCTGATGCGCCGCCAACGCGATGCCGTGGGGCTTGATCTTTTCGATGAAACCATCGCTTTTCATGAGCCCGCTAAATTGTCGGCTGTTCACAATAAGTTGATCTATACCGAACTGGAAAAGCTCATTGATACCTACAACAAAGACCAAAAGAAAACCACTTCCACCGTCCAGTGCCTGCACCAGATTGCCGAGATGACGCACAAGCGCAGCCTGGTGGTGATCTTCACCGATATGCTCGACAATCTCGACGATTACAGCAAACTGTTCGAAGCCCTGGAGCATCTCAAATACAACAAACACGAAGTCATCCTGTTCCACGTCTATGACGGTCAACTGGAGCAGAACCTCGACTTCGAAAACCGCCCGTACCGTTTTGTCGATTTGGAGACGGGAGAAAGTATAAAACTGAATCCCGTGGAGGTACAGGAGCGTTATCGCCAACTCATGGTTGAGCGCAAAGACGACCTACTCAAGCACTGCTATCAATACCAAATCGACTATGTTGAGGCAGACATTAATAAAGACTATAACCAGGTGCTGACGAACTACTTAATAAAAAGGTCGAAACTATATTAAAACTTAATGACGATGAAAAGGTTTTTCGTTTTGATGGCATTGATGGCAGGGTTTTCATGTCTCCAAGCCCAGACTAATCCAGAGTTTATGAATTACGAGACAGTGGGTCGTAATTTGTTGAATAATACTGAGATTGTTGCTTTTAAGACCTCTTTTGAAATTCCAATTCATTCAGCGTCTTTCGATACGGTTACGAATACGGCATTGGTTACATTGTGGAAGGATCCTGGGGAATCTCAGATCGTGACCCATGGTGATTATACCTGTACCGTAGTCTATTTTGACCTTGAGAACAATAAGTCAAAATGGCAAAGGCAAATCAATCTGCAAGACGGGAAATACTGGAAAAAAGGTCCTTTTGTGTTTCGTGAGTTCGGGAAAGACATTTCTTTGATTGATGAGGAAACGGGGAAAGAAAAATTCAAGATCGGTGTATCGGTACATCCTCTTGCCTATGACACTGAGGAAGGCTGGATGATCTACGCTACCGAGCGTTCCTTGACCAGAGGGACGGATTTGCTCAAAAGGGTCGACTTGAAAACAAACAAGGTGGACTGGAAGTCAAAATTTGTTTCGGAACAGGATCTGGATATCCGCTGGAACTTGAATGATTCAGTCGTACTGATTGTGGGTGATGGACTTCACGCACTGAATGTCAATGACGGTACTGGATGGTTTGTTAAACTGGCCACGGAGGTGGGTGCCTACTACCCTGTGAAAATCTATTCGCAACCATTTTTTGACAGTACCTTCGTATATATGGCCGGATCCAAGGAAATCGTGAAAGTTGATCATTTTGGAAAGGAAATCTGGCGTACGGAACTACCTGTAAAGAAAATGAGTTATTCTTCCTTGGGCGTTTACAAGGATAATCTGGTCTTGGTCAATCAAGGAATCGCTCAAGTGTGCCCTTATCCGTATGAAACTTTCTTGATGCCATGGGGAAGACCGTTTTTTACTGCTTTTGACCTACATAACGGTGCGATGCTTTATACCCATGAACGCAGCAAGAATGCTGATTTCGTCCTGGATGCCATCCACTATGAAGATTCATTGTATATGGTCATTGCCGACCAAGAGGATCATCAGTCCATTGAAAAATACCTGATTAGTACAGGCGAACTTCTGGAAAAGAAGGATTTCCCACCCTTGACTGTGCATTCATCCGGTGGTATTACGGGTTTCGTAGGGCCTCAGATTTATGTCAAGGCTGATTCTTCTTTTGTGAAAGTAATTGATAAAGATACTTTGGGCGTTTGTGTGTTTTGTGAGAAAGGTATCATCCAACTTGATAGTAAGCTGAGGAACATGGAGTACTACAGCTACGATGAGTTGTATGTTTATCAGGGCAAGTACGATGATTATCGTTTCTATAGCCACGAGGGGAAGACGGTTGTGGCTGATGCCGATGGAAAAGAAGTGGCTATCCTTAATTTTCCGAAGGTGTATTGTACGGCGTCGGAGATTTATAGTATAAAAGATAAATCTATATATGTAATAAAAAAGGAATCGGTTCTAAAATGAAAAGAGGATTTGGAAGCGACAACCACTCGGGGGTGTGTCCCGAAGTGCTGGAAGCCATCATGCGTGTGAACAAGGAACATGCCTTGGCTTATGGTGATGATGAATATTGCGCCGCCACGGAGGCGAAGTTCCGTGAACAGTTTGGCGAGCAGGCGAGGGTGTTCTTCGCTTTCAATGGCACGGGGTGCAATACACTGTGTATCGATGCCATGGTGCACTCGCACGAGGCTGTGGTATGCGCCGAAACAGCTCACATCAATGTGGACGAGTGTGGCGCTCCCCAACGCGTAGTGGGATGCCGTCTGTTGACGGTGGATACCCCCGACGGCAAGCTGACGCCTGAACTGGTCAAGACCCGTTTGCATGGCTTCGGCTTCGAACATCACAGCCAACCCAAACTGATTTCCATCACTCAGCCGACGGAACTTGGAACGCTTTATACCCTCGATGAGATTAAGGCTTTGGTGTCCCTGGCCCGTGAATACAACATGTATGTCCATATCGACGGTGCCCGTCTGGGCAACGCCGCAGTGGCCTTGGGCTGCACCTTCAAGGAGATGACCACTGACCTCGGCGTGGATGCCGTCTCTTTCGGCGGTACCAAGAACGGCTTGATGATGGGGGAGGCGGTGGTGTTGCTGAATCCCGATATCTGTCCCGATTTCAAGTATCGTCGGAAGCAGGCCATGCAGCTCTGTTCCAAAATGCGTTTCATCGCAGCGCAGTTTGATGCCTATTTTGAAAATGACCTTTGGCGTCGCAATGCTGAACATTCCAATAAGATGGCGCAGCTGCTCTATAAAGCAGTGAAGGACATCCCCGGCGTGGAGATTGTCTATCCTGTCCAAGCTAACGGCGTGTTTGCCAAGTTGCCTCGTAAGGTCTGGAAGGCCCTGCAAGAATACTGTTTCTTCTATGATTGGGATGAAGACGCCGATGTAGTCCGCTGGATGTGCGCCTTCGACACGACCGAAGACGACATCAACCGTTTTGCCGCAAAACTGAAGGAACTGATGTCTATCTGAAATCCGACTCCACGCCGCAGTTTACCTTGATGGACTGGAATCGGAGCGGTGTCTTTTCCATCTCGTGGATGAGCACGCGCTTTACGTCCTTGAGGCTGTCAATGCCCACTTTGCCCCATTGTCCGTCCTGGAAGAGGTAGTCGAAGTAGCCTTGCCCCAAAGGAAGGTCACCATGGGTTACCATCAAGTGGTATTGTAAATTGTATTTTTTTTGCCATACGTCGAGGTGATGGCGGTCGATGGCATGGTGAAACAAGCCAAACTCGAGCATGCCGACCTTGAAAGGCCCTTGGAACTCGTTGTCCACATTGGTCTCGTGCTTGCCGGTTAAGTCCCACATGACTTCGTGGTCGGGTTCGTAGCCATTGCCGTGTCGGGTAGTATAGGTGCGGGTGACAAAAAAAACGTTGGCACTTTGAAGGTGTTCCAATGGGATATTGTCCATCCCAGTGTGCGAGGGCGTCACGTGAGGGTAGAAGCCGTAGTCCATGTCAAGCAACAGGCCTTGGGCCCCTTCGTAGATGAGTTCGGTGTCATCGTCAATAGGAGGCTCTGAGAGCACTGTGCAGGGCAGGTCACGCATCGACTGAACGAACAGATTCTCCAGCATGTCGTTTTTTCCGACTTGGTAGTAGCTTCGCACTTGGAAGAGGAACATGCGCAGGTATTCTTCCTGGTCTTTGTGGGGCAGGAGGCTCTTGAATTCCGCGCTGTTGTAGCGTTTGAAGGTTGGAAAGATGCCTTTACCACAGCTGCCGTCACTGATGACTTTGGGATTGTTGACACCGGCGATGACATCGTAGGGGGTGACGATGCGGCAGTCGGGATGCACCATCAGAAAGGGGCTCTTGTCTTGCAGCGTTCGGTATTCATTGAAGGCGCTGACTGGGTCGAAATAGAAGTCTTTGGTCAAGAAAGTGGGGACTCCGAGGAGTACCCCACTTCCGAATGTTGAGCAGATGTGTTCTTCGCCGTTGAGGTTGATGGTATGGGCAGCCTGGGCGCCGCCGTTGAAGCGGACAACGAGAGGCTTTCTGTCGTATTTCATGGCTTGCATGCAGAGCCACTGGGTGGTTACACCCTTGCCTTCGTCGCCGAAGGTCAACCCCAAAACGACGGAGACTCTCATCACAGCTGGTGTTGTGTGTTGCCGCCGGGCACCACCTTATTGCCTACGTTCTTTTTATAGGAACGCACGATGATGGTGGAGAGGATGTTGCCGATTTCTTGCGACTCCATGCTCTCTGAGAGGGCAAAGTGGTCGTCAGGAAGCAGCCCTTCCCATTTGTGGGGTGACCCGTAGTTGTCGCTGGTCCAGTCGTTGACGTTGATGTGGTAGACATCCCATTTCTTCTGGGCCTCCTTAATCAGCTGTGAGGTGAGCACCTCGCCTTCACCTTCGCCGAAGAGTTCCCTGAGCACCTTGCCGCTGACGCTGGAGTGACAGGGCTCGTCGCCGATGGTGATCAGTGTGCCTTTGATGCCGCGTTTCTCGAACGAGTCGATCTTGGTGTGGAAGGCCGCGAAGTACCAGGCCAGCTGGTACGACTCGCCGTTGTTGCCGCCACCGCCACCTTCGATGTAGATGGCTTTCAGCCACTTCTCGGTCAGTTCGTCGGAGGTCTCAAACTGTCCTACCTGGATGGGAGCGTTGTCAGAGTAATGGTCGCCGATGCCGACGAAGCAGATCTGGGCATGCTCCACGCCTTTCTCCATGATGGTCTTCATGATCTCAGGGAAAGCTTCTTTGATGAGGTTCTCGGGTACGCGGCCCATGCTGCCGGTCACGTCGAGGCCAATGATGATGGGGTAGGAGTTGGGGTGTTCCTCACTGTCGCATGACTCCCTGACTTTGTCCTTGATGACCATCAGCGGGTCGATGGAACGGTTCGAGAAGATTTCTTCTCTACTGTGGGACTGATAGTTGGCTGACCTGGCACGGGCGTTGTCAAACGAATAAAAACCACCTCCCATGATTTAGCCCTCCATTTTGTTGCTTTCAAGAGTCTTCTGGGCTACGCCGCCGTCGGCAAGGTCGCCGAACAGTTCGGTGTAGCGCTGAACCATGATTTGAAGGTTGATCAAGGCGTCGCGTTTGTTACGGCCGATTTCCAGATCTTTCATCATGAAGCCCTCAGCGCTGAAGTCGGAAGGCACCACGGCGCCACTGAGGGCGTTGACGGGCGACAGGTCGAGGATGATGTTCTCGCGGTCGCGGTCGTAGTTGCGGATCAGATGGCAGAGATCCTCAATCTTGCGACGGTACATGATTTCGACTTCTTCGGCAACGCTTTCCGCTCTGCTCTCTTTCAGCTGCTTGAAGTTGCGCATCAAGTCTTCTTTGAAGGTGTTTTTCTTTGCTTCCATGATTATGAATTTTTTAGGGTTAATTATTATATTGCAACAGTCTGTTGATAAACTAATTGAGTGGTGGTGTCAACGATTGCAGATATGTCGAACTGGTATTCAAAAACAACATCTCGTAATTCTTCTGGTATGGGAAGGCCGTCATTCCATTGCAAAGTTACTACTTTTTTTTAATATTTCCAATATTTTTATATTTTTTTTAAAACTTCCAAATGACCTCTGATTTCATATCGAGATTGGTGTTCTGTGAGAGTACCGAGATTCCAACCCTGGAGTAAAGACTCAAACTTCCGAACAGTGTTAACTTGCCCAAGAGATAGATTCTTGAGCCTCTTCCATAGAGACTGGGGATGGAGAAAGCACCTAGCACATCATTTTCGTAAATACTGATTCGGCTGTAGTAATCATCGCTGTCGAATAGGGCGTAACGTAAAGTCAAACTATAAGGTTTCTCAGATGGTTTGTAACTGATGTCGTGACAGACGAAGACGCCTCGGCTGTCAGCACCGTCGTCGTTGAGATAGTGGGAGTAGGCTGCTTTGTCGCTGAAGGTCAAAGCCTCGGTGATGCCGTAGCTGATTTGGAAGTTGAGGTTGCGCTTGGTGTAAAAGATGGGGTAGTGGGTGAACACGTGGTCATCAGAAGAGTTTTTCATTTTGGTTTTTGATTTGAAGCGCAACTGCATCGAGGCGGTGTTGCTGATCTGATGGCTAAGTTTCAGGCTGTACTCCTGTCCCCATGAAGGGTTGTAGACCTGGCTGGTGAGCCACTTGAGTCGGAAGATGTCACAGTAGGCGAGGAGATTCCAACGTGGCGCCGGGGCGCACTGAACGCCCAGATAGATGCCTTCCTCGCCTTGACCTCGGCTGCTCTCGCCAAAGACACCGTTGAAAAGGCTCTGGTAGCGCTTGTCGTAGTTGCGGTACAATATGGAGAAGTCAAGATATCCCTTGGGCTTCACTGTCATGCCGATAAGACCGGCAAAGGCCCCGTTGTCGCTTCGCGACAATTCGCCAAAGAAGGCTGTCTTGCCGATGAGCCAACGGAAGTCGAGGCCCATGTCGGTGAGGCGGTCGCCTTGGAAATAAAACTGGTTGTATTTTGTAGGTTTCAGCTCAAGTGGCGTCCCGAGTCGTAGGTGGTAGGCCGTGAAGCCAATTTCGAAGGAGGGCCCTGCGTAGCAGAGATGGCCTCCGAACACCTGCTGCCTGACGGCGTTGCGCTTCGCCAACTCGTTGGGGGTGCGGTGGTAGCCGCTTTCCTGTAGGGCACTGACGAGTTCTGGCTCGTCAAGTGAGTCGGCCTGACTCACAGTAGCGTCAATATCACGTATCGAAAAAAAGGCCGTGGCGTAGAAGTCGCCATACTTCAAAGTGGTGGCTACTCCACGGAAAAACTTGCCCTCGCCGCTGGAGGCTTTGGGCTTGACGCCAGAAGCCCGACGCATTAGGGAACTTCCTCCCTTCCCAAAACTCATGCCGGACCACAATGTCAGACCTTGACCAAAACTCAATTGATAGTCTCCTAGCGCCAACGCCATAACTGTCAGTCCTTTATCGTGTCCCGTGTTTCGAAGTCCTGCGTCTCGTGTCAACCTAATGTCTGTGATGTAGCAGTGCGCCCCGACGAAATCGAAGAATAAGGGCTCTCCGGGGTCTTTCTCAGTGACGACTCCGAGACGAAGTTTTTGCTTATAGTTGAAGGTGTATTTGAGTTGGATCTTTTGAGGCGAGCCTACGTAATCCTCGTGGACTTCCCCACCGAATTTTTGCGCATAGTTTGCCGTCAACTGGTGTCGACCCTTGGTGAGCATCTTGCCTATTCCGGGTTTTTCTGCCTCTTGCGCCTTTTCACTTTTTCCGAAAACTATTAATGGCGTAATGACGGCCATCACAACGTCGGTGAAGCCTTCCACCATTAACAGCTCGCCAGTGAAAAGTAGGTCGCCGTACTGCCGCCGGTACTGTTGAAGTGCCTCAAGTTGAAAGCTATTGAGCAGGCCGATCTCTTCCAGATGAACAACTTCTTCGCTGTTGATATTAACTGGATTCTCCAAGTAATAGAGATAGTCCTCGATGAGATTCTCGTAAGATTCTTCACCTTGATCGACGCCGACTTCCAGAGCCTCAGAGAGGCGATCCTCCGTTTGTTCCAGCAGGATTTGATAGAGGAAGTCTATGTTTTGAGTGATGGGTTTTAAGCTATCGCTCTCTTGGGCTTTTACGGTCCATGTTGATACCAACAATAATATGAAGAATACCATCCGTTTCATGTTACAGAGCCATCATCCTTACGGGATGTTATATCCCATTCCGATTTGTAAAGAAGCTCCCAATGCCTGATGCATCTGGGCCGCGATGTCGACTTGAAAGCTCCGAACGAGATATCCCACGCCGAAACTAAGGATGTTGGGGTTGTGCTGCGCTCCGGCACGAATCTGAAAGCGCTCAAACAAGGTGTACTCCAGGCCGCCACCGAGGCGAACGCCGGGCCTCTGGCTATCTTTTTCAACCTCGAGTTGTCCGATGAAATCCTCCGTAAACTGATAGGAGAGGCCCACCTTCATCACCACAGGCAACGCATCTTCGTTGAGGGTCTTGAGCTTGCTGTTCAGTGGATTGAACAATGACGCGCCTAGTCGGAGTTTCTCGGTGACCTGCGACTGGATGCCTAACTCAAAGCCAGGAATAGTTCGATCAGGATAAGCCTCACCAAGATGAAGCCAGATCCAATCGGCCCGCAGTCCCATCTGAAGGTAAGGCCCGAAGTCGCGTGCATAGGCGATGCTGAACAGGTTCTGGCTGAACTGGCTCCAGCCGTACTGGCACACCGAAAGGCCGAAGCAACCAATGCCTGAGACCCTCTTGGCCAGACCTCCGCTTTTGAAGGCAGTCTCCTTCAGCAGCCATTGGTTCTCATAGTACAACCCGAAATGCCATCCTTTCATCGTAGCCAATCCCGCGGGGTTGTTCTGCAAGGCCCAAATGCTTTGCTCACACACTGAGGTACCGCCCATGGCGGCTGAGCGTCCACCTGATGCTCTCGTAAGTCCCTCGGCGTGACACCTATTAATTAATAGGTATACAATTAATATAGTTATGGTATGTCTCATATTTTTAAATCATGATACAAAGATACATATAAAAGTTTATAATCCTAATTAATATTGTTGAAAATACTAAAAATTAATTTTCGTGCCCGATGGAACTTTGATTATGAAAAATTCTTATATTTGCATTTTTAAACTGATACGATGAGCTATATTCTTGTCATTGCGGCCATTGCGCTGGTCCTATTGGGGCTGGTGGGGGCCATCGTGCCTGGTATCGCGGGTCCGCCGTTTAGCTTTTTGGGACTATTAGCCCTGTCGTTTGTCGATGGGGTTGAATTCTCTACTGAGTTTCTGGTGGTGATGGGTGTGCTAGGCGCCATCATCTTCGTGCTCGATTACGTTGTACCTGTCTGGGGTACCAAGACCTTGGGCGGCACCAAGGCAGGCATCCGTGGCAGCACCTTCGGCTTGATCTTCGGACTCCTCATCACCATCGTCTTCCCGATAGGCTTCATCGCCGTTCTCCTTGGCCCCTTCATCGGAGCCTATATCGGTGAGAAATATGTAGGTACCGATGATCATCTGGCATGGCGCTCCGCTTTCGGATCGTTCCTGGGCTTTCTGGCAGGCACTTTCATCAAGACGATCTACGCCATCGTATGCATCTTTTACGTCATTAAAGGAATCATCGGATGGATATGGTAGATTTAAAAGAAAAAGCCAAACATATACGGTGTCTGATCCTAACGGCCTTGGCCGAGGCAGGTTCAGGCCATACGGGTGGTTCGCTCGACCTGGTGGATATTTTCACGGTGCTTTATTTCGACCATCTAAGACATGATCCTGCGCATCCCGATTGGGAAGGACGCGACAAGGTGGTGCTCTCCATCGGTCACACGGCACCGGTGCTCTACGCTACCTTGGCGGCGGCCGGCTACTTCCCCGAAGAGGAGATGATGACCCTGCGTAAGCTAGGCAGCCGTCTGCAAGGTCACCCGAGCTATGAATTCAAACTTCCTGGGTTGGAAACATGTTCCGGTTCGCTTGGACAGGGTATCGGCGTGGCGCTGGGCATGGCCCTAGCCGCCAAGATGGACGGCATGGCTAACCGCGTCTATTGCGTGATGGGTGACGGCGAACAACAGGAAGGAAGCGTGTGGGAAACCGCCATGGCGGCAGCACAGTTCAAGGTGGATAACCTCTGCGTCATCATCGACCGTAACCGCCTGCAGATCGACGGCGGCACCGAAGAGGTGATGGGCATCGACCCACTTCGCGACAAATGGATCGCCTTCGGATGGAAAGCCCTCGAGATCGACGGACACGACCTTAGTCAGATCAAGACCGCATTGGAGATGGCCGACATCACCAAAGGACAGCCCACCGTTATCATCGCCAACACCGTCATGGGAAAAGGCGTCCCCTCTATTGAAAATAATAACCAATGGCACGGCAAAGTTCCCACCAAGGAACAGCTGACGGAGTTCTTGGAGGAGGTTAGAGGTTAAAGGTGAAGGCTGGAAACCTATGGTAGCAGCACCCCATCGGGGTGCTATATCGGTAGCAAAAGCGAGTCCCCGTATTTCCCCGCCGAGCGCAGCGAGGCGGGTAACAACCAAGCAAACGAATAAAATAATAAATAAAAATGAAAGAGTATTTTAATAAGGGAAATAAAGCTTCCAAACTTGGTTTTGGCGAAGGTGTGCTGGCAGCAGCACAGAAAGACGAACGTGTAGTAGGCCTCGGTGCCGACATCACTGCCTCGGTGGGGATGAACCTCTTCAAAGAGGCCTTCCCCGAGCGCTTCTTCTCCATGGGCATCGCCGAACAGGATGCCGTGGCCACAGCCTCAGGCATGGCACTTAGTGGTAAGATACCGGTGTTCAGCACCTACGGCGTTTTCGCCGCCCATCGGGCCAACGACCAGATCCGTATCTCCACCTGCTATAACAACGTGCATGTGGTCATCGGTGGCGCCCACGCTGGCGTTTCAGTAGGCCCCGATGGTGCCACGCATCAGGCCCTCGAGGATCTGGCAGTGATGAGGGTGCTGCCCCACATGACGGTGATCTCGCCTTGTGACGCCACCCAGGCCCGCATTGCCACCGAGAAGGCCATCCTCGAATGTGACGGACCCGTCTACATCCGTTTCGGACGCGAGCCAATGCCCGACTTCACCTCTGACGACCAGGACTTCCAGATAGGGAAGGCTCAGCTGATGCGTGAGGGTGACGGCATTACCCTGGTGGCAACCGGCCACGAGGTGTGGGAGGCTCTCGAGGCAGCCCACATGCTCGACCATATGGGCATCTCGGCGAGGGTGATTAACATGCACACCATCAAGCCTCTGGATGGCGACATCCTGAACCAAGCCGCTGAAGACACCCGTATTATCTTTACCATTGAGGAACATCAAATTGCAGGAGGTCTCGGTGGTGCGGTCACGGAGTATCTGGCCGAACATCATCCCATCCGCGTGATCCGCATCGGCATGAACGACTGCTTCGGCGAGTCGGGACAGGCCATGGCGCTGATGCACAAATACGGCCTTGACGCCGCCGGCATCGTCCACCGTGTCCTTGATGAGATTGCCAAGGACGACCTTAGCGTGTACATCCGCAAGATGGGCCTGCCGTTTGATACCTATCCGAAGAAACTGTACGACTACAAGACACTTTACGAAGGATACGACTGGCACGATGACTCGACCTTCGAGACCTGCCACGATACCTTGGTGTATAAGCATTATATCAGTCAAGGCAAGCGAGGGCACCAAGTACGCGAGACCTTGGCACGAGCCCTTCACGACCATTTCATCACGTACCAACTTTACAAGCTGCTTGACTGTTACGACGAGAAGATGGTGGTCGGTGTGATGGGCGGACACGCCCGTCGGCGCGATGACCCGATGTACCGTCAGATCGTCTACCTCAGCAAGAAACTTACCGAGATGGGCCGTCTGATGGTCACTGGTGGCGGTCCCGGTGCCATGGAGGCCACACACTTGGGCGCCTATATGGCGGGTCGCACCGACGCCGAGGTGGAGGAGGCCCTGGCTATGATCACGCCTTCGCCGACCTTCAAGGATGAGGGCTGGCTCCGTCGTTCCTTCGAGGTGATGGAACGTTTCCCCTTGACGACAGACTTCCGTAGTTTGGCCATCCCAACGTATTTCTACGGTCACGAACCCACCGCGCCTTTTGCCACCGACATCGCCAAGTATTTCGACAACAGTGTGCGTGAGGACGGTATCGTCACCGTGGCCAAGGGAGGCATCGTTTATACCCCAGGTAGTGCCGGCACCATGCAGGAAATCTTCCAGGACGCTGGACAGAACCACTACGAGACCGAAGGTTTCGCCAGCCCGATGATCTTCATGGGGAAGGACTATTACACCAACTACATGCCGGCCTACGCTGTCCTCAAGGACCTCAGCGACCGTGGTATCTTCAAGAATATGCTGCTCACCATCTCCGACGACAACGACGAGATCATCGATGCCATCGTGAGGTTTAAAGAAGGTAAGGAGTGAGGTGGCATCCCCACAGGGGATGCTAGATCTGTAGGGGTTGCTATCCTACAAAGCTATCATCCGCCTTTGGCGGATGACACTACCATTATCGTTCAAATCGATCCCCTGTCCCTTCAATTACCTGTTTCTTCCATGAATCGGGATAACCGGGCTGTTTGGGCTTTAATGGGTACCCGTAAGGATTGCGGAGGAAGTTGCCGTTTTCATCTACTTGCTTGACGTTGCTGTCGAGGTACTTCACCAAAAGGTAATTGCTCAATTCTTTCCACCGTGCGACGGTGTTGTGTCCTGCTTGGGACGAGAATTCTGTGAGATAGGCGATAGCCTGCTTCGGGTCTTGGGCAAAGAGGCTCAAGGCTTTGTTGTCGGTGGATTTGACTTGCTCCTGATAGCCGTTTTCCAACTCGTTCTGAACCTTTTGGATGTCGCCGATCACTCTGTTGTAGTAGAGATACTTGAAATGTGCCAGCCTGTTGAACACCCAGAAGGCGGCGTTGTCACTGTAGGTCAGCATGTCACCGTTGCCCACGCGGTATTCGATGGGGACCTCGGTGATGGAGCAGTAGAAGGGTGTGTAGACGGTGGAGTTGGTGTCGTCAACGCCGAACCAGATGATGCCGCCGATGGGGTTGGGGAGCCAAGAACGGCTCTGAGCGATGAACGAGAATCCCGTTTGCACAACCTCAATGCTGCGTTCGTTGAAGTAGTTTTTGCCGTCATAACTCCAGTACAGAGGATTGAAACGGAATGGTGATCCAAAGGGACCTGCGCCTGGGTCGAGGGTTTTGTCTAGTTCCGTGCCTTGAAAGTGGTCGCGTTGGAAGGCCATCATGTCGCTGAGGCTGATCTTGTGGTTAGGTTTTACGTAAAGCGGCATGCGGTGGGAGAGGTCTTTACCAGTGACGTAGTCCCAGTATTCGTCCATACCGTCGCATACTTTATTGAACATGGTCCACACGCGGAGGTCGCAGATGCGGGCGGCGCTGAAGTCTACCGGGGCGTAGGCTGCACTGAAGTCGAAGTCCTTGTCCTTGCCATCGAAGTAGCCCTTGCGACGGGCGAAGTCGATGACATCATGTTTGTAGATCACTTCCACTTGGGGATTGTAGAGTTTCTTCCAGTCCTTATCGGTGATGGAGGTCTTTCCATTGCGTAAGGGGAAGGTGGTGATGCGTGCGGCGTTGGCGTGACCGCTTACATAGCCGTCGGGGATGCGGATGGCCACCCACACGGCGCCTTTTTCCACACCCATCCCTATCATCTCCATATACCACACTTCGTTGGCATCGCTGATGCTGAACGACTCGCCGTCAGAGCCATAGCCGTATTCCTCCACAAGGTCTGCCATAATCTTGATAGCTTCGCGGGCTGAGGTGCTGCGTTCGAGGGCGATGAACATCAGGCTACCGTAGTCGACGATGCCAGTGGGGTCGATGAGTTCCTCGCGTCCTCCGAAGGTCGTTTCACCGAGGGCAACTTGGTTTTCATTTATATAGCCAACTACTTGATAGGTATGTGGAGGTTGGGGCACGCTTCCTCTAGGGGCGTTGGTGCCGCGGTCGTAGCACACGCGCATGCTCCCAGCGGGCCAGTCGGCGGCAGGGGTGTAGTAGAGTTCGCCGTAGCGAATGTGCGAGTCGGCGCAATAGCTAATGAAGTTGGAGCCGTCCACTGTGGCACCTTTGGTAATCAAGAAGTTGGTGCAAGCCTGTGACTTTCCGAAAAGGAACAATAGCAGGATAGGGAGTAGTGTTCTTATTGCTTTCATGTTACATCATCATTTGGTGAATGGCTAATAGTCTGTCGTACCTTGAACGATCGTATACAAAGAGCCAGTGAATGATATCGGAGTCGTTGATATAGTTGTCAGGTATGATTTCAATTAACTTTTTCTTTGCTTTTTCGTATCCTGCCATGCCGGCTTCCTTTAGCCATGCGATGCCATGGCTAATGTCTTTTTCCAGACCGTTTTTGCCGTAAAAATAGCAAAGTCCCAATTCATACTGTGCGTTTAGGTCTCCTGCTTGTGCGGCTTCATGTAGCCGTTTCATTTTTTCTTCTTTGAATTTCATGTTGTTAGGTTTTGTTGTCAAAGATATGTTTTCAGTACTTGGTAATACCCAGTTTTTTTAATGTTTCGATGGCGTCTTCCTGACCTAATTTGGCGGCTTGTTTCAACCAATGGATGCCTTCTGTTTTGCTTAAAGGGCCATTCCCACTGTTGTAATACATTAAGCCTAGGTTGACCATTGAAGTTGGATCGCCCATCTCAGCCCCTTTTTTGAAGTAACGGATCGCCTCATTATGGTCTTTAGGCACTCCGTTTCCTTCATAATAGCAACTCCCTAGATTTCCGTATGCTTTAATATAGCCTTGGTCAAGGGCTTTCCTATACCATTTGATGGCCTCTTTGTAGTTTTGATTCACATCAGTGCCGGTCAAGTAATAGTTTCCTACAAGGAATTGAGCCTCAGCATTGCCCAAAAGGGCTAAAATGTATTTTTTTCCAAAACCGCTACTGTAATCCGTTAGAAGTTTTAAACGATCCAGTTCTTTTTGGCATCTTTTTCTGGTTTTTTTGTTCTTACAGGTGGTACCTTTCTCATAATATTTCATGGCCTTGAAATAATCAATGTCCATTTCTCCCTTCGGAAAGCGACCTTCGTACAATTCGCCAAGTCTTAGGCAGGAGTAACCCGTGGCAGAGGCTTTCTTATACCACCAGAGGGCTTTGTCAAAATCGGAATCAACGCCTCCATGCCCATTCTCATAGCAGTATCCTATCCAATCGCATGCTTTACCATCGCCCCGTTTTGCTTTGAGGGTTGATATCCAATCGAGGAGGCCGAACCATAACTTATAAAGCAAAATCAATTCGATGAGGTAGGCTAGCGCAATCATCGCAATTCGAAGCCAGCGAGGCCAACGGAACTCATTCCATTCCTGGTATTTTGGGAAGACGAAGAAGCCGTTCTTTTTCGTCACTGGTCGGAGGCCATAAAAGAAATCTTTTTTCACTCCTCCCAAATAGGTGACACATTGGACGATGGTGTCACCGTCGGGCATCATTTTGCGTTGCACGATGGAGGCTTCCGCCAAAGGTCCGTAACCCCGGGTGCCGTCGGGAAGTTCCATAAGGTAAACGAGACTGTCGCCTGAGGACGGTGCGTTGCCTTTATTGAGTTTTTCCTTGTAAATGCCCAGCACTTTGACGGCGCTTTTCACCTGGAGAGGCTGGGTGACCATGGTGTCAAGCAGCGTAATTTCTTGGTTGGGTACGGTAATCTTCACCTCTTGTGCCATCTCCAGGGCTTCGTCCTCGGTGATGGGTCGGTAGGTCATCTGGTCCATGCGTCGGATGAGGACGACGATTGCCGCAAAAACCAGCAGGGTGAGGAATTTATAAAAATGTAGTCTGCCGGGAAATATGGTTTTGCCTCGTTTGACAAGTCGATAGGTGTTTAGATCGCTCAGGAATTTGAATAACCAGACAATCAGTATCATCTCAATCAAGTAGGCCAACACGAGCATCCAAATACGCTGCCTTTGCGACAATCGAAATTCGTTCCAGCCTTGGCGTTTTGGGAAAAGGAAGAAACCGTTTTTCTTGCTTATGGAGCGAATAGGAAAGAGTTTCTTTTGGCCTGTTCTTCCAAATTGGTAGACCACTCTTTGTGAGGGACAGGGATTCAGGTCCTCGATGGCGAGTTGTTCGTCGCGGCCTTCAAGGGTATAGACGTATTCGGAACGGCTTTTCTCGCCGGTGGCCAGTGTCTTGGGAGCCTTCTTTAGTTTTTTGATGCCGCTGATGACGGCTGTGTCGCCGTTGGAGAGGAGGGTGGTCTGCCCAATGGCAGTTTCCATCAGTCTGCCGTAAGCCTTTGTGCTGTCGGGGAGTTCTAGGAGATAAACGGGATTGTCTGCAAGAAGAGGGGAGTCGCCTCGATTGAGTTTGTTCTTACAGATGCCCAGAATTTTGACGGTGCTTTGGGGTGGTAGTTTTTGGGTTTCCTCTGTGTCGAAAAGCGTGATTTCCTGATTGGGTACGGTAATATTCACCTCTTGCGCCATTTCGTAAACCTCTTCATCGTTGAGGGGACGGTATGACATGGAATCCATTCGTCGAATGAATACGATGATGGCGGTGAAAAGCAGGAAGCCTAGGATTTTGAAAATAGTTGATCTGGTGGAAGGTTTGGCTTCGTTAATCTTTTTGGGAGAGGGTTGGGGCGGGTTGTCATCTGGGATGGGGTCGATTTCTGTCTTGTTGTACAAGTAATTATATAACACATTGTCGATGTATCCGCTTCTTTTTGCGATGATGCGGAACCACTTGATGGATTCTTCGTAATCGGCGGCTCTCTTGCCGTAATAGTACTTATAGGCAAGTACTAATGCAGCAGTATCGTTGTTGTTGTTGGCGGCGATGGTCATCCAATTGTTGGCCTCGGTTTCGCTTTTTAGTTTTCTACGGTATATGTATTTCGCAAGATGGTATTGCGATTCGGCATGTCCTTGTACTGCTGCCTTATGCCACCATCGCATGGCTTCAATATGTCGAATTGGATCCAAATGCGTTACATGTTCCGTATATTCTGTGCCATCGGGAAAAATCAGATGGATTGTGTCCCAATAGGCAGCTTCTCCTTTCTTGAACCACGATTCCACTCCGCTTCTGTCCTTTTCCACCATTTCCATCTGTTGGAGTGCTGTCAGGGCGGGCTCATATTTTTTTTGTCCAGCCAATTGATACCACTTTCTTGCCTCGGCGATGTTGTTCAACCCCATTTCGTAACAAAAGCCAATTTCATACTCAATCTTTTTGTCTGGGAACATTGATTCCCATGATTTGTAATGTCGAATAGCTTCTGTATAATCGCATGCGACGCCCCATCCATGTTGATAGCAACTGGCTAACCCAAAGGTATTTTCGGCTTTGGTAAACCAGTAGAAGGCCTCTTTGTATCTTTTTTTTCTAAGGCAAGTGATGGCCATTTCGTCTTGGGCGGATGAATCACCTAATTCCGCGGCTCTCAAAGTCCATTGTGAGGCGATTCTTTTGTTTGGATAAACCCCGTCTCCATTTTTATACTTGCATGCCAGTTCCCATGCCGCATCGGCATAGCCCGCTCTGGCCGCTTTCTTGAACAGCTTTAGGCCTTCCTCGATATTTCCCGCTTCGAATTCAGTGTCGCCTTTCCAGTACCAGTCCTCGGCGAATTCGTAATCCTTGACGCGATTATAGGCTTTTTGGGCGGCATCCACACCGGATTCGGCGCTTTTCTTATACCAGTATTGCGCTTTATGGATGTCGTTTTTTACGCCTCTTCCTTTTTCATACATCTCACCCAGCACGAATTGTGCGATACCCTGAGCCTGGTTTGCGGCTTGGCTGATCCATTTGAAGGCTTCGTCGTAGTTTCGTTCCACACCTTCGCCTTCGTAGTATGCCACGCCGAGATGGGCTTGCGCCACACTATGGCCTTGCAATGCGGCTTTCCTGTACCACTTGAGCGCCTCGTCGTAATTTTGCTCTACGCCATTTCCGAACCAATACTGCTCACCAAGTTTGTTTTGTGAATCAGCGTCAACTTTGTCTTTTATGCTTATTATGCCCATGATTGCTGTTTTCAGATTAATCGAATCTAATACGTGGGTTCATGATGGCCGGCGACCTCCATTGGATGCCGTATT
>JAILBC010000034.1 GCA_024681295.1 Bacteroidales bacterium
TCGGGGCAGAAGAAGTCGAACCGACGGCGACCGTCCTTGAAGTCCTTGAGGAACTCCACACCCAACTTCTTGTCCTTGATGATGTTCCACACGTTGTACTCGCAGATCTTCTCCATGTTGACACGGTAGGCGAAGCTGGAACGGCCTTGGATCATGCCTTGGTTGATCATCCTTTGGAAGGGCTCATCCTTGCAGGCCAGACCGATGTCGAAGAGGAACTTGCACCAGAAGCGGCTATAAATCAAGTGGCCGGTGGCGTGTTCGGCGCCGCCGATATAGAGGTCGACGTTCTGCCAGTAGTCGTTGGCTTCACGGCTGAAGTATTCCTTGTCGTTATGCGGATCCTCGTAGCGGTAATAGTAGCCGCTGGAACCGGCAAAGCCCGGCATGGTGTTGGTCTCGATGGGGTAGCCTTCCTCAGTGACCCAGTTCTTGGCGCGGGCCAAAGGCGGCTCACCCGTCTCGGTGGGCTTGTACTCGTCGATGGTGGGCAGCATCAAGGGCAGTTTTGACTCGTCCATGGCGTAGGGCATCCCGTCCTTGTAGTAGATCGGGAAGGGCTCACCCCAGTAGCGCTGGCGGCTGAAGATGGCGTCGCGCAGGCGGTAGTTGGTCTTGCCCGTACCCACACCGAGTTTCTCCAACTCTTGGATCATCCGCTCGATGGCTTTCTTCACGGTCAGACCGTTGAGGAAGCCTGAGTTGACCAGTTCGCCGTCCTTGGCATCGAAGCTCTCCTCCCAAGTAGCTGGGTCGGTAGGCTCAGTGCCTGGTTTCTTCACCACTTGAATAATGGGCAGGTTGAAGTGACGGGCAAAGGCGAAGTCTCTGCTGTCGTGAGCCGGCACGGCCATGATGGCGCCGGTGCCGTAGCCCATGAGCACGTAGTCGGCAATCCAGATGGGCAGTTTGGCTCCCGTGATGGGGTTGATGCCGTAGGCACCGGTGAAGGCGCCGCTTACCTTGCGGACCTCAGCCATGCGCTCGCGCTCGCTGCGGTTCTTGGTACGGGTGATGTATTCCTCCACCTCGGCACGCTGCTCAGGGGTGGTGATGGTTGAAACCAGCTCGTGCTCGGGTGCCAGCACCATGAAGGTGGTGCCGAACAGGGTGTCCGCACGAGTGGTGAACACTTCCAAATCAATATCCTTACCTTCGACTTTGAAGATGACGGAGGCGCCCATGGACTTGCCAATCCAGTTGCGCTGCACTTCCTTCACCGACTCGCTCCATTCCACGGTCTCCAGGCCAGTGAGCAGGCGTTCGGCGTAGGCGGTGATGCGGAGCAGCCATTGTTTCATCGACTTGCGCACCACGGGGTAGCCACCACGGACGGAGAGGCCGTCGACGACCTCGTCGTTGGCCAACACGGTACCGAGTTTCGGACACCAGTTTACCAAGGCTTCGGCTTGGTAGGCGAGACGGTAGTTCATCAGTACTTCCTGCTGCTCCTTTTCGCTCATGGCCTTCCACTCGTCGGCGGTGAAGCTCAGGGGCTTGCTTTCGGCCACGTTGAGGCCTTCGGTTCCTTTTTCTTCGAAGCGGTGGATGAGTTTGCTGATGGGTTGGGCCTTCTGGCAGCCGTTGCAATAGAAAGAGTTGAACAGCTGGAGGAAGGTCCACTGGGTCCATTTATAATAGGCCGGATCGGAAGTGCGCACCTCGCGGTCCCAGTCGTAGCTGAATCCGATCTTGTCCATCTGCTCGCGGTAGCGGTTGATGTTCTTCTCGGTGGTCACGGCGGGGTGGGTGCCCGTCTGGATGGCATACTGCTCGGCGGGAAGGCCGTAGGCGTCGTAGCCCATGGGGTGCAGCACGTTGAAGCCTTTCAAGCGCTTGTAGCGGGCATAGATGTCAGAGGCGATATATCCCAGGGGGTGACCCACATGCAGTCCCGCGCCAGAGGGGTAGGGGAACATGTCGAGTACATAGAACTTGGGTTTGCTGTGGTCGATGTCGACTTTATAGATTTGATGGTCGCGCCAGTATTGCTGCCATTTCTTCTCAATTTCGGTAAAGTTATAATCCATAGAGATGCGTTTTTGTCAGAATAACCTGCAAAAATAAAGTTTTTAATCGAATCAGCAATAGTAAAAAAATCCAAATTTTATATTTTATAAAAGATAAAAATATTATTTTTGCAAAAAATTTCTTTTGTAAAAGATAAAATTCAGAACATGAAGACGATTTTAAGGCCGCAGTATTTAGAACAAATCGAGCATTATCTCGGCAAGGATACAATCATTATATTAACAGGGCAGCGAAGGATAGGGAAGAGTTTTGTCCTTCGGATGTTCCGCGACAAGATTCGCCAAGATTCTGATGCCAATGTCATCTTCATTGACAAGGAGAAGCATGAATTTGATGACATTAAGACCTACAAGGACTTGAACGCCTATATTGATGGAAGGCGAGACGGAAAAAAGTTGAATTACATTCTTGTTGATGAAATTCAGGATATTGAAGGTTTCGAAAAAAGTGTGCGCAGTTACTATGAAGAGCCCGACATCGAGATTGTGGTTACGGGATCAAATTCGAAAATGCTCAGCAGTGACTTGAGCACCCTTATCGGAGGTCGTTACAAGGAAATCTATATTCAGGCACTGAGTTATGAGGAATTCATGAGGTTTCACCAAATGCCCGATACAGACGAAACGCTGTCAAAGTACATCCAATTCGGAGGTCTTCCGGGTTTGCTGAAGATGGGTCTCGATGAGCAGGACGCACGTCAATACCAGTTGGATGTGTATCATACCGTGCTGCTGAAAGATGTGATTTTGAGGAACAGTATCCGCAATGTGGCGTTTCTTGAAAACCTTGTCAGGTTTTTGGCGGACAATACGGGAAAGATCATCTCCGCCAACAGCATCGCCAAATTTATGAAGTCGAAGGGCGACAACATCACTTCAACGGTCGTTATCAATTACATCAAATACCTGTGCGATGCCTACATGATTCATCGGGTGAACCGTTACGACATCCACGGCAAGAAATTGTTTGAGAGCAACGACAAGTTCTATTTCGAGGACAATGGCATCCGTAATGCGTTGGCAGGCGGCTCACGTGAGGGCGACATCGAAAAAGTGATCGAGAACATCATCTACAACCATCTGATTCGTCTTGGTTATGAGGTGACTGTCGGGCAACTTCAAGCTGGTGAAATCGACTTTGTTTGTGCCAAACCTGAAAGTCATCGTGTGTATGTACAGGTCTCATACATCATTGTTGATGAAGCCACACGGGAACGCGAGTTCGGCAACCTCCGTGCCATTAGGGATAACTACCCGAAATATGTCATCTCGATGACGCCCCTGGTCGATAGGCAGGATGCAGAGGGCATCACCCACCTTGGCCTCAGGCGATTCTTGACGAAAGGGTTTGAATAAAAAACGGCGTGAGCTCTTTGTGGGCTCACGCCGGAGGTTGTCCGTGTTAAAGGAGTTCTTCTTGCATCAGCCCGGTGACTTCGGTTATGGCTTCATCGTCAAGGCCAAGGGCTTTGAGATTTCGGGCGATCTCGAGCGCCTTTTTTTTGCTTCCTTCTTTTCGTCCAGCGATACGACCTTCTTTCTGTCCTTCGATGCGTCCGTCGCGTCGGGCGGCGCCAAGCACGCTGTCTTGGTACATGAGCGTCTCCAGATGGTCCTCATAGGCTTTTCGTTCCTTGGGGCTCATCTTCAGCTCGTGCAATCGTTCGTACGCTTCTTTTAGGCCGTGTGCTTTGGTTTTTGGGTTGATGTAGCCCCATTTCAAATAGCACATCCATTCCTCGCGGTCTGAATGTGCTTCTTCCTTGTCGTATTTTTCCACGCGTAGCAGGTAGTACTCAGGAAAGACTTTCTCCGACAAGACCGTATTAATACCTTGTAGTTCGTCAGCGGTGACTTTGAGTTGGTCGCCGGTGTTAACGCCGATAAGGGAGTTGCTGCCGTGATAGAGATAGTCGTCGCCTTCTCCGAAGTCGAAATATAGGACATTGATGGAATACACCTTTTTCACATCGCGATAGTTCTTTCCCAGTTTGATGTGTTCGGTAATGGTTTTGGCTACCCCAAAGAGGACACGTTGAAGGAAATACAGTTCCGTACTTTGCTGAATTTCAATGAGGATGATGTCGCCCTTGCTATTTATGGCTTTGATGTCAACGTGGTTGTATTTGTCGTCTTTTGTCTTCTGGTTGCTTTCGCTTTCCAGAAGTTGCATGATGGTGATCTTTTCGTCTAGGATGGCTGAGACGAACCCTTCGAGGATAACGAAGTCGGCTTTGTTGCGAAGAATGTATTTGGCGGCCCAGTCGAAGCGGATGCAATTGCTGTCTTTTTCCATGGTTTATGCTTTAAAATTTCTGCAAAGGTAAACCAAAAAATTAGACTACGCAAGTTTTTTTGATATTATTTTATGGGAAATCGTTTTATGAAATTAATAAAATAAATTAATACGCAGGAAAACAACGGCGAAATCACGATAGCGATGAGAAGCCACGTTCACCGATTGTAATAAAAAACCGGCGTGAGCCCACGAAGGGCCCACGCCGGTGATCAAGTTATTTCAAACTTTACTTCCTTCTCTTCTTCAGGGCGTAGGCCGCGCCAAAGCCGATGAGCAGGAGGGCTCCGCCGGTGAGGGGTGCATCCTGGTTGCCGGTTTGATCGTGGATGGGCAAAGCGGGTGAGAAGGTGGTGCGGAGATTCTCGAAGAGTCCACCGAATCCGTTGTCGTCCTGATAGAAGGAGTACCAAGCGAGGTTGGATGACTCGTCCGTTTCGCTGACGTCACCGTAACCGAAGAGACCCCCGTCTTGAGCAAAACCGCCAAGGCTCATGCCGAGAACGATTGCGAGTGTTAATGCTAACTTTTTCATATTTCGGGTTTTTATTTGATGACTATCTTTTGAATCTTCACATGATCGTTGTTGATGAGGCGAAGCACATACACTCCGGCGGTCAACCCATCGATTGAGGCATGGTTGCTGACGCTATGGCTGCTGACCACGCGACCGGTGACGTCAATCACTTGGAGGGTGCCTGTGCCGTTGACGACAATCTCGCCATTGCTGATGAAGGCAAATTCTTCGTTTTCGTTATCGTTTTCGTTTGCTCTGAACACCAGCTTGAATCGCGATGCATAGTCGGTAGGTTTGGATGTGAATGTGTAACTTGGGGTCGCAAGCAGGTCGATATCGGCACCCGTGAGGTTATCAACAAGGTGAAGATAATCGCATTCTGCGTTAAGCAATGTGGCTTCGACGGTGTATGTTCCGTTGGCTTTCTCCAGGTAAAGCGGCATGGCACCATCTTCGGCTTCGTTGGCAGCCACGGCATAAGGCTCTCCGTTATTCTTAAAGTAGAGTTGGCTATGAGCGGTAGTCGTGCTGAATTTCTCCAAGGCCTCGCCGTCGTTCATGCGCAGATAGGCGCGATCGGCCACTTGGCCATCCTTGCTCAGCACAAGTCTCACATATCGGTCTTCCTGTTGTTTTTCTCCGCGGGTGGCCGCACTACCAAAGGTGAGCGTGCCGCTCTCCGTAGTCTTCACCATGAATCCGTCACCGGGCCTGATGGGCTCATTGTCGGCAGCCACGTATGCCACAAGGCTGCTGCCGCCTTCAGCGCGACAGAAGGCCGTCTGGGCGGTCCCGTTGACTTTCACATCGCCGATGTTGATGTTGTTGGTGTAGGGGTTGCCCACCAAGTTGAAGCCTGCCAGATTGCCGCTGGTATAAGTGACCGGAATGCTGAGCTCGGCATTGCTGGGATTGAGCTGACCGGCCAAGCTCACCGTTCTTCCTGCCTGACTGGCATAGAGGTAGCCCTGCGCAGGATTGAGGGCGTTGAGGTTGTTGGTAGCGTCTTTCTGGTTCATCCAATAATGGCTAGGCTCGTCGTAATAATAGAGGTCGTAGGTGTCCGTGATGAGGGTGTTGACCGGCATACCGGCATAGATGGGGGCGGCTATGGTGTACCAGCCATCCTCGCTGGTGCCGTAGCCAGTGATTTGCTTCTTCAAGGTGCCGTTGACACCGCTACTTGGGTTGAGCAACTGGCCGCCTTCGTTGATTATCAGGTTGTCCGCTCCACCGCCATTGTTGGTCAAAGTATTGGTAACTGTGAGCTTCGCCCCATTGTTGACGGTAAGCTTTTTGCCATTCGAGATGGTAAGTTCGCTCACAGTGGCATCCATATCCAGGGTACAGTTGGCATTGATAACGACTTCGGCGGCCATTCCAGGAACGGCATTTTCGGTCCAATTGTTTGCCGCACTCCAATCGCCGGGGATGGTGAAATGGTAAACACACATTTCAACCAGATTCGAGAAGCTACCCCACACCGTGGCGGCCTGGTAGGCATCCGAGGTGCCGCAAGGCACGTTGATGACTAGGCTGGAAGACACATTGCCAAAGGTATTGGATACTGTTGTCGGTGGTGTTTCGGCATAGACGGTCATTACTGACAGGCCTGTGCAATTGAAGAAGGCACCCGTACCCAGCGACGCGATGGACTGCGGAAGGCTGATGGATATGAGGTTTGTGCAACTCATGAAGGCCGTGTTTGGCAGGGATGTCAACCCCGTAAAGTATTGGAGCTCATCGAACGAAGTGATGTCGGCGTTATTTTTAAAATAGGTTCCCAAATCGGTTACTGCGGCGGCCTCGGCATAGCTGAGCTCGCTGTCACCATCGGTATCCCAGTTGGCCACACAAATGGCTTTTACGTTGTCATCAGCAAAATCGATGGGGCAATAATACTCAAAATAATTATTGAAGTCGCTCCATCCCTCGGCTGCTTGATACAATTCGGTAGTGCCGCAAGGCACATGGACAACAATCGAATCGGGCACCCCTTCAAAAACGGTATTGCCCAACACTGGGGGTGTCGTCGGATAGGAAGTAATCAATGACAGGTTGCTACATCCAGAAAACGCCTCGTTGCCAATAGATGTAACGCTCGTGGGAATGGAGACAGAGGCAAGGCTGCCGCAGAAAAAGAATTCGTAATCGTTGAGGGAAGACAACCCAGTGAAATACTGCAGTTCATCAAAAGAAACGATGTCGTCGTTAAACGAAAAAGCGGTATTCAAGCTTGTCACTTGGGCAGCTTCAGCTTTGCTCAGCTCGCCATCGCCGTTGGTATCCCAATAAGCAACGCAGATGGCTTTCACATTGTCATCATCGAAATCGATGATTGCGCAGAAGTAGTCGTCATCGAATTCCTCAAAAGTTGTAAACTGGTTCCAACCATTGGCGGTTTGGTAGCTTTCGGCACAATAAGGCACATGAACTACCACGGTGGTTGGCACATAATAAAAGGTGTTATAACCCACAGTGGGCGGAGTTATTGCGTATGAGACAATCGAGGTTAGTCCACTGCAACCATAGAGCGCTAAGTTGCCTATCGAGGTCACTGAGTTCGGGATTTCAATCGAGGTCAGTCCGCTGCAATTCTCGAACGCACTGTCACCTATCGAGGTCACTGAGTTCGGGATTTCAATCGAGGTCAGGTTGCTGCAACCATAGAGCGCATAGTTGCCTATCGAGGTCACAGATGGTCCAAAAGTGTAACTGATGACTTGCGTGCCGAATTTATTTTTTAAGCTACTGCTACTTGAATAATTTACTGAAGCAATAGCATTGCTGTTAAGAATCACCGAAGTCAGACCGC
>JAILBC010000049.1 GCA_024681295.1 Bacteroidales bacterium
CCTCGACTATTGCTGCCTCTACCTGCTCGGCCTTTCGGATGCCGACATCTCCGCCTTGATGCAGCGGGCTTACACCACCGTGAACGACCGAGGCCGCAAAATGAAAGCCATTTTCGGCGCTGAAGAGCCTCTTTCGACCACCCTCCGAAGCTTCGCGGAGGAATCTGACAAGTGATTAAAGCAAATATAAAGAAAACAACAGGACTCACTTGGTGGTTTTGGAAATAATATGTACTTTTGCACAAACAGAAAACCCAATGAAGTGCTTTCAGGACATAGATGAGGCAATCGCCAAAGACGGCTTCACGGAGCCGACACTTCATGCCATTGATGAATTTGTAAACCAGATAGAAAATGGATCCACAGACCTTCCTCGATTTAATCTTCGAGAGCATTCAGGAGTCTGCAAGGCAGGCTCGGCTCTCATCGGGGCGTCCATCGTCGCACGCTACGCTGAAAGAAGCCTTACAGCAGGTGGCCATGCTGGAAGCGGCCAAGGAAGCCCAAGCAATTGGGAAATAGACGAACTGCAAGAAAAGCTTCTTGAACAATGGGCAAGGGCCGCTCGCCTATGGGTTGAAGCCTCGGATGACATTGTCCGCAAGGGATTCGGCCCGATGATTGCCGAAGGAGCGGAAGCCAAAGTTTATTACAGAGACGGATCGCCAGCCGTGCTGAAAGAACGAGCTTCCATCTACTCCACCACACAAAAGGCTCTTGATGCCATTGCCCTTCACAACTACATCTTCCCTGAAACGGCTATGCACGTTATTGGCTTTACCCGTGACTCAGACAAACTCTTTCGGGTGATTCTAACACAGCCTTACGTCCGCTGCCAACGACTAGCCACAAAAGAAGAAATAGACAAACTCGTAGCCGAAAAAGGCTTCCGTGATAATTGGGAAGGACAAGGGGTGAACTACATATCGGACCGCATCGCTTTGGAGGATATGCATCCCGCCAATGTTTTTATTGATGAGGTCACTTCGCTCCCAATCTGCATTGATTGTATCGTCAAATTCGTGAAGAAACAGGTCTGATAGTATTAAATCCTATCTAATTCCTTTCATTTGGAATAAGGAAAAACCTGAATACGGTTTTCTGCAATCTGATGATTGTTAATGGTTTATCTTTTCTTCGAGCCTGAAAAACCTGAACTTGGGCTTCGACAATGTTATTATCCTGTTTTTCTGTTATAATTTTGATGAATCAAAACGGTAAGCCATGAAAAAAGTGAAGTTTTACACCCTGATTGTGTTCCTGCTGATAGCGGGCGGGGTGAAAATGCAAGCACAGGAACCACAAAGGTTCTTTGAACGTCATTACATCGATGACCTCATTTTCATGAACGAGAAAGATCTGCTTGTTCTTGGAGCCGACGAAGCAGCGGATGTGGCTCTTTACAAAGTGAATGAAAACGGAGAACTTATCAATAGGGTTGTTCTTCCGAGCATTCAGGACAACAACAGTTTGAGGCATTTGGCGCGTTTCGGTGACGGGTCGGTTGGTCTTTTCGTCACGAAGTATTCAAACGACACAATTCATCTTCAAAAAATGACCGTCCATGAAGATTTGTCCGTGGATACTATGGATTTCAATTGGGTTGGCTATGATTTCTACAGGTTCATTTCAGGAGGCGAGCAATGGGTTGAGGATGCTTTGGGCAATTTTTATTACTCCTATTATGTTGATACCCTATGGACAAGTGGCCATCATGGATTAAGGATACTGAAGTTTGACGGAAACGGTGAGTTGCTGACCGAAAGGCTTCTCGACGACCCTGCGCCTTCTTCAAGCGGCTGCTACATGTTCCCAACGCCCGATATGATGGGGTGCCGACTTGTTTTGGCAGGAAATGGCGGGGGATCTATATACAATTGCTATACCTTGGATGGCGATCTCAATACCATAGCCATCAAAGAGAATATCGACCAGTTGTCTTATCCTATGCGATGTGGCTGGATAGCTTGTTTTCGCATGAATCCATACAACGGTAAGACTTATACCATCAACATGGAGGATGAGGTTATACCTACCCCAAGTGGTTATATTGTCGTGCATAACGAGGATGTCTTGATGAGCGTGTTTGATGCCGACAATTTTGAGCAATTGGCCTACACCTGGGGTATCACTTCGGAAATACCTTGTACTCCAGGTCAACCAAACTCAATTGACTTTGGTGAAAATGGCGATGTTTATATGGCCAGTGGAATGGACAAACCCGACAATTGGTTCTTTTCAAAAAGTCTTTATATTGTTCATTTGGACGAAGACCTCAACAAACTTCAAGAGGTTTATTACAAAGAAGACAATACTGAACTGATGTATTTTGGTGGATTGCGTGTTGGCTCCGAAGGAGATGTCTTTGTCAAATGCCAAGTCGCAAAGACGAATATGACTGGCACGACGGGTGCCATCTTCAAAGTTCCAAAAGAAGCCTTTGACGGCATTGACGAAGCCCACGACAACGGTCTGAAGGTGGCGGTGGCCTATCCTAATCCGGGGAAGGATGTGCTGAACATCAGGACGGGATTGCAAAATGCCCGAGTGGAAATCTATGATTTGAGTGGAAAACTGATTTACAATCAGGAAATTACAGATAACATCACCTCTATAAATACCGTCCATTGGCCTTCAGGCACCTACATCTGGAAAGTCATCGCCAACGGCAAAGAAGCCGAAAGTGGAAAATGGATAAAACAATGATACTATGAAAACAACTAAAATTAACATCCTGCTTGCGCTCCTAGTGATAGTGGGAGGAATGACGATTCAAGCGCAAGAGCAAAGGAATAGTGGCTTGATTATCACCGATACTGTATGGCTTAATGATATTGGTAGATGTGACGATATCATAATAAAAAACTTTACTACCGAAACGATAACAATTAGTGGTGTCGAATATGACCACGATACACCTCTTGACGTGTTGTTGCCTTTCCCTTGCCAATATCCTTATACACTCCCTGTAGGAGATTCTATCTTTTTATCAGTTTGGTTACAAGTGCCTTTCTCTGGAAAAGGAGATTATACACCTTCCGATATCCAAATCATAACTTCTTTGGAAGATAGGACAGTGGTTGCCATGATGGCTTCCTCAACTCTTGTCGATCACGGACTTGTCCATGATAGTCCCACTAATTTTTATATTCCGATTCCTGAAATGAATCATCTGACGGGAATAATGTGCAATCAAAACTATGGTACACTGACGCCAATAACGATTTATTCCATTGCTGAAGACGGTACGGATTATTTTGACATTGTGCCTCAACATGAGTTGCCGTACGATTTGCCTGTTAAAGAGTATTTCCGTGTTGACATGTATCTCCGTCTCGATTTAAAAGACCAAGTGACTGGAGACTTTATTGGCGTTAATATTATCCTTGAATCGAGCGCTGGTCAAATAACTTACAGCATCCTTTTCGTGAGTGATCTTCTGAATGTTAACAAAATTTTCGACGAGGTTAAACTCTATCCAAATCCTACAAAAGATTTTATTAAAATTGAAGGCGTTGAGGTTGCCGAAGTGCAGGTTTACAGTGCGCTTGGGCAGATGGTAAAGAAGGTGCGGGGCAGTAATGAAATCAATTTAAGCGGTTTGGCGGAAGGGGTTTATCTGCTGCGCATTTTGGATTCCGATGAAAGTATTTACACAAATAAGATAACTATACGATGAAAGCAACGAAAATTTACACCCTGCTTGCGCTCCTGATGATGGGAGGGGTGCGAATGCAAGCCCAAGTGACAGAGCCAGTCGAAATCCTTCCGTCGCCAACACTGATTGTCTATCACATGGACCAATGGAGCGACAATCAAATTATCCTCAACGCCGTTGAAAGCGGTGTCGGGCTCTACGCGGTAATCATCGATGAGGAAGGCAACATCATCGATTACGAATTGTGGCACAGCTACACAAACACCTGTTATTTCCTCACAGAAAGCAAGTTTTTCAGGATGAGCGACGGCGGTCTTTGTTTCTATTATGTGAAAGGCCCGGATCATCCTACCGTTTACAAGGTCTCCATTTCCGAAGACTTCGAGCTCACCACTTTCGAGTTCGCGGATGCATTTCCTTTCCCTGAAGAAATAACCCATGACGATTGGTGGAATTTCGCATGGCTTCCTAACGACGACGGGAGCACGTTCGTTTCGGGCGTTTACATCGAAGGAAACCATAGTGTTCAAATGATGGTGCGCTATAACGAAGCCGGCGAGATTACTCACCAATGGTCTGAAAGCACCAGCCGCGCCACCACCAGTTTGTTGCCGCCCGAAAGAGGCGCTTCGGGTTGTCGCCTTGTGATGGAAGACCCCGATGCCAAAGATGTCAATTCGGAGTGCGTCTTTTTCGACGACAGCCTGAATGTTGTCGACATCAAGCACAGCATCTATAACCAGACGGTTAGTATCTATAGGCCTCATTACGAGTATTTTGGCATTCATCCCGAGACAGACAAGGTATATCTGATTTCTGATGTCAGTTTCCCTCCTTTTAATGGCAATCCCGAAATAAAGGCTGATGTTTATATGAGCCAATTCAATCCAGATTTCACGCAAACGAAATATAAATTGGGACCTTACACACTTGATGAATACGACCAAATGGCATTATGTGAAGCCATTGATTTTCAAGGAGAAAACATATATATGTGCGGCTATATGAATACCGATTGGGGAGGCTACGATCCCGAATCCGACAACTTCTATGTTGCTATGCTTGACGGAAATCTGGATATCATAGGCGAGATTTATTATCACAACGAAAAGCGTATGGTGGTTCCATACAGCATCCTCGTCCTCGAGTCAGGCGACTGTCTGGTCTCCACTGCCGGAAAAGACCGCAAATCAGGAGAGATGCAACATGCCATCTTCAAACTATCGCATGCCATCTTCGACGGCATCGAGG
>JAILBC010000078.1 GCA_024681295.1 Bacteroidales bacterium
GGAGAGGCACATCGCGAAGCCCAGCCAGGTGAAGAAGTTGGCCGAGTTGCCGCTCTCGAAGATGCCGAAGCCGGACAGCATCGCGCCGAAGACCACCACGGTGGGCACCATGTTCAGTCCGAAGAAGTTGGTCAGCTGAAATAGAAAGGGCGACTGTATCTCGCGGTAGCGGGTGTAGCGCCAGTCCTCGTGACCCAGGCCTTTGAAGGTGAAGGCCCAGTTGCCCGTCAGCCGGATGGCCCAATACCATATCGCGATCAGGAGCAGGATCACCGGCAAGGTGAACGTCGCCTTGTAGAACATCCACGCCGTGAACACCACAGGAGGGAACACGCTCCAATAGGGGTCGTACACCGACACGTTCTTGAAGACCAGTCCGAAGGCCCACACGATGACGGTGGCGACCACATCGGCCAGGAACAAGGCCCATAGCTCGTGCATGGATCCTTGTAAGCTGTTGAAGACGAGATAGCCGATAGCAGCGGCAATAAGATAGATGAGCGTGATGACGGCGATGCTGCCAAATTTGTTTTCCTTGAGATTCATAGCGCAAAATTAAATTTTTTAATTGAAAATTGAAAATTATCCCGAAAGGCCTTCTTACTTCTTACTTCTGACTTCTTACTTCTTAAAAAAAACTATCTTTGTCGCCATCAATACTTATATCATGAAAAAACTCCTCTTCAGCTTATTAGCCGCCCTGGGTCTGCTGTCCTCCTGCGGCAACGCCTTCAAGAATCTCGCCGTCGACGATTTCGCGCAGCGCATCACCGACCCCACCGTGGTCTTGGTCGATGTCCGAACCCCTGACGAATACAACGCCGGCCATATCGCCAACGCCCTCAACATCGACGTCAAGGGCGCCGACTTCCTCGAGAAGGCCAAGGCCACGCTGCCTACCGACAAGACCATCGCCGTCTACTGTCGCAGCGGCAGACGTTCCGCCACCGCCGCGGGCATGCTCAGCTCCGCGGGCTACAAGGTGGTGAACCTCCTCGGTGGCATCACCGCCTGGAAGGAGGCCGGGAAGCCTGTGACCGAGTAACAATCCGTTCTTTTTCTAGAGATTCTTTAATAAATCCACAAAAATCCCTATGGATTTTTTGAAAATTTTCTAAAAATCTTTATTTTTGCAGTGTCTTCTGAATAGACTAACCATGATTAAACGCGAAAAATATGAGAAGAGAATCACGGAAGCCTTCAGGTTTTTGCCCATTGTGGTGTTGATAGGTGCTAGACAGGTGGGGAAAACATCGATAATGAAGATGTATCCTATCGAGGGATTTCGTAATACATTGTTCCTTAATGGACAAGATGCCGAGGTGGCCGAGCGTTTCCAGAGGCTCAGCACCATCGAGCAGTATTTGCGTATTTATCTTAACGATGACTTAGACGGACTGTTATTCATCGACGAGTTCCAATTCATCGATGGCATTTCTACTATGTTGAAACTGTTGACCGACAAGTATGATCGATTAAAGGTCTTGTGTTCAGGTAGTTCAAGTCTCGATATCCTGCAACATTTAGAGGAGTCATTAGCGGGTAGGGTGCGTATCATCGAAGTGCTTTCCTTGTCATTTTCGGAATTCTTGCTTTTCAGGGACGAGAAACTGTTTCAACTTCAACAACGACTGGTAGAGGCCGATGACCAGGCGCTTGTCACTGACCTTCAGGCCGCCTACCAGGAATACTTGGTCTATGGAGGTCTCCCCAGGACGGCACTCACCAACCACCCGGAAGAAAAAGTGGAGATGCTTAACGATATTTACCAGACCTACTTGCTCAACGATGTGCGACGATATGTGGCCAATGAGCATTTTGTGGGTTTCAACAGACTGTTGAGGCTGTTGGCGGCACAAATAGGCAATCTCATCAATATCAACGAACTAAGTAGGGAGAGCGGCTTGCCTTACAATGATTGTGAAAACTATGTCAACTTATTGCAGAAAATGTATGTCATCAAACTCATTGAGCCGTTTTTCACCAACCGTCGAAAGGTGATCGGCAAAATGAAAAAGGTATATTTCTGCGATTTGGGACTGCGTAACATCATCTATGGCAGTTTTAACGAGATGCCTTTCCGAACCGACAACGGGGCGATCTTCGAAAATGAAATCCTACTTGAGCTTTGGCGCAACCGAAAGCCCGACGAAACCATCTGTTTCTATCGGACCCAAAATGGAACCGAGGTGGATTTTGTGACAGAAAGTGCGCAACGAAGGATGGCCATCGAGTGCAAGTACAAGCGTTTTGAGAAACCCGTAAGTATTACTGCGTTGAATGTCTTTTGTCAGGAAGAAAACATCTCATTGCGTTACATAGCCAACATCAACGCCTCTTTTGAGCATAAAGGCGCAAAATTCATCCCTGGTATTGTCTGTGATAGGCTCTGATTATTCCGCCGCCCATGACATCGAGCCTTCCCCTTGCGCAAAGGAGGGCATGACCACCCTGTGCAGGTTGTCGATATACCTGGATAGCGGGATCATGCAGTTGCTGAACACCTCCAGCTGCTCGTCGAAGGGCGGGTCGTTCACGACGATCTCCTTGGTGATGTCGCCGTTCTCGCAGACATAGCCCACAACCGTCATCAGGAACTCCTCCTGTTCGGCGTTGAGCTCCGCACCGGAGATGAACTGCCCGAATCGCTGCAACGCAACCTTGCGGTCCACGCCGATCAGCGAACGTATCAGGATGGCCACGTTGGAGCCGCAGGGCTTGCCCTCAGTGTATTGGTCGTACTCCTCTTTGTCGCCGAGTTCTTCCCATAGGATGCGTTCCAGCTCGCGGAAGTCATCCATGTCGAGTTGCTCCATGTCGTAGATCTTGTCGAGGACGGGGAGGTGTCTGTTGGCCGCAAGGAAGTCCATGACGCGCTGTCTGTAGCTGACTTTCGGGGTGACTCCCTCCACTTCTCCGTTGTCGCTGATGACGTCTTCGATGTCGACCACAAACCATTTGTTCTTGTCGCCAAGGAGGAACTTCATCAGGTCGCGCAGGTCCTTCCTGACCTTCTCGAGCCACTGCAGCGACAGGTTCTGCCATGCCGTTTCGGAAAGCACTTCCTTGATGGTGCCTATCTTGGCTTGTACCTGTGGCAGGGTACCCATCTCCTCCAGCTTCTCTGCGATGAGCTTCACCCGCTGAATGCTCCTCGAGGCGTCCACTTCCTTGTCGAGATAGCCTAGCTCGATGGTCAGGGTCAGCGCATCGAACTTCTTGGCGCTTTCGTCCAGCGAGTTCCTGGGCAGCAGCGGCGAGATGTCCTTCTTCAGCGTCAACACGTCCAGGTCGGAGAGGTATGTCCACGCGTCGGCTTCCTTGAAGTGGCTCACGGC
>JAILBC010000090.1 GCA_024681295.1 Bacteroidales bacterium
TCGCAGAAAACATGCTCTTCGAAGGCAAGGTCATCAACAGAAAAGGAAGCACGGAAGAAAAGAACACGGTTTCCGACTATCGTCAAATCGAAATGGATCGTCAGATCTCCGTCCACGCCACGATGATGTACACCATCGTCAACGACAAGAAGATCAACATCCTTGATGCTCCCGGCTTCAGCGACTTCTCAGGTGATATCATTTCCTGCCTCAGCGCTGCTGACACAGCCGTCCTTACCGTCAACGCGCAAGCCGGTGTCGAAGCTACTACAGAAAACGCTTGGCGTCACACGGTGACCACCAACAAACCCGTGGTGTTCTTCCTGAACCAACTCGACCACAGCAATGCCAACTTTGACAATGCCATCCGCAACTTGAAGGAGTACTTCGGCGACAAGGTCACCCCCATCCAGTATCCTGTGACCACGGGTGAAGACTTCAACGCAGTCATCGACCTCATCCTCATGAAGATGCTCGTCTTCAAGAACGGCAACGGCGCTCCTGAGATCCAGGACATCCCTGCCGCCGAGATGGGCAAAGCCGAGGAGTTGCACAACAACCTCATCGAGCACGCCGCCGAAGGCGACGAGGCCCTCATGGAGAAGTTCTTCGAGGAGATGACCCTCAGCGAAGAGGAGATGGAACAAGGCATCCGTTTGGGCATCATGAACCGCGACATGTTCCCGGTGCTCTGCGGCGCCGCCAAACGCGGCATCGGCGTCTATCGTCTCTGCGAGTTCCTCCTCAACGCCTGCCCCTCACCCGCCGACCTTCCCGCCATCAAGGCTGAAAACGGCACCGAGTTCCACAACAGCAACGAAGACCCCACCGCCCTGCAGATCTTCAAGGTGACCACCGAGCAAAACCTTGGCGACGTGGCCTGGATGCGCGTCTATGGCGGCACCCTGAGCAAGAGCCAAGACCTGGTGAACCCCCGCACCGGCAACAAAGAGCGCATCTCGCAGCTCCTCATCTTCCGCGGCAAAAACCGTGAGGAAGTCGAAAAAGTCAACGCCGGCGACATCATCTGCACCATCAAGCTGAAAGACGGCCGCGTGGGTGACACCCTCGTCGATGCCAAGGTTGCCGAAGCTGCCTTCCCGCCCATCCCGTTCCCGGAACCCGTCTTCCAAATCGCCATCAAGGCCGCCAACTCACAGGAAGACGAGAAGTTGGGTGGCATCCTCAACGATATGCACAAGACCGACCCGACCGTCATCGCCGGCATGTCGCGTGAGCTCCGCCAGAACATCCTTCAGTGCCAGGGCGAATATCACCTCAACACCTTGAAGTGGTACTTCGACAACGTCCATAAGATCGCCGTCGAGTTCAGCACACCTAAGGTCCCGTACCGTGAGACCATCACCAAGTCCGCTAAAGCCGACTATCGTCACAAGAAACAGTCTGGTGGTAGCGGTCAATTCGGTGAGGTGCACCTCTGGCTGGCTCCTTACTTCGAGGGTTACACCGATCCCGAGGAACTCGCCGTGCGTACCAAGGACGAATACGAACTGCCTTGGGGTGGTAAGCTCATCTTCGCCAACTGCGTGGTTGGTGGTGCCATCGACGCCCGTTTCATGCCCGCCATCCTGAAGGGTATCAACGAGCGCCTGGAGCAGGGTCCTCTGACCGGTTCCTACGCCCGCGACATCATCGTCTACGTTTACGATGGTAAGATGCACCCCGTTGACTCCAACGAAATGGCCTTTAAGATTGCCGGCCGTATGGCTTTTTCAATGGCCTTCAAGAACGCTGGTCCCAAGATCATGGAACCCATCTACGACCTCGACGTGCGCATGCCCGCCGACCTCATGGGTGCTGTGATGACCGACCTTCAGGGCCGTCGTGGCATCGTGATGGGCATGGATAGCGACCATGGCTACCAGACCATCCACGCCAAGGTCCCGTTCGCCGAGATGGACCGTTACTCCACCACCCTCAGCTCACTCACTTCGGGCCGTGGCACCTTCACCATGAAGTATGCCGAATACGCCCAGGTTCCTGCCGACGTACAAAACCGTCTGCTCAAGGAATACGAAGAGAGCCAGAAAGAAGAAGAGTAATCTTCTTAACAAGCAGAAGCAACGAAATCCCGTCAGCAATGGCGGGATTTTTTTGTTATCTTTGCTCCATGAAACATGAGAGGGTAATCGGACTTTTGTTTGTCGCCATCGTGCTAGCCGCGTGCCATCGTCCTGTAGAGACCGTATGTACAACATCTCAATCCCACAGGGAGTTGTCCTCCATCGACAGCCTGATTTGGACCCAGCCCGACAGTGCTTTGGCGATGCTGTTGGAGTTCGCCTCCGGTCCCGAGGCCGACAGCCTCGATGAGTTCAACGGGCATTATTGCCAAATGTTGGTCTCGGAGCTGTTGTACAAGAACGACTACGAGCAGACCAACCGCGAAGACTTGTTGAAAGCGGTGGCCTATTTCGATACTGTCGACAACGCTTTTTTGGCTGCCCGGGCACATTACATTAATGGTGTAGGGTATTACGAGCGCGACAGCGTGGTGGAGGCCTGCGAGGAATACTTGAAGGCGTTGGAGGTGATGGAAGAACAATACGGTGAAAAGGAGTTGGTGGGGCACAAGGGGCAATTCATGGCGTTGGCACACACCCATCTTTGTGTGCTATTCTCTGACCAGTACCTCCACGAGCAGGCCATTTATTTCGGGAAGAGGGCCTTGCCCTATTACAATAATTACGACAATGGGGCATGGCGTGTCGCTTGGACACTGGAACAAATCGCAACGCATTATGATATGTCAGATCGGCTAGACAGTGCCTACTATTACTATACCAAAGCGATGGAAACATTGCCCGGCCCAGATGGTCTCGGATATAGGGACATTTCCGCTCATAAGGCGTACCTACTATACAAGACGAGTCTTTCTGCCGAATTTCCGTTGGATCAGATGCAACATTTATTGAACCTATCGGAAAGCGAGAAAGAAAGAGTCGCGCGGAGTCTAACTATTGGGGAAATCTATTTCCACGAACACAATCAAGATTCCGCACGGAAATATCTAGAATTCGTTTATGAGAAAGCATGTAACATGGAACCGAGGATACAAGCTGCTCGGTGGTTGGTAGATATTTATACCGTTCAGGGAGACTCCGCAAGGGCAAACCAAGCTGCGGTCTTCCTTTCTCAATTTGCCAACGCTGGTGAACAGCACGGAAAAACCAACGCCACTGTAACAGAACTATACCATAAATATAGGCAATATTATTCTGATAAAGCAAACCAAACGAAGGCAAAAGCAACCAAAACACAGCTTGTTTTATTATTAGTAGTCTTGGCATCGGCATTACCCGTTCTATTCATGTATTATTGGCGTCTAAAAAAACACCAAAAACTAATGGATTCGAAATACTCCAAAGCTTTGGAGAAAGAGAAAAAGCAAAATCATATACTTATCAGGGAGAACCAAAAGTTATCCAGACACAAGCAAGTCGTTGATGGTCGCAGTAAACGTGACAGAACGGAATATGACAGATTATTGGCCGAAGCCATTTGTTGCGACTTGCGACGGAGATTCACTGGGAAAGAGATACTAACCACCAACAAGGTGTCCTTATATTCTGAACTAGCCATCACCCAAAAGCAACAAAGACAGCTTGCCGAGGCCATTGAAAGGCATTGCCCAGGGTTTGCGACTCATCTTGCCTTATGTTATCCAGAGTTGAGACCCCGAGACATTACATTTTGCGAACTTATATTAATTGGTCTGTCTGAAAAAGAGATATCCATTTTGACACAAATAGACTATTCGAACAATTGGAGGAGGTCCCAAAAAATCAAGAAAATGATGGAGACCTCGGATATAAGATTGTTTTTGATCGATATGTTCTTTGTTCTATGATACCATTGATTATCAATTATTTATCATAAAAAACGCAATAAAACGCAATAAAGGAAAGCCAATAATCAAGTTTTGATTTGATACATGATTCTAAATTTGCAAGCACTAAACCAATTTTAGAATTGCCGTGCAAAAAAACTTGATCAAACGAAAAGTAATCATGCTATTATTGATTACGATGACAGTATGCTGTAACGCAACAACAGTCTTGCTTTCCGACAAGCATAGCGACATTCAAATCAAACACACGACAGTCCAGGGAGTGCCCAAAGACTCTTCCATCCAAGCCACCATTGATGGCCACACCCTTACTGTGGTCTTCTTGGAGAACCTTGGCCAAGTCCAAATTCAAGTAGAAACTGCCCTTGGCGGTGACACGCAGTACCAATCCACCCCAACGCCCAACGGCGTAATCTTCAACATCACCAACACCGGAAGCTACATCGTAACTTTCACCTTGCCCAATGGTGACGAATACTATGGTGAGTTTGAGGTGAGCGATTGATAATATTCTTAATATAAATCTTTAAACATTAACACTATGAAAAAAATCTTTATCTTTGGAGTCGTAATGCTCACTGCTATGACTCTCGCTTTGGTCTCTTGTAAAAAAGACGAAACCTCCGTCAATGCAACTACAAACGTCTCTTCCAAGTCGTTCTATCAACCGCCACAGGTGGATGACATGAACGCCTATTTGAAAGCGTTCAAGCAAAAAATGCAAACACGAGGAAACAACGAAACCATGGATCTGGACGAGGCCGCATGGCATCTTTCAAGTGTGGCCAACTATGATTTCGGGGATGTTGTCAATGATTACGCCAACTTCCATTACGATACTCTGTATTATAACATCAATGTAGTGGATGGCAAGGTGAACGTTTCCGACCTGAACGCACTCTATACCGTTGCGGCAAGTGACATTGAATCAACCTTTGAAAACCTGGATTTGGACAACAAGCACATTCGTTTCATTGGTGCTAAGATCTCAGGAGATGGCTCGGTAATCATGTCAATCCTTGTCACCTATGATTGGATAGATCATCAGTGGTATTTCAATGACCCGTTTACATTATATAATGTGTTGACTCAATATTATGGCGAGGATACTATCTATTATTTAAATGATAATTTCCCAATCGCATTGGTAAGGACATTGAATGACTTAACAGGACATCTTGAAACCGTTGAGTCATCTTCCTATTATGTTGAAGACAGAATGGATTCTTTGATGTATTACGATTACATTGACCCATATGTTGGATACCATGAAATAAATTATTATGATTCCAGGATATTTGTCGACATAAACCCTGGTAATATTATGCCCTTTGAAAAATTGCTCTATTACACTGACTCGTATGCGGATTTAGGGATGGGGCTTCTAGGAGTTAATCAAGGCATAATTGATTGGAGCCTTTCGGATTATCGTCATGATTCGTATGGCCATACCTATAATACATACCATGTGCCTTATGTCAACATCGGTAGGTTATGCACACCTCAACCCGGTCAACCCGGTCATAATGATGATTAATATTGACAATGGGTTGCAAACCGTTACTGATATTGATGCTTCTCGCGGTGCCGGGCTTACTGCAAGCCCAGCACCGCAACCCCATTGACCGTCAGGGCAACTGTATTGACCTGACGGATTTAAGCGCGCCTTACATCCATTGCACTTACGGTTCCTTCAGTTTCCCTTACGCCATCAATGGCATTGCTCCAGGCCGTCACACAGTAATCACGCAACAGGCTATTGATTCCATTACCTGTAGTTACCAATGCGTGCTCCATCTCAATAAAATCCCACCCGGTGAAACGTATTCCGTCAAACTAGGTGATTCCATTGGTCGTGCAAAGGCAGAAAGCATTACCGTGGATGTCACCGTTGACACGAACTTTTTCGACTTGCTCGTCATGAAATACGCTTGTGTTATGGAACAGCCTTTTCATGTACCCGAACAGCAGCCTCGGTTCAGGTTTGAAATACTCGATTCTTTCGGCGACCTCATCAATCCGGATTGTCTTTCCGCCGACTTTGTCGCTAGCGATTCCTTAGACTGGAATGGCGCTTTCTACCCTCCTTCAGGTACTATAGTTAAATGGAAAGACTGGACCAATGTGGGTTTTGACGTATCGGGGTTTCATGGTGATACAATACAAGTGCGTTTGACAACTTTTGATTGTGTTCTTGGTGCTCATTTTGGATATGCCTACTTTCTGTTGACCTGTGGCCAGAAACGCATTATCACTGAAGTTTGTGGGGATGCCGAACATTATTCGTTTTCCGCCCCGAGTGGGTTCAACTACGAGTGGTTCTGGCTTGACGATCCGGAACATGTCATTTCACAAGACCAAAGCGTGCGTGTTCCAGCAGGGGGAACAAGGCAATTGGGCTGCCACGTCACCTTCACCGAGAACCCCTCCTGCGGGTTCGATCTCTTCACCGACACCAAACTTCGTTTCCCCCTGTCGGGATGCAGCATCGCCGAGAACCCCTGCCCGAACGTGTTCCACTTCGTCAACGAAAGCCTGGTCTCCAACGACGGCATCCACCCCGACGGAACCGGAGACCAGTGCGATGACGCGTTTTGGGATTTCGGCGACGGACAGGTGTCCTATGACTTCAACCCCACGCATACCTATTCGGCTGGGGGCGACTACACCGTAACCATGGTGGCGGGGCTGAACGATTTCGCTTGCACCGATACCTCCTTCCTTAAAATCCATGTGCCGGAGAACACCCTGATCGACACCGTCACCTGCGACTCCTTCCCTCTGGGGGACGACGTCTATTGGGAAAGCGGCGTGTACCACAAGGTCTTTACGACCGCCTCGGGGTGCGACAGCCTGGTGACACTCAACCTGGACGCCAACTATCCACCGGACTTCAGCCTTCAAGGGGACCACTGGCCCATCGGGGGCACCGAGCTGGCATGGACGCAATACAACTACCGTATCGCTTTCGACAACCCCTACTGTTCGGTCGACTCCATCGAATGGAGCATCGGCTGCCCCACCATGCTGGCCATCCCCTCCGACGACGGCCTTTCATGCGACCTGAGGATCTTCTCCTTTCTCCCGGCCAACGACTCAGTGCCACTGCATGCCGTCGCACACAACCGATGCGGCACGGAGGAGCGCACCGTCTGGATACACACCTCCTATTACGGCGTCGACGACCACGACGCAGCACCGCCCGTCGTTGAGGTGTCCCCCAACCCCACGCCGGGAGTGCTGAACATCCGGATGAAGGGACTGGCGGGTGAAACGCATATCGAACTGTACGACGCACGCGGAACGCTGCTGGACAAGCGGTCGCAACACAACAGGTCGGATGACGAGAACACGGCCTACGACGTCTCGCGGCACCCCGAGGGACTCTACCTGCTTCGGGTGACAAGCGGCATGAGGTCGGTAGCGAAAAGATTCCTGGTTAGAAAATGAAAAGAACCCAAGGAATATTGTCCCTCGGCGTTTTGCTTCTTGCGCTTCTCCCTTCCTGCTTGAAGGAGGCCAACGAGACCATTTTGGTCCACGACCCACAGGTCATCCCCTTCATCACCGACGAAAGGTGGCCTGAAGAGCTGCTCGAGCTGTTCGGAGAGGACCACGTCCATTTCGGCGACACCCCGCCCCGGCTCGATTGCGGCTTCGTCTCCAACCACCAGTATGACACCACCAACCTGCCGCCGGGACTGTCGCCCGAGATCGGCAGCGTGACGCCCGTCCTGCACTACCACAGGTTCCGCAACCCCTACCTGCAGATCTGCGAGTACCGGACCATGAACTCCGCCGAGGGCGTCACACACGTCATCGACACCGCCTTCGTCACCGGACACGACAACCTGTTCACCGTCTACTGCCTCGAAAAGTGGTCCACCGACGGCGGACCCACCCTCGCGGTGGTCATGTCGGGAGAACTCACCGGAAAGGGCGTCGCCGACTTCCGATACGGATACCAGATCGTCGGCTATGCCGACGAAAACGTCCCGCCAAACGTCTATCCCGTCAACAGCGTCTTCGTCTTCGTCGACCCGGACAGCCTGTCGAATTATTGCAATTGGTAGAACGATGCGTGTCATGGCTATCAGGGTACACTTCTTGGCGACAGCCTTCTTCTGCCTCCTCGCACTGTCGGACTTGCAGGCGCAACGCTTTCGCCCAAAACTGCGCGAAACCAACCGCATCGCCTACCGCTCCTCCAAGGTGTACGTCGGCATCGGCGCCGGACTGGACGCCGCCTTCATGAGCCACTCCGACCTCCACTCCCAGCGGCACAGGATCCGACTGGCGGGCAACGCCTCGCTCTCACTCGAGTGGCTGGCCTTCGACTTCCTCTCGATAGGGGCAGACCTCTCCTTCGACAGGCGGAACGCCCGCATCGAGTTCAACACGCCCTACCTCACCAGCTTCTCCTCCGTCGCCGTCACCAACATCGCCTACACCCTGTCCGCGGACGGACTGGAGTTCAGCATGCCTCTCTCCTGGTATCTCGGAGGCCACCCCAACCGCTCGGGGCCCGCCTTCCGTTGCTTCGCCTTCGCCGGACCCGCCTGCTTCATCCCACTCGGCGGCTCGCTGGAATGGACCAGGACGCACCTCGACGACAACCTGGTGATCGGTTCCTTCCAGATGCCCCTCTCCACCGCCTCCTTCAGCACCTTCGACTACGGCGTCTGGGGCGGCTTGGGCGTCGCTTGCAGGATCAACACACCGCACTACTTCTGCCTGGTCAAGGGGGCCTTGTCGGCCTATTACGGAATCCCCGACACCTTCTCTCAGGCCGAAAGGAATCTCAAAGCCCACTTCTACGGCCTGGGGGACATCCAGCACGAAACCCTCGGCGCTCGACACTGCTGGCAAGCCAAGTTCTCGCTCCACATACTCCTCCCCTTGAGAAAAACCAACCATGGCGCTTGCCATATCAACAACGGAGGGATTTAGAATCCTTCCTATTGTAGTCATTTATTAATTGAATTTAATAAACACAATACCATTAATGTGTTATCTTTGCGGTCAAGAAACTTTTTTAAAGCATTGACCGCTATGGAAAATCCGATTATCTTTGCTGAGGAAAACCCTGATGACATGAAGTACCCTATTGGTATTCAGACCTTTGCAAAACTGCGTGAGAATGATTTCTCATACGTTGACAAGACAGCCTTGGTGTACAAACTGGCCAGGGAGGGCTCTTGCTATTTTCTAAGCCGGCCCCGCAGGTTCGGCAAGAGCCTGCTGCTCTCCACCCTCAAGTCCTACTTCCAGGGAAACAGGGAAATGTTCGAGGGCCTGGCCATCTCGAAGCTGGAAAAGGAATGGAAAAAGTATCCCGTGCTGCATGTTGACCTGAACGCTGAGCGATACAATACGCCAGAAGCCTTGACTTCAACCCTTAACCTAATCATTTTGCAATGGGAGAAACGCTATGGCGCGAAAGCCGAAGAAGACAGCATCGCCAAACGCTTCAAAGGCATCATCATGCGTGCCGCCCAGCAGTCGCCCGAAGGCAAGGTGGTCATCCTCATCGACGAGTACGACAAGCCCCTGCTGGAAGCCATCGGAAAGCCCGAGCTTCAGGAAGAATACCGGCAGATCCTCAAGGCCTTCTATTCCAACATCAAGAGCTGCGACGAGTACATCCGGTTCGCCATGCTCACCGGCGTTACCAAGTTCTCCCACTTGAGCATCTTCAGCGGGCTCAACAACCTCAACGATATCTCATTGGATGAAACATACGCTGCCTTATGCGGCTTTACCCAACAAGAGTTGGAAACAACGTTTGGAGAAGGCATAGATGAATTTGCCGAGAAACTCGGTATCGATCGCAAGGAAATGTTGGAACGGCTGAAGAGACACTACGACGGCTATCACTTCTCGAGCGACCTCTCCGTAAACGTCTACAACCCCTTCAGCCTGATTTGTGCCATGAGCAAATTTCGCCTGGATGATTTCTGGTTCGCCACGGGAACCCCCAATTTCCTCGTGGAGGTCATCAAGCACAGCGACTATGCGCTCGACAGGCTCTCCACCGAGCCGAAGACCGCCGAGGACCTCGACGCCATCGACACCATGTTCAGCGACCCGATCCCTTTGTTCTTCCAGAGCGGATACCTCACCATCAAGGACTACGATGCGCGTCTTGAGGCTTACCAACTCGACTTCCCCAACAAGGAGGTCGAGCAGGGATTCGCAAGGTTCATGGCACTCTATTACAACGGGGGTAATCGCCACGGTTCTTTCAACATCTTCAGGTTTGTCAAGGCGGTGGAAGACGGCAAAGTCGAGGAGTTCATGACCTTGCTCCAAGCCTTCTACGCCGACGGCGACTACCAATTGGTCGGCAAGTTGGAGGTCTACTTCCAGAACTCCCTGATGGTGCTCTTCAGGCTGATGGGGTTCTACGTGCAGGTGGAACGACACACCAGCAAAGGACGCATGGACGTGACCATCCAGACCAAGGATTATGTCTACATCCTGGAACTGAAGGTCGACAAAAGTGCCGAAGAAGCACTGCAACAGATCGAGGACAAGCAATACGCCGCGCCTTTCAAGGCCGACCCGCGCAAGCTCTTCAGGATCGGGGTCTGTTTCAGCAGCGAAGAACGGGGCATCAGCGAGTGGAAAGTAAAGGATTAAAACCCGTTCAAACTCAGGGTCACGGTGGGAATGAGCAGCAAACCGCCGATGACAATCAGCACCAGGATGAACTTCCAGATGAAGCGCACCCATTTCTCCCAGGGGATGCGGGCCACGCCCAGTGTGGCGATGAGCACGCCCGAGGTAGGGGTGATCATGTTGGTGAAGCCGTCGCCGAACTGGAAGGCCATTACCGTGGTCTGACGCGACACGCCGATCAAGTCGCTGAAGGGGGCCATGATGGGCATGGTGATGGCGGCTTTGGCCGAGCCAGAAGGAATGACGATGTTGATCAAGGTCTGGATGCCGTACATGATCTCGGTGGAGGCGATGGTGCCCACATTGCTCATCGACTTGGAAAGTCCGTAGAGGATAGTGTCGATGACGCCGCCATCCTGCAACACGATGACGATGCCCGCCGCCAAGCCTACGACGATAGCGGCAGAGAGGATGTCACCCATGCCTTCGATGAAGAGCTTGGCGATATCGCTGGCACTCTTGCCGATGGCCAGACCGCTACACACACCCATGAAAAGGAACAAGGTGGCAATCTCCATGATGTACCAGCCATAGCCCAGCACCCCAGTGACGAGATAATACACCGTGCCAAACAATAGGGTCAGAACAAAATAGGGCACTCCTTTCCGAAGAGCGAAGAAACTTACAAAGGCAAACAAACCCGCTCCGATCGGCAACAAGGGTAAAGTGGCCGTGTTGTTGCCGACTTTGAGGGTGGTCATGGGGAAACGGACGGCACAGAACAGCAAAATGGCGGTGACAACGCCGTAAACCCACCAAGCTTGACGGTTGCCTTCCGTCTTCTGTCTCCTGTCTTCTGTCTCCTGTCTTCTGTCTTCCGCCTTCTGTCTCCTCCAATATTCATCATCTTGGTAAACCACTGAAATCATGGGGTTCTTCTTCACCTTTTTGGCATAAAGCAAAACGAAAACGATGCCGACGATGGTCAGAATGATCCAACAGACCAGACGGTAGCCGATGCCAGAGAATAGGGGGATATCGGCGATGCCTTGGGCGATGCCGATGGTAAAGGGGTTGAGCATGGCACCCGAGAAACCGATATGCGCGGCCACATAGACCATGCAGACGCCCACGATGGAGTCATAGCCCATAGAGATGGCTAAGGGGATGATAATCAGTGTGAAAGCAATGGTTTCCTCGCTCATTCCGAAAACGGAACCAAAGAGGCTGAACAGAATCATAATCATCGTGATGACGATGTTATTCACCCCAATCTTCCGAATCCATTTGCGACGTTCCAACTTTTTGGTGAAGCCCAAAAACGCCATGATGCCCGTGTCGATGGCCTTGCTCTTGTTCATGATCCAGAAGGCGCCGCCCACAATGAGGATGAAGACGATGATGCCGCTTTGCTTCTCGAAGCCCTTGAACAAAGCCGAAAACACCTGCCAGGTCTGGGGTTCGGCGTGAAATTCGGCGGCATAGGGTTCGGGCAATTGGTCCTGATAGTAAAATGTCATGACTTGTTCACCGCCGACCTGCTCCGAAATGTACTTTCCAGGCTTGATGAACCAGGTCAACATGGCCGCCAGCAGGATGCAGCAGAAAACGATGACGAAAGTATGCGGAACCTTACGCTTCTTCATGGGTACAAAATGATTTGCAATATTACGAAAAATGACGTAATTTTGCGCGCTTATTATATGGAATCAGTTTAAAAACTTTAAAATAATGAAAATCAAACAGTTAACAACCATTGCAGCCGTGGCTTTGCTGGCCGTTGCCTGCACGAACAAACCTAAAACCGTCGTGGAAGAACAACCGCAACCCAAGTTGATCGACAAGTATGCCGAGTACACGCTGACCACCGACATCAGCCATCTGAGTGAGAACGAGAAGGAGATGCTTCCCTTGCTTTTTGAGGCCGCCGACATCATGGAAGACCTCTTCTGGCAGGAGAACTACGGTGATAAAGCCGAGTTGATGGCCAAGATTACGGACCCCGACGTGCAGAAATTTGCCTGCATCACCTATGGTCCCTGGGACGGCCTTGACGGCAACAAGCCCTTTGTGGAAGGAGTAGGCGAGAAGCCTGCCGGTGCCCAGTTCTATCCCCAAGACATGACCGAGGAAGAGTGGGAAGCCTTCGACGACCCGAACAAGACCAGCCAGTACACCATGATTGTCCGTGACGAGAATGGCAACCTGAAATGTGTGTGGTATCATGAATACTTTGAGCAGCAGATCAAGAAGGCCGCTTCCTTGCTGGATGACGCCTCTGAACTGGCTGGCGACGAAGAGTTCGCCGAATACCTCCGTCTCCGCGCCAAGGCCCTCCGCACCGATGACTATCTGGAGAGCGACATGCGCTGGATGGACGTCCGCAACAACAACATCGACATGGTGATTGGACCTATCGAGAACTACACCGACGCCCGCTACGGCATCAAGGCCTCGCACGAGGCTTTCATCCTCATCAAGGACCAAGAGTGGACCAAACAACTGGCCCGTTATGCCCAGTTTGTCCCTGAACTGCAGAAACAACTGCCTGTGCCGGAAGAATATAAGAAAGAAGTGCCCGGCTCCGATGTCGACCTGGCCGCCTACGACGCCGTGTACTACGCTGGCGACTGCAATGCCAACAGCAAGACCATAGCCATCAACCTGCCTAACGATGAACGTGTTCAACTGCAACGTGGCACCCGCAAGCTTCAGCTGAAGAACTCCATGGCCGCCAAATTCGAGAACATCCTCGTCCCGATTGCCAAGACCCTGATGACCCCCGAATCGATGGATCACATCAAGTTCGACGCCTTCTTTGCCAACGTGATGTTCCACGAGACCGCCCATGGCATGGGCATCAAGAACACCATCACCGGCAAGGGCTCTGTGCACAGCGCTCTGGGTAACCTCTATAACGGCATCGAGGAAGCCAAAGCCGACGTGTTGGGCCTCTACCTGGTGACCAAACTCGCCGAGATGGGTGAGTACACCACCACCGACCTCGTCGACAACTATACCACCTTCCTGGCTGGCATCTTCCGCTCGGTGCGTTTTGGTGCTGCTAGCGCGCACGGCAAGGCCAACATGATTGAATTCTACTACATGCAGGAGGCAGGTGCCTTTACCCGCAATGAACAGGGCCAGTATGCCATTGACTTCGAAAAGATGAAGGTGGCTGTTGAGAACCTTGCTGGTGACATCCTCATCAACCAGGGCAACGGCGATTATGAGGCCACCAAGGCTTGGATGGAAGAGCGCATGACGATCAAGCCTGAACTGCAGGCCGACCTCGATCGCGTGAATAAAGCAGGGATTCCCACTGACATCTACTTCAACATGGGGCCGGAAGTGCTGATGGGGAAGTAAGGAGACAGAAGACAGGAGACAGAAGATGGAAGACGGAAACCTGACAGGCGTTGATTTTTCGGGACAAGTACTCGAGAACGTTGACTTCTCGGGTCGCACCCTCACCAAGGTCAACTTCAAGAACGCCACGTTGAAACACTGCCGTTTCGACGAGGCTGTCTTGGACAGTTGTTCGTTTGACTGTTCCGGAAAACCCGAACACCCCAACCTTCAGAGCGTCTCCTTCCGAAAGGCTACCCTGATCAACTGCCGCTTCCGTTATGCCTATATGACGTGGAGCGACTTCCGTTATGCCAGTATCAACCAGGCAACCTTTGAGGATGCCACCATCGACTATTGCGACTTGTACCGCTGCTTCTTCGAAGGGGTGGTGCTTTTCAAACATGCCCATATCAGTAATTCCAGCCTGTATTATACCTACTTCGGCGATGCCACCAACATCCGTCGCGAGAACCTCGTCGGAGGCCGTCTGCTTCAGCAGGACAAGAAAGCCTACACCCAATTCCTTGTGGATTGGCATCAATACGGCACCGGCGTGCGTACCAACGACATGCAGGTGGTCTCCGACTGGAGTCCCGATGCTTCCATCAAAGCCCGGTGGTCGGATGCCGAAGATATCTATAAGACCTTGACGGGACTTTGGAACGAACGCGGCTTCAATGCCGATGCCAACTGGGGTTACGTGCAGGGAAGACGTATGGAGCGTCGGCGCATGATGACCGAGTTGACTGACGAGAACCTTGGTTTTTGGACCAAGGTGGGACGGGTGTGGCACATCATCGGCAACAGCCTTTCCGATCTTTTCTTCGGCTATGGCGAGAGCATGTTCAAGATGATCGCCACCTACATCGTCACCGTGCTGTTGTTCGCGTTTTTCTTCAGTTCGGAAGTGTCGCCGCTGCAATACATGGAGGCCCTGGGCGTCAGCCTGAAGAACATGGCCGGTATGGACTCAGAGGTGCTTCAGGGCGTTTCCCCCTTGGTGGACATGCTCAACCTGGTGCAGACCACCATCGGCATCCTGCTGACCGGTATCTTCGGCTTTATCTTAGGAAACAAAATTCGTAATCAATAAATGTAAAACACTTAAATCACATCAATGAAAAAACTATTCGTATTTGCTCTCGCCATCCTGGCCATGGTTGGCAGAGTGCGTGCCGACGAAGGCATGTGGCTCCCGATGTTTGTGGAGCGTTTGAACTATGTGGACATGCAGAAGATGGGTCTTCAGCTGACTCCTGAGGAACTGTACAGTATCAACCACAGCAGTCTGAAAGACGCTATCGTGGGTCTGGGCAGCGACGACAAACCCCGCGGTTTCTTCTGCACCGGTGAAATCGTTTCCGAACACGGCCTGCTTTTCACCAACCACCACTGCGGCTACGGTGCCGTGCAAAAACTCAGCTCCATGGAGCATGACTACCTGCACGACGGCTTCTGGGCCAAGAACTATTCCGAAGAGATTCCCGCTCCCGAAATGACCGCCTCCTTCCTCGTCCGAATGGAAGACGTCACCAACGAAGTGCTCAGCGTGGTCCTCAGTGACATGGACTGGGAAACTCGCGAAATGACCATCGCCGCCAAGATCAAGGACCTTGAGGACGCTGCCTCCGAAGACGGCAAGTACAACCCCGTCATCAAAGGTTTCTTTGAGGGCAACGAATACTATATGTTTGTGTATCAAGTTTACACCGATGTGCGTTTGGTGGGCGTGGCCAACGAGAGCATCGGCAAGTTTGGTGGCGACACCGACAACTGGATGTGGCCCCGTCATACTGGCGATTTCTCGATCTTCCGCGTGTATGCTGACAAGGACGGCAACCCCGCCGCCTACAGCAAGGACAATGTGCCGCTCACTCCCAAACATCACCTTCCCATCAGCCTCGATGGTGTGAAGCAGGACGACTTCACCATGATCTGGGGCTTCCCGGGCAGCACCGAGCGCTACATGTCGAGCTACGGCATCGACTACAACGTGGAAACCTTCTATCCCTTGATTATCGACATCTTCGGCAAGGAACTCGAAGTGATGGAAGAATTCCAAAAGACCGATGACGCCATCAACCTGATGTATGCCGACACCCATGCCGGCCTCGCCAACACTTGGAAAAACTTTATCGGCCAGTGCACCATGCTCCCCAAGAACAAGGTGAGTGAAACCAAGGTGAAACTGGAAAACAACTTCATGCTGTGGGTGAACCGCAACAACAAGGAAGAATACAAGAACGCCCTTCCGAACCTCAAGAAGGCTTACGAGGAACTCGGTCAGGTTGTCAAGTTCATTTATTATCCCAACTTTACCGCACAAGCAGGTCCTGCCGGTCTCGCCATGGCTTTCACGCCCTACTATAACGCCATGCAAAAGAAGGAAAAGGAAAAAGCGGAAGCTTTCATCGCTCAATTTGATGAGACGGCTGTCGATGAGATGTTCGCCGGTACCGATCCCAGAGTGGAGAAGAAGATGTTCGCCGAGCTTCTGAAACTCTATCGCAGTAACTTCAAGGCAGAGGAACTCCCTGAATTCTATAGCAAGATCATCGACAAGAAGTTCAAGGGCGACGTCAATGCCTTTGTCGACTACGTCTATGATAATTCCATCTTTGCTACCCCCGAGAGCATTAAGGCTTTCTTGGCTAAACCCAATGCCAAGAAGATGGCCAAGGACTATGCCTTCATCGTTGCCAGCCAGTTGCGTGCCATCATCATGGATCACCGTGAAGACTATTACAACGCCATGGAGGCCCATTTGGAAAACGACCACATCTTTGTGAAAGGCCTGCGTGAGTACTATGCTGACATGTATCCCGACAAGAGCCTCTATCCTGATGCCAACTCCACCATGCGTATGAGCTATGGTTCGGTGCAGGACTACATGCCCGCCGACGCCGTGCATTACGACTACGTGTGCACTGCCCAAGGCATCCTCGAGAAGTACGTGCCCGGCGACTATGAATTTGATGCTCCCAAGCGCCTCATCGAGCTCATCGAGAAGAAGGACTTCGGTGCCTATGCCAACGAAGACGGCGACCTCATCGTGTGCTTCCTGTCGACCAACGACATCACCGGCGGTAACTCCGGCAGCCCCATCATGAACGGCAAGGGCGAACTCATCGGCCTGGCCTTCGACGGCAACTGGGAAGCCATGAGCGGTGACGTCAACTTCGAACCTAAACTCCAGCGCACCATCAACGTGGACATCCGCTACGTGCTCTTCGTCATCGACAAGTACGCTGGCGCCACCAACCTTATCAACGAGCTCGACATCCGCAAGTCGGAGCCCCAGCCCGTCCGTGAGGAAGAAGAAGTGACGGAATAATTCGTCCGGTAGATGAAAATCGCACTCACCAAGCGTGACACTTTGATTATGAAAGGCTTTGCCATCTTGTGCATAGCCTTTCATAATTATTTTCACAAGTTGGACCCCTCGCCTGGTGAGAATGAATTCGACTTTGCGGCCTCGAGAGTAGGGGCGTTTTTCCATCAGCTCGGCGACCAGCCGGGCGAGTGGATCAACATCCTCTTTAGTTATCTCGGGCATTATGGCGTTCAGGTTTTCATCTTTCTAAGCGGCTTCGGCCTGACGCTTTCCATGCTGAACCGTCAGCAGACCTGGGGAGGGTTTGTGCTGAACCGCCTGAAAAAGTTGTATCCCCTACTGCTGACGGCTCTGTTGGCGTTTTTCTTGGGCAACATCCTCATGGGATGGGGACTTCCTAACGAAGACGTGCAGAAGGAAATCGGCTACAAGCTGCTGTTCATCCATACGCTGATTCCCCATTCGGGTCAAAGTGTGATTGGCGTCTGGTGGTTCTTTGGCCTGATCTTCCAATTATATCTGCTTTTTCCCTTGCTGTTCCGCTGGTTCCGCAAATGGGGAGGGAAAGCGTTTGTGGGCATCTGTGTGCTCTCGTATGGTCTGGTATTCCTGTTTCGCTACGCTTTCGACCCTCAGTACGGCATCATGGTGATGATGAATGCGCCAGGCCATCTGCCCGAGTTCTGCCTGGGCATACTGTTGGCGTTGCCAAGCGACCGAAAGATAGGCTGGGGATGGCTGGTTTTGGCCATCGCTGTCTTCTGCTTGGGTAATGTAAGCTCGGTTTTATATCCCTTCACTTTCCTGGCGGTCACTGTGATCACCTTGTTCGCCTATCAGGGATTGAAGGGCTTGTCCGTGAAGAAACAATGGCTCAGCCGTCCGTTGGCCTATTTCGGCGGCATCTCGATGACTTTGTTTGCTGTGCACGGTGTCTTCAGGGAGCCGGTGTGGCATCTGGCCCGAACCATGAACACCGCTTTGGGACATCTGGTGTCGGGGCTGGTCTTCCTGCTCATCGTATGGGCGGTGGCCATCGCGGCGAAAGCCTTCTACGACTTCCTATGCAGGCAGCTCGACAAAGGCGTCTCAAAAGAAGGCCTCTGCCAATGGGTTAAGTTAAACCTGTTTTTGCTCTTGTGCATGCTGGTGGTGAGGCTGTTCTTTTTCCTTCAGGTGCATTTCCGCATCGAGGTGGAGAGCTCGCAGTTTCTGAACATCCTCAAGGGATTCGTCTTTGATTGCTATCTGGTGTGTCATTCGGCCATCTGGCTGTTGCTACCCTATCTGCTGTTCCATCGGTTTTTTCCCAAGACCACTTACAAAGTGGGGGTGGGCCTCGTGTTTGCCTACGTGGCTGTGGCGGCTTTGCTGACGGAGTATTATTGCCATCTCTTCATGCCCTTGGACCATGTGGTCCTGGTGTATTCTTTGTCGGAACTTCTGAACACGGCTACCTCTTCGGCTACCGTTACCATAGTTCCTTTCCTTTGGTTTTTTGGAACGATGGCCGTGGTAGTGCTGCTTTGGCTTTTGATCCGAAAACACCAAACGGGATGGGGGTTTGCCTTGGTTTTCATGGTCGTCGCCTGGGTGGTTGTGGCGCTTGTTCCCTACAAAACAGTGATTAGGGAAGAGCGTTATTACCAAGACCATACGACGTTTTGTCTGGCGGTGAACCAACCCTCGTACGCCTACGTCAAGATGACCGATTATCTCAGCAAATCAAAGAGTACGGACATTCTTAATAACGTCCCTGTTGACGAGACTTCCTATCCATTTTTCCGAAAGGCTGATGATCCAGATGTTTTAGGCCCCTTTGTTGAACAGACCAGCGACAGTCTGCCGCCCAACTTCGTGTTCATCATCGTGGAGAGTTTGGGTCAGCGCTTGACGGGCATCGATCAACCGACGATATCGTTCACGCCTTTTATCGACAGCCTGAAGCAGGAGGGTCTGTATTGGCCGCACTGCCTAGCGACCTCAGAAAGGACTTTCGGCGTGTTGCCCTCGATCTTTGCCTCGGCGCCTCACGGGAAATATGGCTTCTGTATGGAGGCCCGTCCCATGCCCAATCACAATTCCTTGCTGCGCGACATGAAGCGCAATGGCTACCAAACCTCGTATTATTACGGTTGCGCCGAAGAATCAAGTCGATATGACCTTTTCCTGAAAGCCAACAAACTGGATTTTATCTCTTCTCCGGAGGTGGAATTGTTGGACTCTTCCCATTTTGAACAGTTCAACAAGGTTCATCGATGGGGCTTGGACGACAGGGAGACCTTCGCCCAAGTCAAGGCATACAAAACAGCCCACCCCTCGCCACGGCCTTGGCTGGACATCGTCATGACCTTGACCACCCACGAGCCCTTCTATTTCGAGGGCATTGAGTCTTACGAGGAACGGGCAAAGGCGATGCTGGAGGCCCATCCTGGGATGAGCAAGGAGGAACGCCGGAACATCAAGAAAAACCTGAACGTCTACGCCTGTTTCCTCTATCTGGACGACTGCGTGCGCGACCTGATGGCCTTTTACCGTAGCCAGCCCGATTACGGAAACACCATCTTCGTTATCACCGGCGACCACCGAATGGGACCTCTGCGGCTCAATAATCCCTTGAGCCAGTTCATGGTGCCCCTGGTGATCTATTCCCCCTTGATACCGCAACCCAGGTCGATGGACGCCGTGGTGTCGCATCTTGACCTTACTCCGACGTTGAATGCCTATCTTCACGAGAACTACGACTATGTGATCAACGAAAACTGCCATTGGATTAGCACTTCGCTGGATACCTCCATCGGCTACGAGAACACCCATCAACAGGCGTTTATGCTGAACAACCGCGATGTGGTGGATTACGTCAATGGAGAATACATGATTTCTAACAACAAGTTGTACAAGGTGGATGAGGAGTTAAGGGCAACGCCTTACGAAAACGACAGCGTGCTCAACATGATGCGGAGGGAGTTGGACGAGTTCAACGCCCTCAGCCAGTTTGCGGTGATGAACGACCATCTGATGCCTGCTGAACACGAGATGGAGGTGTTGCGTGACGATGCCTATGACTTCGAGTTGAGCACCAGTCCTATCTTCTCAAACTACCTTCACGAAGACAACGGCAACCATTACGTTTTGATGAAACCGGAATTGCTGTATGCGCCGCTTTTCGAGCCCTTGTTGATCAACACCGACAAGGAAGATTTGCTGATCGATATTGCTTTCGACCTTCAGAGTCTGGACACCACGACGGCGTTGCCACAAGTGGGGGTGGAGTTGGGAACGTACTATATGAACATGAGGCTGAACTCGCCGGACGACATTTCGCTGAACACAGGCAAGGTGGAGCATTTTCACAAGCATCTGTCCATCTTGAACGAGGAGAGCCAGGGTCAGAAATTGAAGATTTATCTGTTTAATTCTCAGAAGAACACGATGAAGTATGACAACATCAGAATCAATGTTTCGGTGGTTAAGGAATAGCGGGTTGGTGTTATTCCTTCTGCTTGTGCCATTTTTTGGCACAGGCCAGCCCATAGAGAAGGCCTGCTTCTCGGTGCCAGGGGGATTTTACGAGGAGTCGCCCGTGCTGGAGTTGTTTCCGTTCTACATGAATCATCACATCCGCTTCACCACCAACGGCAATCGTCCCATGGCTCAGTCGCGACTTTATACCGAGCCTCTAGTGTTGGATGAACGCCTATACTCTACCTCTGATATCTACACTATACAAGTGGCTCCCGAGAAGGACATGTTTTACGCCGATAGCGTGGAGCACTGCATCGTGATACGGGCTGCGGTATTCGACGAGAACGACAACTGCATCAGTGAGGTGGCCACCAACAGTTACTTCATCGGCGCTTTGGGTTGCCACACCCACGGTTTGCCTGTACTGTCACTCTGTGCCGACTCGTTGGATTTGTTCAGTTTTTATCGTGGGATTTTGGTGCCTGGGGCTTGGATTAGTCCCAATTGGCCGGAATGGACAGGGAATTACTTTAACAAGGGACCTGAGTGGGAGCGGGTTTGCAATGTGGAGTTTTATGAACCCGACAACAGGGGAATCAACCAGATTGCTGGCTTACGGACACATGGAGGCGCCTCAAGGCGGTATCAGCAAAAAGGGCTGAAGATTTATGCCAGAGAGGCGTATGGGAAAAAACGGTTTGAACACCTTTTCTTTCCCGAGAATGCCCCAATTGACAGTTACAAACACTTGTGCTTGAAGCCTTTCCGTTGCAGCAACTGGATGACCACCGGAGTTCAGGACCATCTGGCACAAGAGGTGGTTCGCACCCTCAACATCGACGGTTTGGCCTCCAGACAAATGGTGCTCTTCTTGAACGGGGAGTACTGGGGTATCTATGCCTTGGAGGAAAGTCCTGACGAACGCTATCTGGAAGACCATTTTGGGGTTGAAGTGGAAGAAAGCAGCATCGTCAAGAAGTGGATTTATCCGGAGCACGGCGACTCCATCCGATGGCAAGCCTTGTTTCAATGGGTGATGGACGCCGACCTCTCCGATGAAGTGAACTATCAAACCCTTTGCGAGCAGATAGATATTGATAATTTCATTGATTATCAGATATTTGAGTTATATTCCAGTAATGTGGACTGGCCGAAGAACAATGTGCGTTGTTGGCAACGCGATGGAGGTAAGTGGCGTTGGATCTTCTTTGACGGCGACGGGTGTTTTTTCCTCGATTGGGACGTCTTTGCCAATGCCACGGACACCGACCCCATCCCTAATGGGACTAACCCTTCAGCGTTCCAAGCCACCTTGTTCTTCCGGAAACTGATGGCGAATGCCGCTTTCAAGAAACACTTCGTGGACCGTTTCCATCAATTGATGGCCGACCAGTTGCGCTATGACCGCATTGCCCCTCGCTTCCACGCGGTCTGTGACCAAGTAAGGGATGAAGTGCCTTCGCAAAGCAGCCGTTTTGGTTTTCCATCGTCGATGGCACAATGGGAGGAGGATGTAATCCATGTGGATGATCATCTCCGCACGTTGAATTCTTTGATGGAGACCAAACTGAGCTATTTCCTGAACACGCAGGAAAATCCCGACATCACGTCGCCGATTCACTGCTACCCCAATCCTTTCGACGGTCAGCTGACGGTGGAGATTGCTGCCACGTCCGTCAAACCCTGCGAAATCAGGGTGTTCAACGTGTTGGGTCAGGAGGTGTATCGTGAGCAGTTATTACTAGGCGCCGGCCAGAACCAGATAACGGTCAACCTTCCGTTGAACCCAGGGCTTTATTTCTTGAAAATTGACCAGCAAGTCACCAAAATCGTGAAACAATGAAAAAACGCGTCCTTCTTATCGTCATCCTGCTGCTGCTTGCCTTGGTGGCGGCTTTCCTCATCCACCAAAGCGTGAACTGCCACTTTCGCCCCATGACCAACTTTGGCTGTGGACGCACCGTCAGCCTCGACATGGACTTGGAGAACGCGGTGACCGACGGCATCTACATCCCTTCAGCCAGGCAAACCGACGATGGCTTGTTCCATTTCCGTTTCATCGCCCCCAAAAAGGGCATGTATTACAAGATTTATTATCAGGACGAGAGCTACAAGTTTCCCGACACCAGCGCGTTGGCAGCGGAGAACTTCTACGGTAGTTGGGAGGATGTCACGATAGGTTTTAAACCGATTGAACATTGGGTGGTTAGGGATGCCCTGCGCATTGTGGGCAACCCGAGGGATGAGCGGCTTTATTATGGCTCACCAGCCACCGAAGAATGGGGCATGAAGACCCGTATCGAGGCCAACATCCAGGACATTCGAAACGATAAGCAATGGTACGAAAGCGTGGTGCAAAAGGCCATCGACAACCACATCAGCATTGAGGACCAGCTGTTGATTGATGCTATGTGGATGTCAGGTGAGAATTTGAACAAAGACGTTGTCAACAACCGTTGGAAACGCAACCCCCGTGCAGGAAAATACGTTTTCATGCTGGTGCTCTGCGACGAAGAGGGCTTGGCCGAGATTCCCGACTATATCCAACATATCGGCCATTCTGATGAAAACGGCCATCTGGTGAATCCCTTCGGCTGGTTTGAGACCCATCCCTCCAAACACATCAAGGTAATCAAATCTGGCCGGATGCTGAAGACCCGTGCCGTGCTGGACGCCACCATGTTCGAGCAATTCTTCAGCCATATCAGCCAGCAATATACGCTGCGCAACATCCCCGTGATCAAGGATGTGGTCGGGGAGGACCCCTACACCAGAGCAGAATACGAAGCCAACAAAACCCGTTTCGACTCCACGCAATTGATGATGGACTACCCTGTGGTGAGCGACAAGCCCGGAACCACGGTGAAGGTAGCTCCCGATGGTAGCTATATCACTTTGATCAACCCAGCCAGCACCGAGGGCAATCTCCGAAAAGAGTCTACCGGCATCCGTTCCACCATAGGTTTCACCTACGGCAAGTTCCGCGGCAAGATCAAGTTCCCCGTGATGCTCAACGACGAAAACCTTTGGAACGGTCTGACCTACGCCTTCTGGCTGATTTACAGCGATGCTGCGGTGTGGAACCAGCGTCGTCCCGTCTATAAGGACGGAGGCTACATCCCCAAGTGGGACGACTCAGAGCAGCCGCAGCGCACGCCCTATCATCCCTATTCGGAGATTGATATCGAGATTGTGAAAGCCTCGAAATTCTGGCCTTGGGAGTATTATCGGTGGTCGCGTGGAGACAGAGAGAACTGCGAGGAGGACGCCACCCTCAACAACGACGTGATGTTCTGTTGCACCAACTGGGACCTGGCCTGCACCGAGCCGCCCAAGTTCAAAGGCGGGCTCGACACCATCCCTTACGACAAGAAACACAGCTATGAGGTCATGCGCTGGTATCCCACCTACAAGGCGCTGACTTCGCGCACGCCGATGCCCAATGCCGACTTCAAGGCGGATTGGTATTACTATGAGATTGAATGGCGCCCCACAGAGATTATCTGGCGTCTTGGGCCCGACCCCGACCACATGGAGGTGATGGGCTATATCGACGAGCAGCACTCTAGCATCCCCAATAACCAGATGAAATGCATTGTCACCCAGGAGTACCACTACTCCGAATGGTGGCCACCCATCGTGTGGGAGCAGGGGCTGATTCCGTACAACAAGACCGACATCGAAGGCCGGGTCTACGAAATCGTCATCGAATAAAGCAATTAGTATTTGATGGGCTGGTCGTAGTCGACCAAGACGATTTTGACGGAAGGATGCTGGCAGAAGGTCTTGGTCAGTTCCACGTTTTCGGGGGTCATGTCGGCAGGTGTGTGCCAAAGGAAGATGTTATGGTCGGGAAAGAACTCGGTGAGTGCCCCGAACATCTTGTACTCGCAGCTGATGGCGTCGGGATGGGCCCTTAGGATCCGCTCGTTCACCTTTTCCACCCACGAGGCGGTGTCGATGCCTTGGTAGTAAAAGCTTTCAACCCAGAGGGAGGTGTGTAGCCCGTGGTACTTCACTATTTCCAACGACCAAGGGTCGGTGCTTTCGACGAAGGCCCGATCGAGAAGGTCGTAGGGTGCCAGCAACTCTTTGATTAATTCGGAAATGGAGTCGGCAGTGGAATAGGTAATGTTTTTGAGGTCCAGCCAGAGACAGAGTTCCTGTGGTCGTTTCAGGGCGGCGAGATACTGTTGCAGCGTTAGGCCCTTTATGGTGTCCATCACGTTGTGACCGACAAATAGTTGGTGTTGGCTTGCCGAGTAGACGATGTTGAGTTCCAGTCCATCGAAGAGCTTCTCTTTGGCTTGTGCGGTGAGGGTGTCGTCGACCTGATGCGCCCACACCTTGTTGTAAGGCACAAGGAGTCCGCCATCGAGTTGGACGGGTGGCCGGTGGCATCCAGTGACGAGGAGGGCCATAAACAGCAAAGCCGGTAAGAGATGGATTCTTTTCATGAGTTTTGCTTGATAAGCGTGCAAATTTAGTAATTTTGTCACGTTAAATCTGCAAAAGGGATGAACAAGGACAAATTGTTTCGAGGATTCAGGTGTTTTTTGGGTTTCATGTGCTGGATGCTGGTTTTTGGTTTGGCTGTCAGGCTGTTCGAGGCTGCCTTGCTAGGCTACTACCATCAAGAGTTTTGGAAGAATCTTGTGCTATGCTTATATGGCTATTGCTACGATATACTGTTCTTTAGCAAATTTGCCCTTTTGCTTTGTCCGCTATATCTGCTGATCCATCATTTCTCGGACAAGGCCGCCCGATGGACCTTCCGCATTATAGGAGCCGTCATGTTGTTGATTTCCAATGCGATGATCATGTATTACATGTCGGCCTACATTCCGCTCGACAAGGTGTTTTTCGACTATTCCGTCAAGGAACTGATCTACATCTCGCAGTCCACCGGCTCGTTTGTGTGGTGGGGTTATGCGGGCTTGTTGTTGATTCCAGCCGTGTTTTTTGTGGTGTCGCGTCGTGAGTTGGGGCTCGATAAACGCTGGGGTTGGGTTTGGCTAGTACTTGTGGTGTTGGGCTTCCTTGCTTGGGATGTGCCCCAATGGATGTATAAGACCCGCGAGGACAAGAACACGGTGTGCAACAAGCAGGAGTTTTTCTGGAGGAGCCTGATACAAAAGGAAGCCCGGTTTGAGCGTTTCGACCAGCGTGACTTGGAGCAACAGCGCGACCGCATTGAGGCCTTCCAGGCTCTGTTTCCCGAAGATGAATTTGTAGATTACCGTTATCCTTTTGCGCATGTCGACAAGTCGCCCGATGTGCTTTCACAATATTTCGACTTGGATCCTGAGCGTATGCCCAATTTGGTCTTCATCATCAGCGAGGGCTTGAGTCGCGAGTTCAGCGGCTACAACAGCAAGCTTCCTTCGGCCACGCCTTTCCTCGATTCGTTGGCCGACCAGAGTCTCTGCTGGCTCAACTGCCTGTCGACCTCGCAACGTACCATCGGCGTCATGCCTTCCATGTTCGGCAGCCTGCCCTTCGGCAAACGCGGCTTCATGCAGTCGTCGAACTGTCCGCGCTTCTATTCGTTGGTGGGAATCCTGAAAGACAATGGCTACCATTCCTCGTTCTACTACGGCGGTTGGCTTTGTTTCGACGACATGTGCTATTTCCTGAACGACCTGGGCATTGAAGACTACTTGCCCGACCACGAGAACTATCCCGCCGAAATGCAAAACACTTGGGGCTTGTACGATGAATACCTTTTCTCCGAGTCCTTGAAAGAACTAAAAACACTTTCCACTTTCCACTCTCAACTTTCAATTTACTTGACTCTCACCACCCACGACCCCTTCGACTATCCCGACAAGGAGCGTTACACGGCGATGTACATCGACCTGCTGGAGCGGCGCCATCAGAAGCAAGACGTGCAGCCTTCGCAGTATGAACAATACGCCTCGTACCTGTATTATGACGACTGCCTGCGGAAGTTCTTCAAGGATTACCAGCAACTGCCTGAATATGAGAACACCATCTTTGTCATCACTGGCGACCATTGCTTTAACGCCCAGTCGGAGGAGTTGGACAAATACCACGTGCCGTTCATCGTGTGGTCGCCCATGCTCAAGGAGTCGCGCCGCTTCCCTGCTTTGGTGACGCATCGCGATGTGACCCCTTCGTTCCTGGCGATGATGAAGCAGCGTTACCATGTGTCGGCTCCTGAGATCGTCAGTTGGCTGAATACGGGCCTTGACACGGCATCGACTTTCAGGTCGAACACCTTCACGCCGCAGCTGAAAAACTCACGCAAGATGGACAACATGGTCTACAGGGACTATTTCTACGATGAGGGCAACATCTACCGTTTTGGTTATGAGAACGATAGGCTCACTATCACGCCTGTCGACAACCCGCAAATGAAGGACTTGATGAATGAATACCGGGCCATGGACGATTATGTGATGAACAACGACGCCTTGGTGAAGTTCGACGAGGACAGACAGCGTTTGATGGTCAAGGTGGACAGTACGCAGAGTGTCAACTACACTTTGGTTCAAACCTATGCCAAGCCGATGGATACCTTGGACCACGCAAACGCCTTCAAGTTGAGCACTGAATACCCGTTCAACCTGTTCAAGGTGGCTGTTGCCGACAGTTTGCAGTCGGTGGTGGTGTACAGCGATTTCGACATCTATGTCCCCCGTCAGGAGAACGGCGGCAAGAAGCTGTATCTGGGCTTCGCGTTGGAACACGCCGACGGGCAGCGTGAGATCATCAAGACCATGACGGTGAATTATGACTGGTATGAATATTATGACGAGTGGCTGCATTACTCGATGACCCAGTCGTTCAACAAGTCACAGGTGCACTATACTGACGGCGACCAGCTGTTAGGTTATTTCATCAATGGTGGGCGGCTTGAGTTCCTGGTCGCTGACTTCCAGCTGAAGATTGTGGGGATTACTCGGCCATGAATACAACAGCACAATACTACATCGATAATCTTGGACTTGAGCCCCATCCCGAAGGCGGCTATTATCGTCAAATCTACGGCAACGATACTTCGGGAAAGAAGGATGTATCGACCATTTATTACATGCTGACTGCCAACGACATATCGGCATTCCATCGTTTGCACGGCGTTGTTGAGATCTGGTACTATCATGCTGGCAATCCCCTCAATCTCTATGTTATTAACGCAGACGGAAACCTGACTGTTCACAATCTTTCACCCGACGGAGAGATGCAGGTGGTGATCCAGCCTGAAGAGTGGTTTGCGGCCGAGATTCCTTCTAAAAACGGCTTTTGCTTGATAGGGTGTGCCGTGGCTCCGGCTTTCACTTTCGAGAACTTTGAGCCTGCAGACAAAAACGAATTATCACAGCAATATCCTCAGTATGCCGAAATCATTGAGAGGTTGACCTCAAAAAACAGTATGTTCAAACGTGACAAATAGACAGCAAATCCATGACATTTTGTCAAGTCACAGCATTGACAATCATGAAGTTGGGGATGGCACAGGATATGTAATATAACTTTTGCGCACAAATGTGCGACCGGTATTCTACCCGCCGAATTGTGTGGTAGAGTTTTTGATTCTTTTTTCTTATGAAAAAATAGTTAAAAATTGGCAAGATGAGTGCAGATACAATCGTTGCCATCATTGCAACTATCATCAGCGTGGTTAACCCTTATGTTGGCTTGATGATTTCATTCGTCTGGGCTATGATTCCCTTTTTCAGGAAATCTTCCACCTAGCAGGAAAGAGCCAAAAGTTGTGCAGATGCTATTGTTTCCATCATGGCCTCGATGATTCCTCTTCTAAGTGTGAGTTTTCTTGTGTAGGCATGTTGGATTCTGCTTTCCTCCGAAGCCAAATGAAAAAGGACAGGGCGGCTGAAGACCCAGCCGCCTTTGTTCGTTATACAAATGGAAAACGATGTTGGTTGGTGCTGAAGTTGGTTGGTTCGATGACTTATTCCCGCTTTTTATTACGGTCATAGATCAAAACTGTTTTCTCAGTCTCACCTTCCTCGCTCTTTCGCTATTCCGCATAGTCATACGTAGCTTCAATCAGATGCTATTCGTAAATAATTCTGTTCTCCGTCGAAAGCGGTGCATCTATCGAACCCTGGACCAGCCCACACCCCCAAATGCAGTCATCAGGGCAAATATGCTTTTTAAAACGACGGTTTTCAACGACACAATTCTTAAACAATTCATTTTATTTTTACAATATTATATCATCCCACAAAAATAAAGTGTTTACACAACTACGAGCAATGTTTTTAAAGTTTTTTAATTCGAATGACTTGCTCGTGTTAAGACTTTCCCTGCTCGTACTTGTCAATTATTATTTTGATATATTTAGCCTCTATCACCGTTCCACAAGGTCCATGACCATCTTGATTTGCAGTTATCAATATCCCATATACAACATCTTTTTTAAACAATGCGCTTCCACTATTCCCTGGGCTGAAAAACCATTCGTTGGTTACTCTAAAACAGTTTTCCCATGGATACGTTTGATTTCCCAAGCGTCCCTCTTTTAGAGCAACAACTTTGCAAACAAATTTATCTTGTTTGATGATATATCTATTATGACCGTCTCTTCTAAAAGGGGAATTGGCAAGTTCATCACCGGGTTTTATAGAATTGTCACTTAATTTGAATGAATTATAGATTTCGTTCAATTCATATACAATTAAATCATCATGATTTCCGCACTTGTCTGGAGACACTTTCCCACTTCCGCATCTTCCGTCAAAAACCACCATGCTGTCATTGATTTCCACATAGTAGCCTTCGTAACGAAAGTAAAGATACTGGATATTCCTTTTACATGTACTGCATATTGAAACATGGGCCGCAGTTACCAAATACTTCCCAATTATCACTCCGTTGCCAATGAACGTATCATCATTTTTAACAATAAAAAGCGGAACCATATACTTGTCATACTCTGCACAGTGCAACTCCTCAAACGGCGTTGATGTCTTAAGTGGAATTATCGTTTCACTGTCATCACCAACAATAAGATAATTCAAATCTCCCAGATCACTCGAATCCGATTCGTCAAACAAACCATCAAAAATAATTTCTCCATCAAACAAATTTGCTTCTTCACGCACAAATCCTTCGTTTTCTTCCATTCCGTAAAAAGTGTTTAGTTTTTCCATTAAAAATCTTTTACTAACCGAACACTACGACCAGCCAATTTGACCTTGGCATAGTGTTGTTTGTTTGGGATGTATTTGATGGATGATGATGGCATTACTGTGGGATTTCGGCTGTAAAGATACGAATTTTGATTATCTTTGCCACAACAACACCTGAACTATGACCATCGACACTACCAACATGTGCTCCTGTTTACAGAAGAAACTGTTTGATATAGCCGGCGTATTTCATAGGCCTTGGTTGTCAATACAAAACGACTCGGAACTAACTGCCGTGGTTCGCTCTAGGTAGTTACACATCTATCGCAAAGGTAAGAAGGTACTAGTGTTGGTAGGAAAGAGTGCTCCGAAGCTTATAAGAGAGCAAATGAGATTTATGAGATGATTTAAAAGGCGGCTCGCGTTGAAACGAGTCGCCTTTCTCGGGTTTCTAAAGAGTTATTGTTAGGAATTGCCTGGATGGCTTGTGATTTAAACACAACTCATAAGGCCTATTTCATTCGGCAGAGTGAACCAAGCGCACCGAGAATCCAAGGTTGCGGCCGTTGTGAGCTTGCGTATTCAAGCCCGAATTGTAAAAATACGTGTAGTACGCATAGTCGCCATTGTAGTCTGATGCCGACCAATAGTAGCCGTAAGCACCTGCACCGTAGACCGTAATCCCGGGACGGCGGCCAGCAGCTGGTAAGAACACCGCGCCATGAAGTTCAAAAACACTCCAGTCCGAAGCAGTAATTACATTATCGCCGAAGGCGCTACCGCTATCTGTGTTGCTCAATGAATAATATGAGGTATTCCAGTCATCAGGCAAAAGTATCATGCCGTTCACCCCATCCACTCTTGCCTCTGCATACCGAATGCCTGACGAGGTGATACGCGTGTTGAAAATATATTCCCACTCCGCTTGTGTCAGCGTACGCCACTGATTCGGCTGGTTGCCACCGTTACTGATAGAATTATAACCCCAGTCGGCCTGGCCTGATTGGTCGTAAAGATTATAGGTGCTTTTGCCATATGCATAATAGTCACTCCAGGTATTGCTTGTACTCCACGGTGTATAACAGTTGGCGCCGTGATCGTAGCCGCTAGTACCCCAACCAAAAAGATCTATCCATCCGCTATAGGTCGAAGAAATGTTATTGTTGTCATTGCCCACATAGTCGTATTGGTGTTCGGCAAACTTCCAAGTATTCGAGGAGGCTTGATACTGAAGATTTCCTTGTGAGAAATATACCCGGTCTCCATTCCAATTAATGGAAAATAGTCCGTTTATGGCACCTTCAGGAGGGTTACCGGAAGGAAGAGGAGGTGTGGGGGGTGTGGGCGTTTCTTTCTTGCGGACAGGACGCACTGGATTTCCGCAATCTCTACTGCCAAATTGATTAATATGCCCCCCTCGTCATCGAAATGAAACATCCATGCGAACATTGGTCGCAAAGTGTAATCTATAAATAGTTCTTTGGACCAATAAAATCCTTCGTCTCCATGTTGAAGTTCATTGATGCCACACCACCCAGTAACGGGCAGAAAAAGACTATTGCCGTTTATTGCTGTGAAGAGTATACCTCGAACACCGTTCAGGGTCGTCCAATTGTTCGTTGTATTTTGGTATAACTCCCTCCAATTCTCCATAGTAGGTGTACACCAGTCATCGCCCCAGTTTGCTGTTGCTGCATCATCCTCGGGCAACAAAGCCGTTAAATCATCTGTGAAACCATTATAACCATATTCATGTGCATTGCAGTATTTTGTTAATTCATGATAATCACCGTTACAGTGCTGGTAAGTACCCCAATCGTAAGTGTTTTTGGGTTGGGTTTCTCCCCAGGCAAAGTAGTCGCCATATTCTTCTGGCACATGAGCACCAATATTATAGGTGGCCCAAAGCGTACCACTCGGCAATCCAAGGTCAACATAATTAGATGTAGAAACTGTAACTGTTATTCCAGAAGTCAAATAACCATTTTCAGCGATAGCAGGAACGGCACCATAAGAGCCCGTGTAAGTTCCGTCTTGAGCGTAGGCGCTTCCTGTAGTGATAGCATCTTGTGGCAATAGGACGGCCCACTTTTCGCCGTTTCCCGATGCCAAACTGACACTCCCCATTCCCTCTTTCGAAGGAGTCGTGGTGTTTGTGGAAAAGTCAATCGATAACTTGTTGTTAAAGCCATTGATGCATGTGGCTGAGGATGAAGATGAGGTCACGTTAAACTTCACCAAAGCACATTTGTTCATCAGTTTCGACGAATAGGAGGTAATGGTACTTGAATAATTTTTGGTGGATGTGCCGCATGAGATAACTGGCAAAGAAGAAGTTTGATTAGCAATGGAGACAGTAAATAGATTGCCGTTAATGGTAGGTGTTGCGTTCCCAAGAAAATAAAAAAACAAAGGCTCTCCCTCAACAGGGTCATTGATTTCACCTGTAAACATGCCAGATGTTCTTGTGAGGCTTCCAACGTAATTGCCACCACTGCCCACATAAATCACGTCACCATTCTGAAATGTCACCGTACCTGTTCCAGGGTTTACATCCGCTTTGGAGCCTTCGTCGACGCTGAGTGTGATCTTTACTCCTTCAGTAGTAGGGGTAGTATCGTTGCCCTTTTTGCACTGAGTAAAGCTCAGGACCAGTGCCAGTGTTACAACAATAAAGCAAATTCTCTTCATATCTTAATCCTCCTTCTTTTTTAATAACACATAACCAGCACCAGCAACCAACATGAATAATATACCACTACCAACAGGCACCTCACCAAACGTTTGATTGACAATTCCGGTTTCACCATTGTCATTGATGTTTGTCAGACCACGATTCGTCATGAAATAGCTGTAGTCTTGGTTTTTGTCATAGTTGCCATAGCCAAAAAGACCACTTTCCTGGGCATTCGAGAAGATGGGGGTTAACAGGAACACGGCCATCATTATCGACAATGCAATGGTTTTCAGTTTTGAAATTCTTTTCATTTTGAACTTCATTGTTTTCTTTTCCGCCTATAGCTCCCCCGATTCGGCATAATATAAACACGAAAGAAGGCTAGGAAACTTATCGCACCCATTATCAGTTACAGGCTCTGGAAAACCCTCGCAGGACAATTTGTACACGTTTACCTAGCCTGTACGTATCATCAGATGACTGAAATACAATATAGGCTGGCAACTCCGTGACTATATCTCTGCTATAAATTTTCCAGATTTCGTAACTAGATATATGCACGAATGCCTTCTGAATTCAAGATTTCTCCCTCGAATTCAATGGCAAAAATAGTATAAATTTTTGATTATTAGCAAAAAAGTGGCGGTTTTCTTCTATTTACATACACTTAGAATAAACTGAGTATTTTTCAAAAATATTGGTATTGATTCCAAATTTTCAACACTTTTGTTATTCGTTTTTCGAGAATAGCTAGTATCTTTGCGGCATGAAAAAGCAAAACATCAAAAAATGCCTACGTTAACATTAAAAAGTGTATCTTTGCAATCAAGAAGCCTTATAGAAGAAAGGTATACGATGATCGCTGATTTAGATTCGAAACCTTACACAGTAGAGGAAATCAATGCTATGATTGACCAAGCCGAGCGTGAGTCCGCAGCGGGACTTGGTCAAGATAGTGAAGAGATGTTTCGTGAATTGGAAGAAGAGTTCGCCCTCGGCGAGCAATAAGAATCTGATTTGAGCAAATCGCATGAGAGTTATATGGTTGCCTCAAGCCAAGGAACAATTACGCAACACGGCAAAATATATTTATTTGACATTTGGCCGTAATGCGAGGGAGAATTTTATCCTTGAGGTTCGGCAAACAACTCGCCTAATAGGGAGCAATCCCCTTATTGGCATTGAAGAGCCTTTACTCAAGGGCCGTTCCTGTTCATATCGAAGTCTTGTTGTGCGGCATCACAATAAAATTGTTTACAGAATCTTGAATAATTATGTTGAAGTCGTTGCTTTCTGGGACACCCGTCGTGAACCTAAAAAACAAGCTGACAATATTAGTGAATAAAAGCCAACCGTATCAAGCAACTACCCTTTTATAGGGACTACATGCGGAAATTGTTTTTAAAATCGCAATAGTTCAACAAACTTTTGATTCCCACAAGGAGAAAAACTATTTTTCTAGTCTTTTTTTCTGTTAGACTAGCGAAATCTATCATTTTTTTGACATCTCACTTATTTCTGACAAATTATTTACTAACGATGTATTTCTATTTCAACCATTTTGCAACACCGCCATGATGTGAACATGTTCCACATCTGTTCTTGCTGAAGCTATAGGTCCCATCTTTACAAAGTGCGGTGGCACCTGCGGGAGGCGTAGCATAGTTAGTGGGCGATTGTACTCTTTCCCCATCAACATTGGTATAGTACTTTACCTTTTGTGTTGAGGTAGTTTTGGTGCTGGAAGAAGGAGTGTGTTGTTTACCAACCTGTTGGTTGTAATCTTGTTGAACCGTTACGGTTTGCGTTAAGTTGTTAGTGCTTTTGTTAAGCGTGTTAACTTGTGTCTTGCCCTGGGCAAAGGCTGTTGCTACCGCCAAAAACAGAACGACCAGTAATAGTAGAAATCTTCTCATCGAGTTTTGGTTTGAAATGACTTTGCAATACTATTACTTTTTATGATTGACTTTGAGGATTTGCAAGGTTGCAACCTCAAAATTAAGAACATCAGGAATCTTGAGCATCAATGACTTCAGGGCACCAAGGGCCGTTGGCTTATATTGGTACTACTCGTGTTTCTGTACGGCGGTCTATATGTTACCTTTTGCAAAACAAGAAAAGGATCACCTTACAAATCCGTTGGGCTGGATATTGGTGCGATAGGTGTATTCGGCGTTGTTCCACAAGGCCTGTTCAAGGGTGATTTGCTGTTCCTCGGCCTGTTTGGTGACGTTTTCAATCCATTCGGGGGTGTCCAGGATGCGTTGGGTGATGCGTTCGATTTCGGCGGCCCTATAGGCGCTGTAGAGGCTGTCGGCGGCATCATAGGTGCTGGGATCTTTCCAGTTGAAGACCTCGTCATAGCCGCTTAAATAACGCTCAATGAAGCCGTACGGCCAGAGGTGGTTGGTGGCTTCGGTACAGACCAGCAGGACGAACTCCTGGTCTTCGATTTCCTGTTTGTAGTTGATGGCGTCCGTGTTGACGAGGGGATCGCGCTCGGGATAGATGGTCTTGTTGTAGAACCAGAATCCGCCGTCGCTGAAAAGGTTTTCGGGCAGCGCCACATTCCACGCCCAGACGGTCCACCAGTAAGAGTCGGCGATGGCCAGCACCTTGGGTTTGTAGCCTTCAGTGAAGCTGAAATGCGGGTTGTCGACGGTGTTGTGGGGCAGGGGAAGCAGGATGTTCATCATCCGATAGAGGTCGTCGTCCTGGTTCATCAGGCCGTCGGTATCGAAACTGTCGATGATGGCGTGGGCCTGGGTCTGATGGTTGACCGACTCCATGAAACGCACCAGCGAGTCGATGGCCAGCGAGGCGGCATACACCGTCCAGTGGGCGCTTAGGTCGCAGTAAAGCGGGTGTTCAAACTGGTCCTTGCGGTCGCAGAAATAGCGGTTGAAGTCGATCATCTCCACTTGTTGCTCGTTGAGGGCGTTCAGGTACACCTGATAGTTGTTGGTGCCCCAACTTTTGGCTATATAACGGTCGGGGATGAGCTCGGGGTAGTAAGAGGCCTTGCCGAGGGCGAAGACGGGCAGCAAGGTGACGCCTTTGGCCCTGAGCATTTCTTGGATGAGCTTGACCTGCTGAACGGTGGTGTTGATTTTCTCCTCGCCGATAAAGGTCTCGCCAGTATAGCTGATGATGTACGACTCTTCGAAGAAGGTCTGACCGTTTTTGCCTTTCACGGGACCGATGGCAGAGACTTTGCCAAAGGCGGAATAGAGCAGCTGGTTGTTGAGCCGTATCAGGGTCTTCCGGAAGCCCGACTGCTCGGTACAGTAGGTCATCAGGGAGTCTTGGGCGGTCTCGTTGAACAGGGTCTTCAGGGTGACCACGGGTCTGGGTGTCTCCACGAAAGCGCCGTCCAAGGGCTTCTCGTCGACCCACTGGAGCCATCGCTGCAGCATGGGGAGCAACAGCAGGAGCAGCAGCACGAGGAACCATATTTTCTTGAACGTTTTCATCAGAACCTAAAGTAAATGAAGGGGTTGAAACTGCCTTTGAGGATGAACGAGGCGGAGAGCACTAAGAGAATGATCATGACTAGGCCGATGAGAACACAACGGGGAGTGGAAAGTGAAAAGTGGAAAGTGGAAAACTTATCCAGTTTCGACTTGAGGTTAGCGTTGGGGACTAGTCCGATGAAGGAGAAGAAGGCGGCGATGATGAGGGTGGTGACGAATTGGCTGTTGACGAAGAGGGCGGGTGAGCTGCCGTTGGCGCCGAACATTGCCCCGACGTATTGGACGGCATAGCCGATGGTGTCGGAACGGAAGAGCACCCAGCCGATCATCACGATGACGAAAGTGGAAAGTGGAGAGTGGAAAACGGAAAACTTTCCACTTTCCACTTTACGTTTTCCACTTAAAAGCTTGTCTAGGCAGATGAAGAGCCCATGATATGCGCCCCAGGCGACGAAGGTCCAGGCTGCGCCGTGCCACAGGCCAGAGAGAAAGAACACAATCCACAGGTTGAGGTAGGTGCGTCCTTTACCACGACGGTTGCCGCCCAGGGGGATGTAGAGGTAGTCCATCATCCAGCGGCCGAGGGTGATGTGCCAGCGTTTCCAGAACTCGGTGACGCTGCGACTGATATAGGGGTTGTTGAAGTTCTCGGGGAACTTGAAACCGATCATGCGCCCGATGCCGATGGCCATGTCGCTGTAGCCCGAGAAGTCGAAGTAGATCTGGAAGGTATAGGCGAGGATGCCCAGCCAGGCGGTGGAGACACCGATTTCGGTGGCGGGCAGGGCGAACACCTGGTCGACGTATTCGGCTAAGATGTTGGCAATCAGCATCTTCTTGGAGAGGCCGAGCACAAAACGATAGAATCCCAAGATGCGGTTGTCGGTGGTCTCGTTGGCCCTGCGGTCGGTGATTTGGTCGGCAATCTCGTTGTAGCGCACGATGGGACCGGCGATGAGCTGCGGAAAGAGCATGATGAACAGCGCATAGTCGGCGATGTTTTTCAACGGTGCGGAGGTCTTACGATAGACGTCGATGGTGTAGCTCATCTTCTGGAAGGTGAAGAAGGAGATGCCGATGGGCAGTACCACCTTGGTCCATCGCATGGGGCTTGACCCGAAGGCCGAAAGCAGAGCATTAAAGTTCTCGATGAAGAAGTTGGCGTATTTGAAATAAGCCAGCAGCCCGATGTTGAGGATGACAGAGAGGACGAGAAACAGTTTCCGACGTTTTGGTGCCTCGCTCTTGCTGAGCTGCCGCACCAGGAAATAGTCGATCACGATGGAGGCGAGGAGCACCAACAGGAACTTGGGCGACCCGAAACCGTAAAAAAGCAGGCTGGCCAGCAGTGCCACGCCGTTCTTGAACTTGCGGCCCACGAGGAGATACACCACGAGGAACACGGGCAGGAAGTAGAAGAGGAATATGCTGCTGCTGAATACCATCTGGTGTTACGATTGGGGTGACAAAGTTACGGATTTTCCGACTTGTTTTTGTCTTTTCTGGCGTTGATAACGTAAATAGCGTTGATTCTCAGGTTTTTTTCCACCGAGATGCCCTTGTTCTCGGCTTGTTTCGCCACGGCTTCGAACCATGGCTTGTTGCTACGGATTTCTTCGATCACCTTTGCAATCTCGATCTCGCTCAAATCGTATATGTTGTAAGCTTTATTGGGGAAGTCGTACATGTAATTGTAGAGCATGGGCGCGGTGTAGATGGCGAGCAGGATATCGGCTTCGTTCAAGGTGGTTGGATGGTCTTGGATGTTCTCGAAGGGTTCTTTCCAGTAGCCGCGCGACGAATACACATTGAGGTTGTATTGCCAGAAGTCCCAGCGGTTGAAGGCATCTTTGAAGCACGAGAACATGAGTTGGTCGAAATAACTGTCACCCGTGACAAGCAGGTTGGGACGGTCGCCGCCTTTTATGGTTCCCTGAAGCGAAGTCGAAGGGGTGAGGGTGTAGACGGGGCGAGGCACGGCAGGCTTCGGCCAGGGGAAAAGCATGTTCATGCTTTTCTCGAACTCTCGGTCGTAGTCGGAATACTGGTCGGTGACATTCAGGTCGAGGAGTTGCACGGAGGGCATGGAGTAGCCTGTGACGGCTTCCAGTTTGCGGAGGAGGGAATCGACCACGAAGGGGAGTGTCGATTCAGCCCAATGCGAGGCGGTGCGGGTGTAGAGCGGCCACGAAACGGTGTCGCGAATATCCTGAAAATAGTGGTAGAAGTCGATATGGGGGATGTTATTTTCCTTGAAGAGGTCGATGTAATACTCCTCGAGGCAAAAGTCGGCGATGCGGTCCTGATAGCTTTGGGGCATCTTTTCGGGGTAGACCGCCGTTTTGGTGGGGGCGAACACGAAGAGGAACTTGGTGCCGTGTTGCTCGAGGGTGTCGATGAGCCTTAAGGTTTCCTCCACGTTGCGTTGGGCTTGGCGGCGGGCTTCCTCAACGGTACCGTATTGAGCCTTGAGTTTGTCGCCAGTGATTTCATTAAGGTAAATGTTGAGAAAAATCTCACGGTCTTTGCCCTCGGTGAGGGTGTTGTTGTTGATCTTATGGAAGCAGGAATACACCACCTGATTGTAGTTGCGGATGAAGAACTCGCGGAAGCCAGTGTTGCATTTGGCGTGTTCGGTGAGAAAGGCTTGGTAGCTGCCGTTGTAATAGGTCTTGAAATGCAGTTTGACTGGTTTTTCTGCTTCCACATGACCACCCAAAGGCTTCATATTCACCATCTTGGTGAACCCTTGCAGCATGATGCATCCCAAAAGGAAGAGGATGCAGGTGAATTGTGAGGTGAACTGTCGGTTTCCTTTCATGGCTTCGGGTTTGGATTAGAATCGGAAATAGATGAAAGGATTGAAGTCGGACACGCAGAGAGAGCCGGCGGAAAGGACCAGCAAGACGATGCAGAGGGCGAACATCGTCCATGACAGACGTTGGGTGTAATGCTCGGCGAAGACCAAATCTTGGAGATTTTTTCCAGACTTGGTGAGGGTGAGGAAGGAGAAGACGAGGGCCACGGCGAGGGTGAACCAGAACAGGGCGTCGGTGCTGCCGTGAAGGCCCTCCTTGAAGGAGAAGAGCGCAGTGTAGAAGCCGCCTGCACCGGCGATGTCGTCCACCCGGAAGAGGACCCAGCCCATCATCACGATAAAGAAAGTGGAAAGTGGAGAGTGGAGAACGGAAAACTTTCCACTTTCCACTTTCCGTTTTCCACTTAAAAGCTTGTCAAGGCAGATGAAGAACCCATGAAACGCTCCCCAGAGGACGAAGGTCCAGCTAGCACCGTGCCACAGTCCCGAGAGCAGGAAGCAGATCCACAGGTTGAAGTAGGTGCGTCCCTTGCCCTTGCGGTTGCCGCCTAGGGGGATGTAGAGGTAATTCATGATGAAGTTGCCCAGGGTCATGTGCCAGCGTTTCCAGAACTCAGTGACGCTACGGCTGGTATAGGGGTCGTTGAAGTTCTCAGGGAAGCGGAAGCCCATCATCATGCCGAGGCCAATGGCCATGTCGCTGTAACCGGAGAAGTCGAAATAGATCTGCATCGTGTAGGAGAGGATGCCCAGCCAGGCGCTGCCGGTCGACAGTTCTGCGTAGTTCATGCCGAAAACCTGGTCGGCATAGAGAGCCAGGGTGTTGGCGATAAGCACCTTCTTGCTCAAGCCGATGACGAAGCGGTAGAAGCCCAAGGCACGGCCCTCCATGGTGCTTTCACGCGTGACCAGCTGGGCGGCCACGGTGTTGTAGTTGACGATGGGACCGGCGATGAGCTGGGGAAACATCATGATATACAGGACATAGTCGGTGAGCTTCTTGCTCGGCGGGGTCACACCACGATACACGTCAAGGGTGTAAGTGATGGACTGGAAGGTGAAAAACGAGATGCCGATGGGCAGCGCCACCTTCATCCAGCCGACGGGCTCGTGGTGGAACCAACCCATAATGGCGTTGAGATTCTCCATGAAGAAATTGGCGTATTTGAAATAGAGCAGCAAGCCTAGGGCCATGATGACCGACAAGGCGCAGAGCCATTTCTTGGTGCGAGCTTTCTCGGTCCGGGCCAAGCCACGCACGATGAAGTAGTTGATGATGCATTCCCCTACCAGCAGGAAGACGAAGTCAGGTGCGCCGTAGGCGTAAAACACCAGGGAGAATAACAAAAGGGTATAATTCCGGAACTTCTTCGGGGTGATGAAGTACGCCACCAGGAAGATGGGCAGGAAAAAGAAGAGGAATATATTGCTACTAAATACCATTGTCTTCTGTATTATTTGTTTTTTCGAGAATATTTATGGGTGTTGAACATATATTCGGCGTGTTTTCGTAGGTTTTCTTCCACGGTGCGCCCTTTTTCGTCGGCTTCTTGCTCGATGGTTTGGTACCATTCGGGGGTGGAGTAGATGTGCTGGATGATGTTTTGGATGGCTTCCTCGTCGGTGGCTGGACCGTGGGCGAACTGTTCCTGCACGAACTCAGGGAAGCCGAACATGTAGTCGTAGAGCATGGGCGCGGTGAAGACGGCCATCACGATGTCGGCGTCTTCGAGGATTTCCTCGGCATCGAAGACCCACTGGAGCATATAGCCGTCGTAGCATTCGCGCGAGGACTGCACTTCACGGTTATATACCCAGTAGTCCCAGTGATTGAAGGCATCGACGAAGCAAGTCTTTCGGAGGGTGTAGAAGTAGCTGTCGGCTATGACCAACAGGTTGGGGCGGTCCTTCCCGAGGGTATCGGTCAGGGTGAAGACGGGACGGGGCATGGCTGGAGTGGGGATGGGGAAGAGAAGGTTCATGTTCTCCATCAGCTCGGCATCCTGGAGGGTGTATTCGGTGCTAAGGTTTTTATCAATGAGTTGGATGCGGGGCAACTCGTATCCGGTCACCGACTCCAACTTGCGAAGGATGGAGTCGGCCACGAAGGGCATGGTCCATTGTGCCCAGTGGGTGCCTGAGGGCGTGTAAAGCCGATACGGCACGGTGTCCTTGATGGCTTGAAACCAGCTGAGGAAGTCAATATGGGGGATGTCGCGTTCCTTGAACAGTTCGATATAGTATTCCTCGAGAGAGAACTCTTGGTTCTTGTGGAAACGCGGCATGGTTTCGGGATATACGGCGCATTTGGTGGGACAGAACACAAAAAGGAACTTGGTACCATGTTGCTGCAAGGTGTCGATGAGCCTTAGGGTCTCTTCGACGTTTTTGTGGGCTTCGGCTTGTGCGGTCTCAATACTGCCGTATTCATCGAGCAGCCTCTTCCCCGTGGCTTCGTTGAGGTACATGTCCAAAAACAACTCGTTGTGGCGTCCCTTGATGACGTTGTTGTTGGTGATCTTGCCAAAACAGGAATACATCACCTGATTGTAGTTTCGGATGAAGAACTCGCGAAAGCCGGTGTGTTCTTTGGCGTATTGGGTGAGGAAAGCCTGGTAGCTGCCGTCGTAATAGGTCTTGAAGCTGAGGGTGTCTTTCGTTAATTCATCGGTGAAGCCACCCAAAGGTTTTAGGGGAACAGCATGGGTCAGCCCTTGGACCAGCACAGCCAACAAAAGCACCGATATGCAGATGAATTGTATCAGGAAGTGTTTCTTATTCATTGGCCTTTGTGCTTGATCAATCATTAGAACCTGAAATAGATGAACGGACTGAAGCCCGAAGCATTCAATGCGGCTAGGCAGAACAGGAAGGCAAGGATGCTGATGATCCATACTACGATGTGTCCGCCGTTGCTGTAATCGGAGTAATAGACCTTATTTTGAAGCCTTTTGCCGAATTTGGTGAGGGTGATGAAGGAGAAGAACGCCGCGATAGCGAGGGTAACGAATAGTTGAAGTTGTCCGTGCCAGTCGGGGGCGACGAAGTCGAAGGCGAACATCCGGGTGATAAAGGTCCAGGCCTGACCGATGTTCTCGATGCGGAAAAACACCCAGAGAAGGGTCACGAGGAGGAAAGTGAAGAGAACGGAAAGTGGAGAGTGGAAAGTGGAAAGTTTTCCGTTTTCCACTTTCCGTTTTCCACTTAAAACCTTGTCAATACAGATGAACAGTCCGTGCAATGCCCCCCACACAACAAAATTCCAGGAGGCACCGTGCCACAGTCCCGAGAGCAGGAAGCAGATCCAGAGGTTGAGGTACATGCGGCCTTTGCCATTTCGGTTGCCTCCCAAGGGGATGTAGAGGTAGTTCATGATGAAGCTCCCCAAGGTGATATGCCAGCGCCGCCAGAACTCGGTGATGGAACGCGAGGTGTAAGGGTTGTCGAAGTTTTCGGGGAACTTGAATCCCATGATGCGGCCCAAGCCGATGGCCATGTCGGAATAACCGGCAAAGTCGAAATAAATTTGGAAGGTATAAGCCAGAGCGACCAGCCAGGCGGTGGTGCTGTCGAGGGTGGCGAGGCTGGTGGCAAAGTCGGAAGCGTTCAACACGCCATCCACATAGGCCCCCACGACATCGGCGACGAGGATCTTCTTGCACAGACCGATTACAAAGCGATAGAACCCCAGAAGCCGGTCGGTATAGCTCGATTCACGGTTGCGGATCTGGTCGGCCACCTCGTTGTAACGAACGATGGGGCCGGCGATGAGCTGCGGAAACATGGTGATGTAGAGCATGAAGTCGCCAAGCCGCTTCATGGGCTGGTTGACCCCCCGATAGGTATCGAGTGTGTAAGTGACGCTCTGGAACGAGAAGAACGAAATGCCGATGGGGAGGAGGATGTGACGCCATTCGTAGGGCGCTTTGCCGGCCAGACCCCTCAAGAAGTTCAGGTTCTCCATGGTGAAGTTGCCGTATTTGTAGAACAGCAACAATCCTATGGGGATGAAGATGGAGAAGCCGCAGAGTAAAGTGGAAAGTGGAAAGTGGAAAGTGGAAAGTGAAGAGTTTTCCGTTTTCCGTTTTCCGTTTTCCACTTCCTTCGTCGCTACCATCCATCGTACCAGATAGAAGTTGGCGATGACCGAGAGCACCAGCTGGAGGATGAACCCAGGCGCGCCCCAGGCGTAAAACACCAGCGAGGCGAACAGCAACACGTAGTTGCGGGTCTTCTTCGGCATAATGAAATACACCAGGAAGAATATCGGCATGAAGTAAAGTAGGAATATGTTGCTGCTGAAAACCATGCGAAGCGTTATTATCGCCGCAAAGGTAAAGAAAAAAGTCGTACTTTTGTCACGTAATGAATGGGTGGAAGGATAAACTACTTATCGGACTAGGCGAATGGGTTCGTTTGAACCTGTTGCTGCTGCTTTGCATGGTGGCGATGCGTCCCCTTTTCTTCCTGGAGGTGTACTTCAGGTTGGGGTTGGAGTGGCGGCAGTTGCTCACCGTCATGTATGGCTCCTTGTTCGACTTGCTGCTGGTGAGCCGCATCTTCACTTTCGGGTTGGTTCCCTTCCTGCTGGTTCATTTCTTCTTTCCCAAAACAGCGAAGGGCATTTTTAAGGGCTTGATCGTGGTGTATGCGGTGGTTGTGGCCTTGTTGGCGGAATACTATTGTGACCTCACCATGCCGCTCGACCATGTGGTGTTGGTGTATTCTGTGGAGGAGCTGAAGACCACGGTGTTTGCCTCGTCGTCATCGATTTCGTGGGCCCAGGTGCTGTGGTTTTTGCTTTATGTTGTACTAGCAATTCTGTTACTCTTGAAGAGGCGCCCCGCAGGGGCAAAATCCCCTCAGCCCAGGGCAACGCCCTGGGAAATGAGGAGTGAGGAGTTAGGAGTGAGGAGTATATTGGTTGCGGGATTGTTTGTTGTGTTGTTGTTTATACCCTATAAACGTATAATTAGAGAAGAAAAAATCTTTTCCAATCGCAGTGATTTTTGTTTGGCGGTCAACCAGCCTTCGTATTCCTACATCAAGATTACGGATTACTGGAGAGATGAAGGCAGTCGGCGCGACGAAGAGGAGTTTTTATTATCCCCTTCTCAACTTGCCGATTATCAAGCGGGTCATCCGAAATTTGAATACGACCTTCCGGGTTATCCGCTCTATCGTAAGGCCAACGACCCCGATGTGCTGAGTCCGTTTTTCAATTCAACTTCCGACGGACTTCCTCCTAACCTGGTGTTCATCATCGTGGAGAGCATGGGGCGTCGTCTGACAGGAGTTACCCGTCCCCAGTTGTCGTTTACCCCTTTCATCGACAGTCTGGCTGCCAACGGACTGTTTTGGACCAACTGTTTTTCCACTTCGGAGCGTACTTTCGGGGTACTGCCATCGGTGTTTGCCTCGGCGCCTCACGGACGCTATGGCTTTGCCGCAAAGCTGCCCATGCCCAAGCATCACTCCCTGATGCTCGACCTGGAACGCAATGGCTACACCACCTCGTTCTTCTATGGGGGCGGCTCGGAATTCGACCATTACGACCACTTCATGGAGATCAACCACGTTAACGATATTGTGATTCCAGAACGCTTGGTGGCCGACAGCGGCCAGTACCACCTTTTGGCCGACAACTACCGCTGGGGCTTGGATGATGACCAGTTGTTCGACTGCGCCATCCGTTACAAGACGGACAAGCCCGACCATAGGCCTCATGCCGACATCTACCTGACGCTTTCGTCCCACGAGCCGTTCCTGGTGGACAGTATTGAACACTACGAGGAACTGGTGAAGGCAATGGTAGAGCAGGTCCCCGACCTCGACAAGAAGGAGCGCGACAACGTGCTGCGCAACCTCAATATCTACGCCACCTTCCTATATGTGGACCAGAGCGTGCGCCATCTGGTGGACTATTACGCGTCGCAGCCCGATTTTAGCAACACCGTTTTTATCATCACCGGTGACCATCGGATGGGTCCTGTGCCTACGGGCATCTCAATGCGGAGTTACAATGTTCCCCTAGTGTTGTGGTCACCGTTGGTGAAACGGCCCAAGACCATGGGGGCGGTGGTCTCGCATCTCGACATCACACCTTCGTTGAACGCCTGGCTCAACGCCCAATACGACTACGCCATCGATGACCATTGTCATTGGCTGGGCACTTCGTTCGACACGGTGTCGGAATACCGCAACACGCGTAAACTGAGCTTTATGCGCAACAACAGGGATGTGGACGACTATTACAGTGGAAAGTTTGCCGTTAACAAAAACACGCTGATCATGATGGATTCGTGCGTGGTGGGGTATGGCATCGACAATCCGGTCAGGCTGCAACAGTATCAAGAGGAGCTGGAGAACTTTGAGGCGGTCAGTCGTTTTGTGGTTCAACACGACCTGCTGATGCCGTAGCGCGATGTTCCAGCACATAGATGGCATTGAGACAAAGGTTATCTTCTACCGAGAGGTGACGCTTTTCCGCCTGTTTGGCCACCAACTCGTACCACGCTTGGTTTTGCCGTATGAATTCCATCATCTCGACAACCTCCTTGTTGTGGCGGTTGATGGCGATGGTATATTTGAGTGACCGTTTGGTGGGGATGGTGTCTTTCAAAATATCGATATACTGTTCGGGATACTTAAAAATAGTATTCATGGCTTCTCCATATACAACAGTGTCGAGTGGAATGTTATACTCGTTGGAAATACCAACAACCCTTTTCATCCAAACTGGGCTATTGTGGATGTCTTTTACCACTTTCTGCTGTGCCTTGGTAAGGTCATCGGGTTCGCAACAGATGTCGAGCAAAAGCCGTTGCGAGAAGCCTTGGCTCATGTCGTAGATTTGAGGGGTGCAGTAGGCCACCATCACGAAATCAGCGTCGATGACCTCTTGCAACACATCCACCTCCTTGATGTTATCATGTTCTTTGTCGAAGTACACTGAGTTGAAATAGTACCAGTAACGGAGGGTGTCCATCACTTTGCCGAAAGGAGTTGCGTTCGCAAGATTCCAGAAGTAGGAGTCGCCGATGGTGATGAAGTAGGGATGGTATGCAGTGCTGTCCTCGATAAGGGTGTAGGGAGCGTAGTAGTTGGGCGCTTTGGGCAGGGGACGGGCCAGGTTCATCAGTTGTTCCAGGTCGTCGTCAGGGTATTCGGTGCGTTCCTCGCGTTCGCCGATGGTGAAATGCTCCATCCGGAGGTTGCCCAGTTGCTCCATATAGCGGATAAGGCTGTCGGCGACGTATAGGGTCGCGTAGTTGCTCCAGTGGGTGCCAGTCTGGGGATAAAGCAGATAGTCGACGGTGTCCTTCATTTGTAAGAACCAGGGATTCACGTCGATATAATTCACGCCCAGCTCGTCAAACCTTTGATGATAGAACTCAGTGGCTGAGAACACTTTGGTGTGCGGATAGTCATCGGTCACGGGAACATGCTCGGGGTAGACCACCTCCTTGCCTGGGAGAAGCAGCACGAAGAGATGTGTGTTTTGAGTCTCCAGAATCTGTTGCAGTTGATAGAGCCGAAGGGCCTCTTTGCCGAAGTATTCAGCCATGCTTAGCGAGTCGCTGGCAAACCACCGTCCTTTTCCCGAATAGTACTCTTCGACGTGCTGCGATTCGTAGATCCAGCCGTCATCTCCGATGTATATCTTTTTGGTTTCCACCAAGTTGGTCTGGTCGTAAAAGTCCCACAGATACTGGTTGTAGATACGGGTGAGCGGTTCACTGAAACCGTAATTGAGCCTCAGATGCGCTTCGGTCCAACGTTGCCAGCTTTGGTTGGTGAGATGTTTGAAATCAGCCTTGGGTTTAGGTTTCTCGTCCACCACGCCGGTGAGCGGCCTGAAGTCGAAAAGCCTCAGGTGTTCCTGGGTCATGGGGAGGAACAGGACCACGAGGGTCAGGATCACTAATATGAGTTTTAAAGGGCTTTTCATTATCGGGTTTGCAAAATTATTATTTTTTATCTTTGCATCCATGATAACCAAGAAAATAGAATTGCTTTCGCCGGCCAAGAACTTGGAGGTGGGCCT
>JAILBC010000092.1 GCA_024681295.1 Bacteroidales bacterium
CTGCCTTGGTTGTCGACCGCGGTATGCGGTACGTTGACCGTTTCCGTAATCTGATAAACGGTTTTTTTCTCTTCTTGGTTCTCTTGGGCGAGAGCCATGGTGCCTACTCCCAGCAAGAGGGCGAGGGCGAAAAACTTAAAAATTCTGCTCATTTTCATTATTTGAAGATTATTTCACAATCACTTTCATTCTGGTCTTTCCGTTGTTCACGATGTAGAGGCCTGGGGTCAAATTGAATTCGCATTGTAAGGTTTGGTTTTTGGAGGCCACCACGCGACCCAGCATGTCGTAAACCGTCACATCAGCGGGTTCCAGGTTCTCCACCACAAGGCGACCGCCAACGGAATAGGCTCTAAAGGTTTCCTCTTGCGGTTGCTCGTTCACTTGAGCAAAGCCTGAGCAATACAAGGTGAATTCGGTATCGAGGTTTGTGCTGATGACGGAGCATGATTTCCATCCATTTTTCAGGGGCATCGGCACACCCGAGGCGTAACCCATGCCGTTCTTTAGGAATACTTCCCAGAAGGGTTCCATTCCGAGGATTGCCGAGGCCTCGATAGCGGGATTATACTGGTTTTCGTAGACATCGCGCACAATCCAGTCCTTCCCTTCGTTAGTTATGCTGGCGGTTTTATTCATCAGGTTGCCGTTGGCGTCGAATTCATATTCTATCTTGCTGTCGAGGACCATCTCGCCACCGCCGAACCAGCCGCCAACGCCGGTGTAATAAAGTTCAGAGACCAGTTCACCGTTCTCATATTCGAGATCATAGCGATATGAGTCCATCCAGGTGTTAGCGAAGGGGCCCCAACCGCCTTTACGTTGGGCAAGGAGACTGACGCACTGTTGGTCGTCATTATAGGAATAGATGGTCTGTTCGCTTTCTCTCCAGTTTCCGTTGCGGATGGTGGAATAGAGGCAGGTGTCGAGCAGGCCGTCGGCGTTGTAGTGGTATTCGTATTTGGAGTTCTCGACCCATGAGGTGTCACCTTGTGTATAATTCATGATTAGCGTCAAGTGATTGAGCTCGTCATACTCGTAGGCGGTCCAGACAGTTGGTCTCATGACCGTGTCATCGACAGTCAAGGCAATCGCACCTAGGATTTGTTGGAAGTCGGGAGAATATTGATAAACATTTCCTCCAGATAGTTTCCATTCGCCTTCCTCCAAACTGTAAGAATCGTCTTGAATCACGCCATCTTCCACATAATAAGTGAAGACTTTCTTATAGCGAGTCCAGTCGAAATCGCTTGATCCGACCACGCTGTCGAGCTTTTGGGAATAATTCATGGGCTCTTGGGCTTTCAGGCCGAAGAAAGCGGCCATCAACAATATGGTAACAAAGACTTTTTTCATGGTTTTCCTAGGTTTAAGGGTTATTTCATCAGAACGACTTTTTGGAGCAGGCAACCCTGTTCGGTGTTGACACGGAAGAAGTAGACGCCTTGGTTCAATCCAGCGAGATCGACATTGGCTTCGTTACCTTCCAAGGCCTGGCGCATCACTTGGCGGCCAGTCAGATCGTACACCGCAATCTCTTGGAGGCCTTCAGCTTTGACGGTCACTCGATTTCTGGCGGGGTTCGGGAAGAGCGATACCATAGCATTCTGATTATCACCCACCGAGTAGTTGCCATAGACCGCTTTATTCGACGGGCTAGACTCCACACCATTCAGCACGCCAGTCACTTGGTATACCAGCGCATCACCCCTAATCGTGTCGGTAAACATTGGTTCTTCGAGCCCGGTAGCGATTTGCTCGCCATTGCAGTACACGTTGTAGGTCTCAGCAAGCAAGGGGGCCTCCCACTGCAGCAGCAGTTGGCCATCCTGGGGCTCGACGGTGAGTCCCGAAGGAATGTGGGTGTTGTTGATTTCCAAATAATGCAGGTTAGGGTTGCGAAGCGTACGTGCCGGAGACGAGTAGTCGTAATCACGTCTATAGACGGCAACCACTTGATAGTCGATTCTGCTGCCGGCAGGAGTTTTGTTGTTGTCGGTACAGAAGGTAGTTCCCGCACCGCAGTTTTTCAAAAGACGGTAATCCTCCCCTGAGACTTTACGATAGACCTGATACCCAGCCAGATCCTCCGTTTGTTCTGATGAGGTCCAGGTAAGTTGCAGCTTGCCGTTCTCCAGAAAATGGAAATCCAGGTCGCTGGGAGCTTTTTCTGGGGTCTCAGCAACGGCATCCACCAGATTGGTGGGGTCGCTTTCGCCTTCTTTGGTGAAGGCAGTGACGAAGTAGTTATGCAAGGTTGTGGCAGCTCCGGCATCAGTGAAGGAGGTGACTTCGGGCACCATGGTATAGAACAGGCCGTCGCGGTAGATGTTGTAGCCATAGCCTGGATCAGTGATACCGTTCCATTGCAGCAGCACATCCTCGCCGTCGACCGTAGCCTGGAGGTTGGAAGGAGCCTCGTTCACGCCCACGCCACCGCAGGTATTGACCATCTCAAAGAACAGACCTGAAGGCATCAATGTGGAGGGGCCTTCGTAGGCAAACACCGTCTCACCCGAGGCATTGAGTATTTCGATACCGACGTTGAGGCTATCGGCTGGTGCCACCCAGTGGAATGAGATTCGTCCTTGAGGAACGTCGAACTCAGGTTCTTGTTCACCCCGTTCGATGGTCAGTTCAGCCACGGTCACGCCCGAAGCGTTTACGATGTCGAGTTCGCCATTGCCCCAGCCTTCCTCCTGGCTGGCTTTGAGTCGGGCCGTCCACTGGCATGACGGACCGAGGTTGATGCCACGAGCATTGGCATTGCGGCCTGTAATACCTTGGCATACCGCATGGACTGCATAGTCCACAGAAAGGGGAAGTCCTGCTTCTTCGACAACCGAAACGGCTTCGCCTGGGACGGGATCATCGATGGTGAGAACCACTACGCCGTCACGCAACACTTCCATTTTGTCGATGGTTTCCAGGGGTTGACCATCGAGGGTAGTGGAGGGGTTGACCCACGAAAGGGCCACCGAGAAGTTGTCATCGCCCAGAGGTTCGGCAGTGAGATAGTCGGGGGCTTTGGCGGTATGAAGGAACACTTCGGTCGGGACAAAGTTGACTATGGCAGCCTGGCTCCCATTGAAAGCATAACTGGATACATTCAGTTCATCGATGGCAAAGAAGCCGTCGCCCGAGCCGCTCCAGCCCCAGTTGAAGTGGAACAGGTCGTTCTCGTCGTAGCCGTCGCACACGAAGGCATGGCCCCCGCTGCCGTCAGTGTCTTGGCCAGAGTAATAGCAGGGCCAACCCAAACCGAACTGGTCTTTCAGAATATCTTGGAATCCTTTCAGGGAATACGAGTCGCGATAATGGATACGGCAGCGATTGGTGTAGCCGAAATACTTCAGCACAGCCTCGGGCACATCTTCAGAGTAGGCGCCGCTGCCATCGGTGCCGTACATCATGTCAACGGCGACACCGCAATGGAACATGAAGAGCGCAATGGGGTCGACTTGTTCAGCGGGCGACGTCTCGCTAATGGAATTCGGCATCTTGTCGAATTCATAGGTGGCGGTTGAAAAATCGGCCGAAATCACACCGTATTGGGCGTATTCATAGCTATGGTTTCCAGAGCCGTGGGCGGGATATTTCCAATAGTTCATCACCTGCGACATGGCGGTGGCCACGCAACCTGCGTAGGGAAGGCCTTGACCTTCGACCCTGGGACAGAACTTGTTGTAGGGAAAGTTCTGGTTCCATTTGGTTTTCACCAGATAGAAGGACGAGCGCAGGTCGTTGCGCGGGGTCATTTTTTCACCGCTCAGCAGCGCTGCCCATTCCTCACGGATCTGTTGATCGGGAGTGATGGACGCGCGAAGGGCAGCCTGTCGGCCTTGGCTGAGATTGTCGAGATAATACATCATCTCGGGGGACGGGTTCTCGGTGGGGAAGGTTCCCTCGTCGGAGTAGCCCACGATCGGCCGGAAACTGTCATCGGCAGAGACAATCACGAAGCCCGTTTGGCCGATATTGAATACATAATAGGCGTCGGTGGCCTTGACGAGATCCATTTGGTCGGACCTCATCACGGTGGAGAAGGTGCTTTGTGAGAAGCTGGCACCTGCTTTCCGAGCCGTGGCCTGATCTACTGGATTAGCGATTAAATTACTGATTATCAATAATATAGTCAACAATGTAAAACTTATCTTTTTCATAAGCGATGAATGTTTATTTCCTATATATTATAAAGGTGTCAAAGGTAGTAAAAAAAACATATAATTTACGAAAAAAAACAAAAATTTGATTCTTAAGGTACAATCTGTAACTTTGCAAAAAACAATCACGACCATGAAAACTTGGTTCTATTACACATGGAAGTGCAGCATCACTTTGTTATTGTTGCTGTTATTTGTAGCTTGTGAGCCATATCCCCGTGAATCCAAACGCATAGCCAGCGCATTTGAACAGGCGCAACTCGTCTATGGAGAAGGCGAAAACGACACCTTGTTATTCATTCCAGAATTGGACAAAACAGCATCCTATTTTGTTCGTAAAAATGATTACGGCAAAGCTGCTTTGTCGGCGCTTTATTACGGTTATTCCGAGATGAACTACGATAGAGCCGTAGCTATGAACGCCTTCATGGACGCGGAGCATTACGGTGATTTGGTTCACGATAGTCTCACAGTAGCCAGAGCACAGTACCAGATGGGAAAGTTGCTTTTTTACGACTACATGAAGAGAGAGGCCTTGTCCATGTTCAAAAAATCAGAAGTTTATTTTGGACATCATTATTCCGAAAAGGCTTTAACTATGAATGCTGAAGCATGTGCTTATATACTTCTTCATGAATATGACAGTGCTGGGATGTGTCTAAAAAACAGTCTTTTTTTGGCTGAATTGGGAGGATCAGACGAGGCAATACAGAAAGTGTTGAATAATTACGCCAAATTATATCAAATACAAGGAGAATATGGTAAAGCCGTGGATTACTTGAGGATGATGAAGCCAACAAACAACCAGCAAACTATTTTGAACTGGCTCAATCTTGGAAACATTTTCATGGCTATGGGCGAAATGGATTCAGCATCATACTATTTCAATCAGACGAAAGCTATTCTTTTTGAGGCAAACATCAAAGATGAAACCATGGCATCAGCTTATAATTCTTTATCTCAATTTGCAGAACTACAAGGAGATTTTGCCAAAGCGTTGGAATACCAAAAGGAAAACGAGAGATACATTGTTAAAGTAAAAGAAAGAATAGAGAAAGAAGGTGTCTATAGAATACAGCAACAATATGATTTTGAAAAAATCAAAAACGAAATGCATGAAAAAATCATGTCTCGCCAGCGAATCATACTTTTATTGAGTATGATAGTTTTGTTGATCTGTATTATTTTGTTTTTGTTGCAAAAACGTTTAGTGAAAATACAAAAGCAAGAGATTGAAGCCAAAGAACGCACTCTCTTTTATATACGTCAATATACCGACCTTTTGAAACAGAAAGGGAAGACCATGCAAAAAGTAGCCATTCTCATGGATAATAAAGAAGACAAAGCATTGTTGGATAGCCTGAGAGCAACCGTATTCGGCAATAAAGATTCATGGGATGCCTTGATGGAAGTGTTTGACACGCTTCATCCAGGTGAAAGGCAGTATATTCATCAGAAGTATCCAGAACTCTCCGAGATGGAACAGAAAGACATCGTTTTATCCTATTTCAAAGTATCACGCCAAGATGAAGCATTATGGCTTAAGACGAGTGTTCATACTATAGATAAAATACGCACAAGTTTGAAAGAATTAAGACAAGAAATAGCAGAAAAACAGAAAAAAAACTTGTAAAAATTCAAAAAAAGTTCGTAAAAAAAATTTTTTAACTTACATGTTTACAGTATTTTAAATATGTAAAACTCCACAAAGAGTTCGTAATGGGGTTTACCTCGCTATTTTTGTAATTTACCTTTGCGTTCACAAACTTTAAAAAACAAAAAGTCATGAACGCAAAACACATTTTATTATGGAATTGGCGTATGAAAACCCTGCCAGCATCCTCTGCGACGAAGCACGTTACAACGGCAATATCTCTCAAATCCGCCGTTGCCGAGAATGTGAGGTATACTTATACCACCACAGGCACCAAACTACGCAAAGAATTCTCCGCTTTGGCCACTCCGGGAAGCCGCGTCACCGACTATTGTGATGAGTTTTTGTATGAGGATAACGAATTAGTTTGTATCTTTACACCCTTCGGAAGGATTATCCCCATGGAAACAGACAACGATACAGTATGGAGAACCTGCTACAGCCTCACCGATCATTTGGGCAACGTGAGGGTTGAATTTGCGGCGCATGGCAGCGGCCAGGCGGAACTGTTGCAGCAGACGGACTACTACCCCTTCGGCTACACAATGCGCCGCAACGACTATGGCACCACCCGTCCCAACCGGCACCTCTATGGAGGCAAGGAACTGCAGGACGAAACTGTCGCTGGCAGGTCTCTTGAATGGTACGACTTCGAGGCAAGAATGTACAACCCGCTGATCGGACGCTTCCTCTCCACCGACCCACTGGCTAATGATGCTCCTGCATGGACTCCTTACAATGCCGTGTGGGACAATCCATTAAGATTTGTTGATCCAACAGGGACATGGTCTATGGATCACATAGAAGTTAAATTGAATGATGATAACACTTATACTGTTGTGGGAGGTGAGGTCAATACCGACAAGAATATATATTTGGTGGACGATGAGGGAAACTACCAAGCCGTAGTAGGAGAGATGTTCACAGAGTATTCTTTCCATGATGATAATGGAGAACCAGTCATTGGTGCCAGAATAGACCCCAACGACCTCTCTGGAATGGCTTTTTTCAACAATGAAATCAAAGATATCGGTTTGATGGAATATATGGGCAATGCAAAAGGAGGTGAACCCTTGGATTTTAAAGTTCGAGACATGACTGAACAAACAACTGATGAAGAACAGCTACAGTATAAGCATAGGGGCATGCCTTTTAATGGGCAAATTGCATCTGCAAGAGACATTGGTAATTATGCGGCTGGTTATGTCGCAGGAGTTCATGGCATAAGTTGGGAATCGGCGAGATTGGCTTTTGACGCATTAGAAACGATGCAAAAGGTTGGGTTTTGGCAAACGGTCAGGCATTATCCCAATAATCGGATCATTGAAGGCCAGCCGACCCAACAAGCACAGTATAAAGGCTATACTCAAGGCCAATACACCTACATCTCTCGGAAAAGGAAATAACATTCGAACACACGAAAAATAATGATAATTATTATAATTACAATAATTTTGGATGTACTCCTCTGTATTATATTTATACCTATCAATTCAAGAACTAATAATAAGAAAGCATTTGTTTTTTTTGTTATTATAGTGATAGATTTGGCGTTTTGGATAATACTTAGATTAACAGTTCCAGAAGGAGTTAGAAAGTATTATTATGTTGGGGAAGACAATAAATACTGTGTTACTGTTTGGAAAAAATGGGATGAATCATATTCTTCCTGCTATGCATTGATAATTAGTGGTAAATATAAAAACAACTTCAAAGAACCAGAAGATAATTATGTAAAAATAAATGTTGATATTAAAAAATTAGATTGTTTAGTTGGCGTAATAGTAAAAGAAGACGGAAAATTATTAGTAGTTGCCGACAATGTAGATACAATATGTTCTTCCGATGGTTTCTTGGATTTATACAGCAACAATCAAGCACTGAATGATAGCATTTATACTTACATGAAAAAAGGATATAAATGTTATAAGGATGGATTTGATCGAATCACAATAGATATAATGGAAAATTATGCAAAAGACCAAATGGGGAAAATTCAAAGATAGTTTGATAATTGACAACCGGCACCTATACGGCGGCAAGGAACTGCAAGACGAAACTGTCGCTGGCGGGTCTCTTGAATGGTACGACTTCGAGGCAAGAATGTACGACCCGCTGATCGGACGCTTCCTCTCCACCGACCCACTGGTGGAGAAATACTATGGGTTGTCACCATACGGGTATTGCGGGAATAATCCGATGAATGCCTATGATTTGCATGGGGATAGCATATCCATTGTATTTAACTCCAGTTATTTAGGTTCAGGAGAAGAACTCGTGCATTATTTTGACGGAAAACTATATAACCCTGACGGAACGGATTTTGAAGGAGAAAACACTTTTTTGACGCAATGCCTAGAAGCGATAGGTGAGATAAGGAATTGTTCTGTCGGCGATGAAATGATTTCAGCACTTCAATTATCTTCAAACATGTTTACCCTTTACGAAGGAGACAATGATTATAAACCGTTAAGAAATGATTGGCTTAAAGCATTTGCAAACCAAATCAATACAGACCCTGAATTGAAATATCTACTTGAGATAACAACAGGGTTAGAAGGTGGTGCTGGAGGCAAAGTTGTCTGGGATCCCTACGGAACCGAATTACCAACAACGGAGGGAATCAGAGCCAATGGTCATATGGATTTGGCTCATGAATTATCTCATGCTTTTGATTCAAACAGAGGATTGTTGGATAACCGGAAGAAACAAGGCGTGTCTCGTACAGACCGATGACAATAAACCGCTTCCTTTACCATGGTAATCTCGAATCAGCTATGAAAAGAATACTGCCAATATTAAGTTTGTTGTTATTTGTGTCCTGTAACACAAATCTTACAACCGTTTGCTACAGATATAGAAACAAGCCGATTTGTTCATTGAGAATACCCCAAGGGTATAAAGAATGGATTATTTCTTCTGGCGAAACAGCGAGAGAACATCGCTATTGTTACGAAGACTCATCTTTTTTTTTCTATATATCAGACTATTTGTATAATCCCAACACTGAAAATATCGAATTGTTAGGCGACAGTATTTATAATTATCGGTTTCAAAACAAGCAATTATTAGAATCGATATATGAACAATATGGGAAGGAAGTTCTATTGAAACTACCAGACACATTCGAACTGACAGGAGAAAACTCAGATTCATTATGCTGGCGTGACATCTTGGTTGGGAATATTAGTCTTGGGTATGTGAACGTCCCTATTAATAAAAAAAAGTATTATGACCATTGTCTGGATTCCTATTCTATAAAAGCTCAAGGGGTTGTCACCAAGATCAACAGATGTCAGTATAAAGGTTATTCTTTTGACAATACATTTGGAGTTGGATGTTTCCCTCCTGAATTAAATCAGATTACATTGAAATTATCTCAGATTGATTTGGCCGAAAGAATACTGAGAGACTCTTTGGTAAACTATATACAAGTTAACAATATAAACAATATTAATGTTGAAAAAGAGAATTTAAAAAAATATAATAGACAATATTTGGGATATGTGAACAAAAATGAAGAGGTGGTTGTTTTGATTTTATTTCTTAAGCACAAACGTCTTAAAGACCTTTCCTCAAGAGTATTTGGTTTTAGAGACGGCGTTGATTGGAGTATAGAGGTAAATATACATTCAAAAAAAATAAACAATTTGAAAATCAACAGGAATTCCTAAAATAGCATCCCTATGAAATCCGCCGAAAACACAACAGATATGAAAAAACTTCACATTATCCTTATCCTCGCCCTACTCATGCTTGTCAGCGGCAACGCCCAAGCCCAGGGTAGAAAGAAAATCCGCATCATGTACCGCAAAGCCAGGCACCTGGTGGAGAAAATAGAAGCCAACCCCAACGCCGAAACGCTCTATCTCTTTCGCAACGGCCTCGACTCGCTGCCCGAAGAAATCGGACAACTGAAACACCTCAAAAAACTGGTCGTCAGCTCCAACCGTCTCACCTATATTCCCCCCATTATCGGTGAACTCACCGAACTGGAGAAAATCTCTCTCAAGCACAACAACATCAAATCGCTGCCTAAAGAAATAGGTCAACTCAAAAACCTAAGGCAACTGGAACTGGACTACAACAGCCTAGATTCTCTTCCCAAGGAGCTTTGCGAATTGGAGAATTTGGAATATCTCTCCATTACACACAACGCACTCCATCACCTACCCGACAACATTGGAGCGCTGAAGTCGCTGGAGTTTCTCTATATCGGAACCAACCTTTTACGGGAACTGCCCGTCAGCCTGTCGCAACTCACCGAACTGAAAGAACTCAATGTGGCGGGAAGCGGCGGCCTGCTCGTCATCCCCAACATGATCAACTGCCAAATGCTGGAACGGATCTATATCGATAACACCACGTTGTTCGACGCCTCATTCAATCCACGCAGCATCCCTAACCTAAAGATTTATATCAACGAAAGATAAGTGAGCTGAAACAGTGCAAAGCCAGCCGTTGAACAACAATTCAAAAATTTGAAAAACAAAATTTTTCATTAAATAGTTTTGTTTTTCAAAATTATTTGTATCTTTGCCGCATTATGAGAATCGTATCACACCGCAAATTGGTAGAGTTTTATAATCAAGAAGGACACGGCGACGCAAAAGTTGCCTTGGAACGGTGGTTTGACATTACGGAACAAGCCGAATGGAAGAACCTGTCGGATATTAAGGCGGATTTTCCAGCAACTGATTATGTCGGAAACCAACACTATGTCTTCAACATCAAAAGAAACAAATACCGCCTTGTCGTAGTGGTGAAATTCACCATCAGCCACGTCTTTATCCGTTTTGTGGGCACCCATAGCGATTACGAAAAAATAGATGTAACAACCATATAATCGAGATCACCATGAACCATATCACAAAAGAACAGTATGAATTTGCACTCGAACGAATCGAGGAACTTCTTCCCCTGGTAACCGACAACACACCGGCTACCGACCGCAATGCTGTTGAGTTAACCCTAATGTCGGATATTGTCATTGAATACGAAAAGGAGCATTTCCCCATCGAAAAACCTTCCGTAGCCGACCTGATAGAACTGTCGCTGGAGGAAAAGGAAATGACCCAAAAACAACTCGCCATCTTAATAGGCGTTAGCCCGTCAAGAATTAGCGATTACGTAAGCGGAAGAGCAGAACCCACCCTTAAAATTGCCCGCCTACTTTGCAGAACCCTAGGTATTACTCCTGCAGCAATGTTGGGAGCCTCATCTTAAAGAAAAACAAAAAGTATTTATATTTACTGTAAGTATATTTACTATTTTTAGTATCTTTGCGGTCTTAAAAGACATGTTCTATGGGAAAATACCAACTGATGAACGTGGCCGACGGCCGCATCTTCGAAGATGAAGGATGGACTTTGGACGACCCGAAGGGCAGTGCGCCCAGCACGGTGCGAGCCATTTACGAGAACAAGCAACTGCATGTAGGTGATGACCAGTTGGGGCTGTACAAGTTCGCCGACTGGATGCCCATCAAACGGGTGCTTGAGAATCCCTCCTGCCCTATTACTTATAAAAGTGAAAAACTAGCAAAAAAACTAGGGCTGAACAACTTATACATCACCTTCAGTGGCTGGTGGCCTGAACGGGGTGCCCGAATGACCACCTGCTCCTTCAAAGAGACCGAAGCCTATTCAGTGTGTGCTCGCATGGACGAAAAGCAAAAAGGCAAAGTGCTGGTGGTAGCCTCCGCTGGCAACACGGCCCGTGCTTTCGCCAAGGTATGCTCCGACAACAACATCCCGTTGCTGCTCTGCGTGCCGCAAGACAACATCAAGGCCTTGTGGTTCGAGAAGCCGCTGAATCCCTGCGTAAAACTGTTCACCACCGCCTCGGGCAGCGATTACTTCGACGCCATCCAACTCTCCAACTTCGTGTGCGAGTTGCCCGGTTTCCTCGCTGAAGGCGGTGCCAAGAACATCGCCCGTCGTGACGGCATGAGCACCACCATGATGTCGGCTGTGACCACTATAGGCCGCATCCCCGATTTCTATTTCCAAGCCGTGGGAAGCGGCACCGGCGCCATCGCAGCCTGGGAAGCCAACCTACGTTTCCTCGAAGACGGACGTTTCGGAAAGAACAAAGCCCGACTCTTCGTCTCGCAGAACAAGCCTTTCGTGCCCATGTACGATGCCTGGAAGCAAGACTCACGAGCCCTCCTCCCCTATGATGCCGACCAAGCCCGCCGCGACGCCGCCGAGATCTGCGCCCCCGTGCTCTCCAACCGCAAGCCACCCTATTCACTGGCTGGCGGACTCTACGATGCCCTGAAGGACACCGAAGGAGATATCCTTGCTGTAAGCAACGAAGAGGCACAAGCTGCCAAGGCGTTATTCCAAGAAACCGAAGGCCGCGATATCTACTCCGCCGCCGCTGTAGCCCTTGCATCGTTGGTGCAGGCTATTAATAATAATAAGGTAAAACCCGACGATGTGGTCATGCTCAACATCACCGGCGGTGGCGAGAAAGAGTTCCAGGAAGCCCACCAGCTCTACTATCTGGAGCCCTCCCACATCTTCCCCATTGGCTTCACCAAAGAGGAAGTTTGCAAGGTTGCAACCCTATGATGAGAATTAATTGAAGAAAATTTTCAAGGATTTTGTTGCACAATCAAAAAATTGTGTAATTTTGCAGTCCGAAAATTTAGAGACATGTACGCAATTGTAGAAATCGCTGGACAGCAGTTCAAAGTCACGAACGGTCAGGAGATCTTCGTCAACAGACTGCAAGGTGAAGAAGGAAGCAAGGTTTCTTTCGACAGAGTATTATTGATTGACAATGATGGCGCAACCCAGATCGGTACTCCGACGGTTGCCGGTGCCAACGTCGAGGCGACGATTAAGGAGCACTGCAAAGGCAATAAGGTCATCGTGTTCAAAAAGAAGAGAAGAAAAGGTTATCAGACCTCTAACGGCCACCGCCAGTACCTGAGCAAGGTCGTGATCGATAACATTGTAATGTAAAACCCGAAAAAACTGAAAAGATATGGCACACAAGAAAGGCGTCGGTAGTTCCGAGAACGGTCGTGAGTCAGCTAGCAAGCGACTCGGAGTGAAGATTTTCGGTGGACAAGCCGCCATCGCTGGCAACATCATCGTCCGTCAGCGCGGCACCAAGCACAACCCTGGCAAGAACGTCGGCATGGGTAAGGACCACACCCTCTATGCCTTGTGCGACGGCATCGTCGAGTTTGTGAAGAAGAAAGACAACAAGTCCTTCGTTTCCGTCCTCCCGGTGGAAGGCACAATCGCCGAATAAAAATCTTTCATTAAGATACATTTTTTACCGACCATCATCACGGTGGTCGGTTTTTTTCGTTTATCTTTGCGCACAATTTCAAATCGCATCAACCCATGTTAGTAATATCGTACATCCGTGATCACCGTGAAGAAGTGATCGAACGTCTGTCCATCAAGAACTTCACCAATGTCGCACTCATCGACGAGATCCTGAAACTCGATGACGAGCGCCGCGCCACCAAGAAACAGTGCGACGAGACCCTGGCTGCCCTCAACAGCAACGCCCGCGTCATCGGCGACCTCTACAAGCAAGGCAAAGCCGCTGAAGCCAACGAGTTGAAGGCCAAGAATAACGAGATGAAGGAACTTGCCAAGACCCTCAACGATCGTTACGAGGAGCTCCAGCAGATCATCCAGACCAAGCTCGTGGAGATTCCGAACACCCCACGCATCGACGTGCCCCGCGGCACCTCAGCTGCCGACAACGTGAACGTGCATCAGGAAGGCGACATGCCCGTGCTCTACGAAGGCGCCAAGCCCCACTGGGAGCTGCTCAGCCAGTATAACCTGGCTGACTTTGACCTTGGCAACAAGGTCACTGGCGCCGGCTTCCCCTTCTACAAAGGCAAAGGGGCCAAACTGCAGCGTGCCCTCATCAACTTCTTCCTCGACGAGGCCAGCGCCGCCGGCTACAACGAGACCCAGCCGCCCGTCGTGGTGAACGAGGCTTCGGCCTACGCCACCGGACAACTCCCCGACAAGGAAGCCCAGATGTACGCCGTGCCGCTCGACGGATTCTACCTCATCCCCACCGCCGAAGTGCCGCTGACCAACATGTTCCGCGACACCATCGTCAAGGAAGAGCAGCTGCCCATCAAGACCGTGGGTTACTCCAACTGCTTCCGCCGCGAGGCCGGCTCCTACGGCAAGAACGTCCGCGGACTGAACCGTCTGCACCAGTTCGACAAGGTGGAGATCGTGGAGATTGCCAACCCCGTGGGTTCCTACGACCGTCTCGAGGCCATGAAGAGCCATGTGGCCGGACTGCTCCGCAAACTGGAACTGCCCTTCCGCATCCTGCACCTCTGCGGTGGCGACATGAGCTTCACCTCCGCCACCACCTACGACTTCGAGGTGTGGTCGGCCGCCCAGCAACTCTGGCTCGAAGTGAGCTCCGTCTCCAACTTCGAGACCTTCCAGGCCAACCGTCTGAAGCTCCGCTTCAAGGACAAGAACGGCAACATCCAACTCGTGCACACCTTGAACGGCAGCGCCCTGGCCTTGCCTCGCATCGTGGCCGCACTGCTCGAAGACCATCAGACACCCGAGGGCATCCGCATCCCGAAAGCCCTCCAAAAATACACCGGCTTTGACATCATCTCGTAAGATATTATGCATCGCTTTCCTGCTTTTGGCATGCCTCTCATGCCAAAGCAGGAAAGAGCCCATCGCCCAGCTACAGGACCAGCTTACCGACGACAGCATCGCCCTCCGGAAGCTCCAGGACAAGTACCAAGTGCGCCTATGGGCCGACTTCCGCTGGTGCGACTCCATGCTGCAATATGTTCCTCGCGAGCAAGTGAGTGAATACTTCGAGAGCCTCAACCTCGCCCAAGCCTACCTGAGCCAGTTCGACGAGATGCTGCCTATCATCATGCACGACATCAGCTACACTCGCCAGCAGCTGACCAACCTGAAAAACGACATCGACACCCATTTCATCGAAGAGGCACAAGCCACCGCTTATCTTGACGATGAAACAGCCGTGGCCGACACCATCCACAACCGCGTCCTCTACTTTCAGGACCGGCTCTCCCAACAAGACAAAGCGCTGAACAGCACCAAGAAGTCCATCCGCAAAGCTGCCAAGCCATGAGAAGAGCCTGCTTCTTGTGCCTGTTCGCCCTGCTTCTCGCCCTTCCCACCCTAGCGCAAGACCGGTGGAAAACGGATGTCGAGCAAATCTATCTCTATACACAAGAGGGGAAAAGCGACAAGGCCGACAAGCTCTTCAACCAAGCGCTCCGCGACCTTCCCGAAAACCGTAACGCCATCGTCAACATCTCCATGATGTTTCGCAACAAGGCGCTCTACGACTATGCCATGGCGGTGCTCGACAAAGGGGCCAAGATCAACACCGACCGCGACCCGCTTTACATGGAGAAGGCCACCCTCTGCCAAACCATGAACAACTATTCCGACGCCTTCGAGTACTACCTTCTTGAACTGGAGCGGAAACCCGACCTGTACGGCACCATCAGAAGCCGCTTCTACACGATGCTTCTCTACGACGTTAACAAGAGCATCGCTGACGAGATGCGTATCGCCCTGCTCAAAAAGACCCAGGAGAAACCCAACAACAACGAGTACGCCGCGCTTTTGGTATGGTTTGCCATCCAGCAGGAGGACTATGAGACTGCGCTGATCCAATGCATCAGCCTCGACCGCCGTAACAACGACCAGGACGAGCAGATTACCAACCTTGCCGACATCTGCTACAACAATGGGCAATATGGACTCGCCAAGGAGGCTTACGACCATGTCCTCACCAAAGGCAAAATCAACCCCTTCTATGGTCGGGCGTTGATTGGCTCCATCAAGGCGGAGGACCAGATATACAGAAACAGCCCCACCACCACCGTCAAAAACTACCAAAAACTGAGCGAGAAGATTGAGGCGGCCTACAGCGATGTGGGATCCAAAGAATATCCAGGACTGGCGGAGATCCAGGCCGACCTCATGACCTACCGTCTGGAGCAGCCGGAACAGGCCATCGCGCTCTTGCAGCAGGTCATGGAACAGACCCACGACAAGAACCAAATCAACCAGCTGAAACTCAAACTGGCCGACATCTACCTTTTCATCGACGAAATATGGGAGGCCACCCTGCTTTACAGCCAAGTCGACAAAGCCATGAAAGAAGCACCAATGGGCCATGAGGCTCGCTTCCGCAATGCCCGTCTGCGCTACTTCATCGGCGAGTTTGCCTGGGCCGAGACCCAGCTCAACGTGCTCAAAGCCGCTACCTCCAAACTCATCGCCAACGACGCCATGAGCCTGGCGCTGGTCATTAACGACAACCTTGAGGCCGACACTACGGGCACCGAACTCCGTCGCCTCGCCCGAGCCGATTTCAAGATCTACCAGCAAAAAGACGACCAAGCCCTGCCCATCCTCGACTCGGTGAGCCACGACGACAACGAGATCAGCAAGCCCCATGCCCTCTACCGCATCGCCGAGATCAAAGAGAAGAATCAGGAGTTCGCCGAGGCCGACAGCCTCTACCTCCAGATTGTCAGCGAGTTCCCCGACAGCTACATGGCCGACGACGCCCTGATGCACGCCGCCCTGCTCGAAGACCAGCAACTAAAAAATAAAGAAGCCGCCAAACAACACTACGAACAGTTGATTGACCAATACCCCACCAGCCTTTATACCGCCCAGGCCAAGAAGAATTATAGAAAGTTATGAAGTCAGAAGACAGTAGACAGAAGTCAGAAGTTAGGCCTAAGAAAGCCCTCGGTCAACATTTCCTTATTGACCAGAACATCGCCCGAAAGATTGTGGAGCAACTCTCGCCCGACGTGGAGACCGTGGTGGAGGTAGGCGCCGGCATGGGCGTGCTCACCCAGTACATGGTTCAGGATATCCTTGACAAGTTCTACGTCATCGAGATCGACCATGAGTCGGTGGATTATCTGAAGGTCCACTACCCTACCCTCGGCGACCATCTGATTGAAGGCGACTTCCTGAAGGCCGACCTGAACCAATATGGTCAAAAGAACATGGCCATCATCGGCAACTTCCCCTATAACATCAGTAGCCAGATCATCTTCCAGGTGCTGAAACACAAGGATCTGGTGGTGGAGGTGGTAGGCATGGTGCAGAAGGAGATGGCCGAGCGCATGGCCGCCAAAGAGGGAAGCAAGACCTACGGTATCCTCAGCGTGCTGATGCAGGCCTGGTACGACATCGACTACCGTTTCACCGTCAACGAAAACGTGTTCAACCCGCCCCCAAAAGTGAAGTCGGCGGTCATCAAGATGCGACGCAACGCCGTCACCGACCTGGGCTGCGACGAAAAACTGTTCGTGACCATCGTCAAGCAAGCCTTCAACCAACGCCGCAAGACCTTGCGTAACTCGTTGCGATCCTTGCTCAGCCCTGAAATCATCGAAAACGAGGTCTTCAACAAAAGACCCGAACAGCTTTCCGTAAAAGAATTCATTGATTTGACCAACCTGATCAGCTCCGCCGCATCGCGTGGCGAACAGTAAGATAGGCTGAGGTGCAGCCTACCACGAGGATGGTAGCGAAAATCAGCAACACATCCTGAAACTTCAGCAGTACAGGATAGGCATCCACCACATAATTTCCCCCTGTTCCGAATTTCACAAATCCGTACTTTTGTTGGAGGAGTACCAGAATGATGCCCAGCAACAGGCCAATGATGCCGCCGGCCACGGAAATCAGCAACCCCTCGTTGACGAAAATCTTCTGAATCAAGCGATTGTCAGCACCCATCGCCTTCAGTATCTCAGTGTCCTTCCGCTTCTCAATCATCAGCATGGAGAGTGATCCCACCACATTGAATGTAGCTAATATAAGAATAAAAGTGAGGATAATATATACCGCCCATTTTTCAGAGCGCATGATTTTGTAGAGTGTCGCCTGCTGTTCTTGCTGGTCTTTCACGCTGAAGTCGTTCCCCACGATGGCTTTCACTTCCTTTTTTACCTTTTGCACATCGGCATCGGCACTCAGAAACAGCTCCACATTAGAGGCTTTATCTTCATATTCAATAAGTTGGGCCAGCCAATCGAAGGGCACCAGTACCAGTTTCTCGTCGAGTTCCTGTTCGGTCATAAACACATTCTGCACCGTCAGTACGTCGGAGTTGAAGCCGTTTTCGAGGCTCATCTGGGAGGCATCGCCCCGTTTGGGGACATACACGCGCACCATGGCGTATGGGCTATAGGGGTTGATGCCCAGATGCCACGCCACCCCTGAACCTGGAACAGCCGTGCCGTCGGCCCATCCGTTCTCGCCCAACATCACCTCTTGAATCCGTTCCAGACGGGCATATTCCGGTCCCACGCCTTTCACCTGACCGATGTGCTGCTTGTCGTTGGCACGCAGCAGGGCGTCGTCGGTGATGGTGGGCATCACCACCTCGACGCCTCGAACCGCCTTCAGCGATTCCATCGGGAAGGCGGTTAGGTCGATGGTCTTGCCTTTCACTGCCGCAATCTGAAGGTCGGGTGTAAGCCGGTTGCTCATCGAGGAGATCACCTGTTCCAGCCCATTGAAAGCCGAGAGCACCACGATGAGGGCAAAAGCCCCTACACTGATACCAATGATGGAGATCCAGGTGATGATATCAATGAGGTTGTGGCTTTTCTTGGCCAGCAGGTAACGTTGCGCTATGAACAGGGGGAGCCTCACCTTTTAGGAATGCAGCAGGTTGTCGATGTTTTCGATATAATCCAGCGAGTCGTCCTCGAAGAAGCGCAGTTCAGGAACCACGCGCATTTGGTGACGGATGCGGTTGCCCAGCATGCCACGGATGGCGCGAGCGTTCTGGGCCACCTCCTCGACCACCTTCTTTTTGTCCTCAACACCGAAGATGCTCAGGTACACATTGGCATAACTCAAGTCGGAGGTCACCTTTACATGGGTCACCGTAATCATCAGCGAGGGCACTGCAGGTTTCAGCTCTCTTTGAAAAATATCACCTAATTCTTTGAGAATCAGTTTATTAATTTTATCTAATCGTTTGTTATCCATATTATTCTTTGTTTTTTGAATCAATTATTATTGTTACGGGTCCATCATTAACCAATTCGACATCCATCATTGCTCCAAATTCTCCTGTCAACACTTCTCTTCCTGAGACTTCGTGGAGGCGTTTGACAAACAGCTCATAGAGCGGGATAGCCTGTTCGGGACGAGCGGCGCGGATAAAGCTCGGTCGGTTGCCCTTCTTAGTCATGGCGTGGAGGGTGAACTGGCTCACCACGAGGAAGGAGCCTCCGATCTGGTTGATATCGAGGTTCATGGCATCGTTCTCATCACTGAAGATCCGAAGTTTTGAGAGTTTCGCGCAGAGCCACTCCACGTCCTCTTCGTTGTCGGCTTCCTCGACGCCCAACAGGATCATCATGCCAGGGCCGATGGCTGACTTCACCTTTCCATCGATGGTGACTGAAGCCCTTGAAACACGTTGCGCTACGATTCTCATTAGTGAAGAGTTAAAAGTGAAAAGTGAAGAATTAATGGAGGAGTTTGAAAATCATTTCGCGGTAGAGCTCCTTTTCGGGAGTGTCGCCCACGTTATAGCCTTTCGACTTCAGGTCGTATTCACGAAGGACCGAGATGCACCTCACGCAATCGGCCACGGAGTAGTTGCGGGCAGCCAGCTGGTAGTCGCGCACGAAGAAAGGGCTCACCCCAATGGCGGCAGCCAGGGCGTTTTGTGAGGGGTCGGTGGCGTAATGCACTTTCAGGATCTTGGTAAAATAACCAAAGAGGCTGATGGCGGTAAGAAACAGCGGGTTGTCTTTGCTCTCGCCGAAGTGCTGCACGATTTGCATGGCCTTCACCACATCGCGGCGGCCCAAGGCATTTTGCAACTCAAACACATTGAAGTCCTTGGAGATACCGATGTTGCGTTCCACGTCGACATCGTCGATCTTCTTCTGTTTGGGCAGGGCCACTATCAACTTGTCGAGTTCGTTGCGCACCTTGTGCAGGTCGGTGCCCAGGAAGTCGGTGAGCATCTGGGTGGCCTTCGGGGTGATGGCATAGCCTTTCCCCGAGAGATAGTTCTGAATCCACCCTGGGATGTTGCTCTCATAGAGTTTCTTCGACTCGAAGAGAACGCCCATCTTCTCGATCTTCTTTGCCAAGGCGCGGCGCTTGTCGAGCTTCTTGTACTTATAGTCGAACACCAGGATGGTGGTTTTCGGAATCACTTCGAGGTATTTCTCGAAGTCCTCGATGTTTTTCAGGTCCTGGGCTTCTTTGACGATGACCACCATATAGCCGCCCATCATCGAGAAGCTCTTGGCGTGGTTGGCCACGGTATCGATGTCGACATCACGGCCGTAGACCACAATCTGGTTGAAGGCCTTCTCGGTCTCGTCGAGCACTTCTTCCTCGATGGTGTCGGAGATGACATCGATGAAATAAGGTTCCTCACCCATCAGGAAGTAGATGGGAGCGTATTTTTTGTTATGGATGTCGGATATGATCTGTTCGAACGTCATCAGTCGAATCTCAAGTGTTTCACGGTGATACCGTTGTTGATGAGCTGACGGAGCGAGTCAACGCCGATGCGCAGGTGGTCGCCCACGAAGTTGCTACTCACTTTTTTGTCGCTTTCGGCCGTCTTGATGCCTTCGGGAGTCATCGGTTGGTCGGAAACCAGCAGTAGGGCACCCGTGGGAATCTCGTTGTGGAACCCCACCGAGAAGAGCGTGGCGGTCTCCATATCGACTGCGTGGACTCGGATGCGACGGAGGTATTCCTTGAATTCCTCGTCGTGTTCCCACACGCGCCGGTTGGTGGTGTAGACGGTACCCGTCCAATAGTCACGGCCATAGTCGCGGATGGTAGTAGAGATGGCTTTTTCAAGGTTAAATGCTGGCAAGGCAGGTACCTCGGGCGGGAAGTAGTCGTTGGAGGTACCTTCACCGCGGATGGCCGCGATGGGAAGGATGAAGTCGCCCACATGGTTCTTCCGAACGGCACCGCATTTGCCTAGGAACAGCACGGCCTTGGGCTTGACAGCGACCAAAAGGTCCATGATGGTGGCTGCGTTGGCGCTACCCATGCTGAAGTTGATGATGGTGATTTCACCGTCCGTGGCGCAGGGCATGGGCTTGTCCTTACCTACCACCTCCACGTTCTGCCATGCGGCAAAACGGTCCACATAGTTCTGAAAGTTCGTCAGTAGGATGTATTTCCCAAATTTTTCCAGCGGCAATCCCGTATAGCGGGGAAGCCAATTCTCCACAATTTCCTTCTTTGTTTTCATAACCGAGGCTATTTTTTGCAAAGGTACGAAAATAATTCAAGAAAAATTTGGTTCAACCAAGCGAAAAAAATAATATCTTTGCAGCACTCTTAAAAAACCGCAAATAAAAACAGAAAAATATTAAACAATGAATCCAAAACTGAAAAGCATCCTCATCAACATCGTGTTGTTTGCCGTTGTTGTGTTTTTAGCCATCAAGGTCGTCCAGAGTATCAAGGCTCCTATTGATTTCGGTAATGAGAAGAGTCTCCGTGAGGCACAAGTCGTGCAGCATCTGAAGGACATTCGTGACGCCGAGATCCAATACAAGCAGGCCCACAACAAGTACTGCTCCAACTTCGACACGCTGATTGACTTCTGCAAAAACTACGAGATTCCCATCATTATGATGGTTCCCGACCCAGAGGACACCACGTTCTCCAAGACCATCAACGACACTATTGGCTACGTGAAAGTGCTCGACTCCCTCTTCGGCAAGAGAGAAGGCTTCAACATCCAAGAGATCTGCAACGTCCCGTTCAGCGATCCCGTCGCCCAGTTCGAAATCCACGACAGCATCATCAAGCGCGGCGGTATCTCCGTGCCGGTCTTCGAAGCCAAGACTCCCTTCGAGGTCTACCTCGCCAAACCGGGCGACAAATTCACCGAGAAAGAATGGAAAACCCGTGTGGACAACGCCAAGGCCGAACTGGAACAGCTTGACAAATACGCCGGTTTGAAGGTCGGTTCACTCGAAGAAGCCTCTACCGACGGCAACTGGGAGAAACTCTAATGGCCGATCCCACAAGACACCTTTCTTACAACATAACCATCCAATGCGCATTGGATGGTTTTTGTTTTTTGATTCACGACCAGGATACCAACCGGATCGTCGACCTTGAGCTGTACCAAACCTCCGAGACCGACAATGGAAGCACCATCGCGGAGGCCATCGGGAAGTCGCTCTTCCGGAGAGACCTCTATCAAAAGCCACTTCTTTCGGCTCGCTTTATCGTCGACAACCGCCTCTGCACGCTGGTTCCCCAAGACCTGTTCGACGAACAACGGCTGGAGTCGTATTTCCTCTTTAACCATGAGCCACGCCAAGGCTACACACTGAGGCACGAGATCATCCCCAACCTCCATGCGGTGAACGTGTATGCCGTTCCCACACAGCAGGAGCAACAGCTCAGCAAGCTTTGGGACAACATACAGACCCTTCACCGGTCCAGCATCTTCCTCCATTCCGTGCTCCTCGAAGATGCCGCCGACAGCCCCGTCAACGCCTACGTCCACGTCAACAACCGCTCGTTCGACCTCGCCATCGTCAAGAACCAACACTTGGCCTTCTTCAACAACTTCTGCTTCAACACCAAGGACGACTTCGCCTTTTTCCTTCTCTCCGCCTTCAAGCAGCAGCAACTTGGCGCCGACGTTCCCGTCCATTTCAGCGGACTGATATCGGCCAACTCCGAGATTCTCCAGTTGTGCCAACGCTACCTCAAACAGATTCGCTTCGTTCAACCTGATGGAAGAATTGAGATTGACCGGAAACTGAACGGCACCCCATATCAATATTATTACATCCCTTACCAATCCCTGTTATGCGCATTATAAGAGGCAGATACCAACGGCGGCAGATCGTCGCTCCCAACAACCTTCCTGTCAGGCCTACCACCGACATGGCCAAGGAAAGCCTGTTCAACATCCTGGAGAACTACATGGACTTCGAGGGCATCAACGCCTTGGACCTCTTTGCCGGCACGGGCAACATCTCCTACGAACTCGTTTCACGCGGCTGCCCCAAGGTGACTGCGGTCGACCTCGACTTTGGCTGCGTCAAGTTCATCCGCGAGACAGCGCTCAAGCTTGACATGAAAGAGCTGATCCCCGTGCGTTCCGATGTGTTCCGCTTCCTCGCCAACCACCAAACGAAATACGACCTCATCTTCGCTGATCCACCCTACGACTGCCAACGCTACGATGAGCTGGTAAGTTTGATCTTCGACAACAACCTGCTCACTGAGGACGGGATGTTTGTATTGGAACACGACAAATATGTCCATTTTGAGGAACATCCCCACTTCATGGACCAAAGGCATTACGGGAAAGTGAATTTCACCTTTTTTGCGCAAACGTTTAATTGAAGTGGAAAGATGAAAGTGGAAAGTGGAAAACTTTCAACTTTCCACTTTCCACTCTCCACTCTCCACTTTCCACTCTCAAAGGTACCCAAACCGTTTCCGGACGGCTTGTTGTTCCTCCTCGGAGCCATCACGGAAGAGGGGCATCACTTCGTTTTCGGGGAAGTCGGTGAAGGTGAGGAACAGCAAGGCATCGAGGGTGTCGTTGAAGTCGGGGTCCACGTTGAAGCAGAGGAACTTGGCGTTCAGCTTCAGGTATTTCTTGAACAAGGTGGGTAGGCGGTATTCGCCGTTGCTGAGGCGGAACATGAACTTGTCGAACTTGTCGACCGACTCCATGTTCATCTTCATCAGCACTTCGGGATCCACCTTGAGGAAGTCGGGGTGGAAGGGCGTGGTAGGTTGTGCCACCTGGGCCAACTCGGCGTTCACCGGATGTTTCTCGGTGACGTAATGCACAATCATGCTCTGATAGAACTTCGGGTACCATGAGCTGATGCTGACGGGGCCGATAAAATGCTCAATATCCGGTTTTTTGATGACCACCACAGCCAAGCCACGAAGCAACAGCACTAGGGACAACACTTCACGTTGGTACTCAACGGTGACGAAGGAGCGACCCAGTTCTATGGTCTTCTTCAAGGTCTCCTCAAAGGATGAATCGAACTTAAACAACGTGCTGACATAAAAGCCTTTGATGCCCTTGCTGGCCATAATCTCGTTGCCAAAGCCCAGACGGTAGGCACCCACCACTTGCTGTTTCTTGTTATCCCAAAGGATGAGATGCTTGTAATGCGGATCGAACTCGTCGGTATCAAGGCTCTTTCCAGTGCCTTCGCCGATGAAGCGAAACGCCTCTTCACGGAGTCGTCCGAGCTCGTGCATCAGATTTGGAATATCTTGATAATCAGCGAGGAAACAGTCGTAGTTCGCTGCGGAAAACAGCAAACTCTTGTCGCGAATGGCCTCCAGTTCTTGGATGAGCAGTTGCCGGTCGCGAGGTGGTTCCACGGGAGCCCATTTCTCGTTGATGGCGTTGGGTTGAGCCTTCTTGATATTCGCCTCCAGTGCGTATGAGCGACTACGGAGATAGGCTGCCAGGTCGGCGGGTTTCTCGTAGACTGCCACTTCGGCGGGCAGGATGGGCTTGCCGATTTGGAGAACGATCTTCTTGTCGTGTTTGTTGATCAGTTCCTTAGTCAGGCGGGCGGTGCCCATCATCGGATGGATCTTGTCAACTGTATAGAACAGGCGTGAATTGCGTCCTTCCCAGAACACGGGAATCACCGGAACACCAGCGCTCTTGATGATACGGGCGATGGAGTTGCTCCAGGGCAAGTCCTCGGGAAAATCATGGCCATGGTAACGCGACACCTCGCCAGCAGGGAAGATGCCCAGTCCATGACCCTCGGCGACATGCTGAATGGCGCCTTTGATGCCACCCACGCTGCTTTTCCACTCGGGGTTCTTCTCGAAGGGATTCACCGAGAAGAAGCATTCTTTGAGGTTTGGAATATGCGAAAGGATGAAGTTGGCCATCAGCTTGAAGTCGGGCCTCACCTTGGCGATGGCGCTGAGGAGCATCACGCCCTCGATGCCGCCGAAGGGGTGGTTGCTGACCACCATGAAGCCGCCCTCCTTAGGGATGTTCTCCAGTTGCTCGGTGCTGACCTCTATGCTGATGCCCATATTCTCAATCAGGTGGTCGGCGAATTCGCGACCCTGGTAGTCAGCCGCACCGTCGAACAGGCGGTTGATCTTGCCCAGCCGCATGTATCCATAAGCCATCCCCGCCACGCAAGTGCCGAAGAAGCCTTTCATGCCGAAGGCCTTTTTGAGATCCGAGTTGGTGACGACTTTTCGCATACTTTAAAAAGGCAAAGATAGGGATTTTATCAATCCAAACACAAGATTTTCGTGAAAAACACGCCTTGTTCTGTTTCAACACGCAGCAAATAGGCACCTTGGGGCATATTGTGCCACTCAAAGGAATCTCCAGCAACATCTTGGTCGAGCACGCTCTGACCCAGGATGTTGACAGCGGTCACATGGGTCATTGCGTTGGCTTCCACCCTCACCGTACCATGAGCGGGGTTGGGGTAGACTTTCACGCCCATGGCGTTCTCTCCGATGCCAGTGGGTGAATAGTAGGCATGCAGTTCAAACACATTGGACTCGTATTTCCGATTGGCTGGAGCTGAGTAACAGTCAGGTATCTTGTAATAGGCATACAGACGGTAATAATAATCACCTTCCTCGTGGACGCTTCTGTCAGTATAGTTGAGTGCCGATGCACTAAGCAGTTTGACGCGATGATAGTCTCCGTCGCCTTCCTTCCGATAAAGCGAATAGCCTGAAAGCCCGTCGTTCGGAATGGGAATTTCCCATTTCAGTTTGATCGAGAAATCATCGTTGTACTCAAAATCCAAATTGCGTGGTGGGTAGCAGGGGCCCATTGAGGCACAGGATTCATTCGAAAACTCTCCTTCGCCCCCTTCGCACAACACCACCGCCTGATAGCAATAACCGCCCAGGACAGCCTGCTCATCGATGATCGAGGTACCTGTGCCTGCCGGAATGAGTCGGAACAACAATCCATCACGGTAGATGTTATAGCCGTAACCCTCGTTCTCCACAGGATCCCAGCTCAGCAACACGTGTCCGTCCTGTTCGATAGCCGTAAGGTTTTCAGGCGCACCGCAGGATAGTTCTCCGCCACAATTGTTATTGATTTTGAGGAATCGTCCCGCTGCCAGATCGTCAGAGGACCCGCTAAAAGCATACACCTGCTGACCCTGGGAGTCTTTGATCGTGAAACTCATCGAGCTCACAGTTTCCTCGGGGGCGGTCCAAGCAAAACTCAAGTAACCCAAGGGCAGCATCGGCTGTACAAGCGTTGGATTGTTCGATGTAACAGTACATTGCGCAACTTCTTGACCAGCGTTGTTGTACACAGAGATATAGCCGCCGTTCCAACCTTGTATGTCGGAACTCTGCATCACCACCTTCCATTGGCAGGTGGGTCCCACTGTCAAGTCCAAAGCGTAGGCATGCTTGCCGTAACGGCCATTAGCTTTCACATAGACAGCGTAATTGTAGGTACCGTAATATGGAATGTCGTTGTCTTCGATGTCCACCGTCTCGCCTGGAGTGACTCCTGTAAGCACCTGGATGATTTGGTTATTGCGCATCACCACTACCTCTTCGATGGAAGCCAACGGGCTATTGTCGAGCGAGGTCACGGGGTTGACCCAGTGAAGCAAGGTGCGCAGTTCTGTATCAATAGGCAAAACAGCCGAAAAGTCCGTCGGAGCGCTAGGGGTGATGTCGTAGATTTCAGCGGGAATGAAGTTGAACATGGCGTCGGCGGGGCTGGTATAGGGGGCCTCGTCGATGATGTACCATCCGTCGGAGCCGCCGCCCCAGCCCAGATTGAAGTGGAACATGTCGTGGTCATCGTAGCCGTCGCACACAAAGGCGTGGCAACCGCCGTCTTGGCAGCCGCCGTAGTACATTGGCCATTCCATGTCGAACTGCTCGCGCACCATGCGTTTCCAGGTTTCCAGTTCGAAGTCGTTGCGATTCAGTTGCACGTTGGCATCGGTATAGTTGAAGTAGTCGTGCATCACTCCGGGGATGGGTGACGAGGCGCCACCGCTGCCATCGGGGCCGTAGCCCATGTCGATGGTGACACCGCAGTGATAGCACAAGGTGCCCACGGCCAGTTTCTCCTCTTCCGGAGCGTTCTTATCAAGTACGTTGGGCATGTTGTCCCAATCGTAGACGGTGTTCCCAAAATCGGCACAAAGCTCACCATAGTCTTCATGGACATAGCAATGGCTTCCGATGCCTTGGGCGGGCATGGCCCAGAAACGCATCAACTGGGACATGGCCGTGGCCAAACAACCGACGTAGACATGGCCGCCATCACCAGCAGGATCTTCAGGGCAGCAGCAGTTATAAGGATAGGTCTGATTCCATTGGGTCTGGCAGAAATACACCCCTTCCCTGCCGCCGAAGCGTGAGATCAGCCTGCCGTGGATGAGCACCGACTCCCATTCAGCAGCCACCATAGGTGTAGCCATGACATTGCCGCGGCTTCTCAGGCTGTTGACGCTCATGGCGATGCCACCGAGGTAATCGGCCAACGCTGGAGGGATGTTGGTGGCGTCAAAAGTCGACTCCGTAGAGTATCCTATCACCGGACGATAGGCATCGTCGCCAGCGATGATAATGAATCCGTTGTCACCGGCGTTAAATACATAGTAAGCACCGTGGGGCTCAGCGTAGACCATCGTGGCAGCTCCGCCGCGAAGTTCCACCTGGCTGGCCTCAAAGAATTTGGTAGCGGCCGACTGAGCCTTCGAAAAATCAACCGGTTTGGCTTGCAGGGTTGAAAAGCCCGCGAACAGCATTATCAGCGCAATGAAGAAACGTTTCATGGTTTGTCTATTTTATTTGGTAATGATTTGTTTTTTTCCGTTAATGATATAAATGCCGGCTGGCAACGACTCTAGGCTTTTGGCGTTGCTCAGCACCTTCCTGCCGTCGATGGAGAAAACGTTGTAGCGGAGGCAGTCGGGGTTGGGGTGTTCCTGGTCGATTTCCTGGATGCCGGTAGTGGTGATATCGATGAGGTTATATTCCTGAGAGCCCAGGCCTATCTGTTCAGCGTATTCCACCGTGTGTGTCCCGTGCATCTCGTTGATGCGGTCAATGAGCGGCTGAGCGTCGTCGCCTTGGGTAGAGTTGTAGTTGAAGATCAGGTCGAGGCAAGCCTTGTCGAGTGCCACAGGGTCGGTGGAGGCGAGGATGCCCACGTCGTTCATCTGCGGCTTAGCTGGATGGTCGTTGCAGTCGCAGTCGACCGAGAGGTTGTTCATCACGTTGATGTAGACGATGTCTTTGCCGTCCTGTTTGAAGAAGTTATGGACTGCTTGGGCTGCTGCCGCCATTGACTCAAGGAAGGAGTCCTGGGTGTTATTGCCGTAGATGATGTTGGTGGTTTGCCCAGCGGTATGGATGTAGCATTTGCCATGTTTCGAGGCGACCCCAATGCTTTGGTTCTTCAGTACGCCGCCGTAGCCTCCACGGGCGTGACCCTTGAAATGGGCCAGGTTGATCATGAAGTCGTAACTGGCCAGATGCTCGCCTACGATGTCGTATTTGATCCAGGTGGTATCGCTCACGGGAATTTGGAGGTCGCCGTCAGCATCCATGATATCGACCTTAGCCACCTCGGTAAAACCACGTTCAGCAATGACCTGAAGGTGCGATTCGGTATTGTCACGGACACCGCCGTAAGCCGTGTTGCATTCCACAATGGTGGCGCTGGTGAGTTCCACCAGATCCCTGATGAACTCCGGGCGAAGGTAGTTGCTCTGGGCCGATTCGCCAGTGGAGATCTTCAGCGCGACACTGCCGTTGGCCGGCACCCCGAGGGCTTGGAACACCTGAACCAGCGACTCAGGGGTGATTTCGCTGGTAAAGTACACGTTGCTCTGCGCGAAGGAGCCCATGCCCAGGCAGAGGAAAACCAATAGGACGATGATGCGTTTCATTGATGAGTTCGTTTTTCGTGAGGCAAAGATAGGAATTTATATTTTTTCTATCTTTGCGTTATGAGAAAAAACAGAAAAACAACCCTTTTCGTTGTGGCTTTCCTCCTCCTGACCGCCTGCAACCGTGTACCTTCAGTGGAATGGATTGAGAGCGACAAGCAAGAGGATGGGCGGGCATTGCATACACTTGTTTTACATGATGTGCCCCAAGGTTCAAGGGTGTGGTTTCAGGAACTTTACGACGGCAAAACCATGGTGGAAGGCCCTGAGATTCATCATTACCAAGGGACTTCATGGTATATTGATATTCCATCAAGTGGCACTACCACCATCAAATACTATGGTCGGCCGCTGCCGAGGTACTCTTGGGCTCCCGAAGGGTTTGTGTTGCAACAGAAGGGGAAAGAGGATGTCCCAATGGAAGTAACCTATCGTCATTTCGACGATAATCCAACCAGAGCCCAACAAAGCCAGTTCAGGTTGGATTATCGCCTAAAGGCGATGAGCTTCGGTTGCTTTGTTACCTCCCTTCGGTCGGTGAGCCCTTCGGGGTTCGCTCCGCTCGCAATGACGG
>JAILBC010000067.1 GCA_024681295.1 Bacteroidales bacterium
GCCGCCCTCTTCGAGAACATCTGTGTGGTGGGCGACGACGCCCAATCCATCTATGGTTTCCGCGGCGCCAACATCCAGAATATCCTGAACTTCAAAAACGACTACCCCGATTATAAGCTGATTCGTCTGGAGCAGAACTACCGCTCCACCAAGACCATTGTCGAGGCGTCGAACAGCATCATCGCGCATAATAAGGACCAAATCAAGAAACGGGTGTGGAGCGACAAGGAAAAAGGCGAACTCATCACCCTGCTACACGCCTCTACTGACTCGGAAGAAGGCATCCTTGTGGCCAACTCCATCTTCCACTTCAAGATGTCAAGGCAACTCAGCAACAAGGACTTCGCCATCCTCTACCGCACCAACGCCCAGAGCCGCTCCATGGAAGCTGCCCTGCGCAAACAGAACATCCCCTACAAGATCTACGGAGGCCTTTCCTTTTACGACCGCAAGGAAATCAAGGACCTGTTGGCCTACTTCCGCGTCACCATCAACCCTGAAGACGAACAGTCCTTGCTGAGAATCATCAACTACCCAGCCCGCGGTATCGGCGAGAAGTCCATCGAAAGGATGATGGTCTTCGCCAACGAGCACAAGACCTCCATCTGGCAGTGCATCGCCAACGACCAATTCCCACAGGACTTCAATATGGGAACGGTGAACCGCGTGCGTGACTTCGTGGTGCTCATCAAGAGTTTCCAAAGCCTGCAAGGCAAGATGAACGCCTTTGAGCTGGCCAAGCATATCACCAACAGCATCGGCATCATCAAACTCTTGAAGGAAGAAGACACCCCCGAAAGCGTCAGCCGCGTGGAGAACATCGAAGAGTTATTGAACGCCATCATGGAGTTCAGCGACCAGCAGGTGGACGAGACCACCGGCGAGGCCGCACAAGTCGACCTGGTGCGCTTCATGGAGGACGTGGCTCTGCTCACCGACAATGAAATGAAGAAGGACGACAACAGCGAGGACTGCGTGAGCCTGATGACCATTCACTCCGCCAAGGGACTGGAGTTCCCCTACGTCTACGTGGTGGGCATGGAAGAGAACCTCTTCCCCGGCATCCTCTCGTTGAGCACACGGGAAGAGCTCGAAGAGGAACGCCGCCTGTTCTACGTGGCCGTCACCCGTGCCATGACCAAACTCACTTTGAGTTATGCTGAGACTCGTTACCGCTACGGCAACCTCACCCTCAGCGAGCCATCACGGTTCATTGATGAGATTGACGAGGAGCTGATCGACAGGCCAAGGAAAGCCTCCTTCCACGGCACCTCCTCTTTCGAAGAAGAACGCCGCGGATGGGGACGAAGACCAGGATTTGGTTCCAGCGGAAGCGGTTATGGTTCCGGCGGAAGCCGCCCCCAGACGGGAAAAACCATCTCCGAGCCAGAGAAACACGGTTTCACGAGAATCGGCTCAACGCCCTCAAATACTCCCGCTGCCAGCACCTCAGGAGAACCTTTCGAGGCCTCCAACCCCGACCTAATTCAGGAAGGCTTCCGTGTGCTGCACCAGAAGTTCGGCGAGGGCACGGTAATCTCCGTCGACGGTGCAGGCGCCAACAAAAAAGCCACCGTTCACTTCGATAGTGCCGGCACCAAACAATTAATGCTTAAATTTGCAAAATTAAAAATCATCTAATATGGACAAACAAGGATTGCTATACAACACCGAACGCGGCCAGATCATCATCTCTGAATACGGCCGCAACATGCAGGAGATGATCCGTCACCTGATGGAGATCGAAGACCGTCAGAAACGCACTGAGGCCGCCAACTTCATCATCTCCATCATGGCCCAAATGAACCCCCAGGTGAAGCAGTCGGACGACTACCTCCACAAGCTCTGGGACCATCTCTACATCATCTCCGACTACCAGCTCGACGTGGACAGCCCCTACCCGGCTCCTGAGCCGCTGGCCGAGGCTACCAAGCCACGCCATGTGGGCTATCAAAACAACCAGATCGAATACGGTCACTACGGCCATTACATGGCCAAGATGATTGAAATGGCCTCACAAGTCGAGGATGAGGAGACGCGCCAAGCCCTGAGCCTCTCCATTGCCAACCAGATGAAACGCAACTACACCGAATGGGGCGGCAACGTGGTCAGCGACCAGCAGATCATCGCCGACCTGAAAGCCATGTCGAAAGGCCGTCTGGTGCTCGACGAAGAGACCAAGCTCAATGGTGCCGAAGCTTTCCAGAAACCTAGCCAGCAACAAGGCAAGAAAAAGAAGAAAAAGAAACAGTCGAACCTCAAGGCCGACATGAACAACCCCAACAACCCCGCATACAAGAAACGCAAGCAACAACAGCAATAAGCCATGGGATCATTCCGTATTGAAGGAGGTCACAAGCTCAAAGGCGAGATTGTACCTCAAGGCGCCAAGAACGAGGCCATGCAGATCATCTGCGCCAGCCTGCTCACCAGCGAGGAAGTCGTCATCGAGAACCTCCCCAACATCCTCGACATCAACAACCTCATCGACCTGCTCAAAGGCATGGGCGTCAAGGTGCGTCGCGACACTCCCGACAAAGTCAGCCTGCAAGCCAGCGAGATCGACTTCGACTATTTCCAGACCGAGGATTTCATCCAAAAGGCTTCGCGCCTGCGTGGTAGCGTGATGATGATGGGTCCCCTCATCGCCCGCTTCGGCATGGCCTACATGCCCAAACCCGGAGGCGACAAGATCGGACGCCGCCGTCTGGATACCCATGTCATCGGACTCATGAAACTCGGCGCCGTCTTCAACAACGACGGCATCGTGCAGAAAGCCACCGCACCCAACGGACTCCATGGCTGTTACATGCTCCTCGACGAGGCCTCCGTCACCGGTACCGCCAACATCGTGATGGCAGCCGTGATGGCCGAAGGCCAGACCACCATCTTCAACGCCGCATGTGAGCCATATCTCGTTCAGTTGTGCAAGATGCTCGTCTCAATGGGAGCCGACATTCAAGGCATCGGGTCGAACCTCCTCACCATTCGCGGTGTCACCCAACTTCATGGCACCAAGCACCGTCTGCTCTCTGACATGATTGAGGTCGGTTCCTTCATCGGCATGGCCGCCATGACGGGATCCGAACTCACCATCAAGAACGCCGGCATTGACCAGCTGGGCATCATCCCTGAGATGTTCCGTCGCATCGGCATCAAGATGGACTTCAAGAACGACGACATCTACATCCCCGCCCAGGACCACTACGAGGTGGAGACCTTCATGGACGGCAGCATCTTGACGATCGCCGACGCCCCCTGGCCCGGCTTCACCCCCGACTTGATCAGTATCATCCTCGTGGTCGCCACCCAAGCCAAAGGCACCGTGCTCATCCACCAGAAGATGTTCGAGAGCCGCCTGTTCTTCGTCGATAAGCTCATCGACATGGGCGCCCAGATCATCCTCTGCGACCCCCACCGTGCCAATGTCATCGGATTGGACCACCACCATGCCTTGCGTGGCATCCGCATGAGTTCGCCCGACATCCGTGCCGGTGTGGCCTTGCTCATCGCCGCCATGTCGGCCAAAGGCGTCAGCATCATCGACAACATCGACCAGATCGACCGCGGCTATCAGTATATCGACCTCCGACTCAACAGCCTCGGCGCCAAAATTGAGAGGATTTAAGAATCTAATAATCACAGAGAAACCATCTATAATAAAATAATTGTATTTTTAAATACATTACCAATTGAATTATTTATAACTTTGCAGAAGTTTTAGTTATTCAATAATAATCTATTATGAAATACAAGGATTTTGAAGACGTTTTCTCTTCCGAGAGGACCAGAAGGTATGTTGTTGCCTGCAATGGCAACAAACGCAAGGCGATGACACTCTATCGCTATAATCTCAGACTTTCGCAGGAAATGTTTACTCTGGTCAGTTGTTTCGAAGTAACGCTCCGCAATCGAATCGACCGACAGATGACCACTCATCTTGGAGGCGATTGGCTACGAGATCTTGTTTTACCGGGTGGGTGTTTTTTCAGTGACTGCAGTGTGGAAAAAACCAAAAAAATCATTACCAACGCTTACAATGAACTACAAAGCAATGGTACCTATAGCCATTCAAAGTTATTGTCCACAATGGAGTTCGGCGTATGGAAATATCTTTATTCCAACGCGCATTATCGTCTAACAGGCCAAATTCTTCTGAGCGCATTCCCCAACAAGCCACGCTCATCCGCGCAAGTACAATACGACCATAGCTACATCTTTCGTGAGCTCAACTTTATCAACAACATTCGCAACCGAATCGCCCATCACGAGCCCATTTGTTTCGGAAATCCTTATGGAATTGACACAAGCTACGCCTTGTCGCATTACATTCGAATAATGACACTTTTTCATTGGATGGGCATTGACGCTCCTCATATGCTATATGGTCTCGACCATGTGAACCGAGAGTGCGCTAAATTGGCGAACATTTGATTTATTTTTCACAGAACCGCAAAAAATTTCAGCAAAACACTTGCGAATACCAAAAAAAGCCCTATATTTGCATCGTTAATTCCCGGCAGCCTCTGATCCGTCAAGCTGTCGGGTGTTATTTTTTTAGGGCTAATGGATATTTAGGCGCCAGCCTGAAGAATATGGGGCTGGCCTTTGTGCCATTACGGAAATGCCGATTGCACCGAATGCGATTTTGAGGCGATTGAAATAACAGCTAAAATCACCAAGTCCCTGCATCTATCCAAAAAGTCTTTGACCCCTTCTCAATTTCCATTCGGAAGGTGCCATCGTGTTTATTCGATTCGCCTTTGGGAGCTTCGATACCATTCCCCCAGATGGTACTAAAACTATACTGTCCTGGCTCATAACTATCGAAATTTGCATCCAGTTCCTTGTAGAAATCCTCAGTTGGCATTTCGTTGAATTCCAAGGTGAATGAGTCGCTTCTTTCCCATCTGTTTCTGCTTGGCCGATATTCCATAACTTTGTATTTAGGAAAAGCAACGCCAGTGATGTTTTCAACCACTTTAGGCCTAACGAAATGATGCCGGGGATAGTAATAGTCGTAATAGTAGAAGTAACAAATGATAACGGTTACTGCAAAGACAATCAGCATCAACGGTGACAGGAAGAAAAGCAGTATCCTCAACCACTTGGGAAGCAGTTTCCATTGACCGTCAAGGATGAGTAGCAGTGGCGAAATGGTGAGCCATGAGATGAATAGGGCTACGGATTTGAGTAAAATGTATTTCTTCATATTCTCGTTGATCTCTTTTCGTTTTTGGTGATTACTTGTTCAATACTGTTTTACCGCGAGTTTGACTCTTTCATATCGGTGACTTTGCACTCTTTCATCTTCAAGATTACTATCAACGGATTCTTCTCTATAGATCTCTTCCCATCTGTTCTTTGGGGCCATAAAAACCTTTTCATACCCAACCAAGGTCATCTTTTCGCAGAAACCGTTTTGCTTATCCCAATAGTACTCCACAATAGTTTCGTATTTGTTCACCATCAGATGACCGTTCTCTCTAAAAAGAATAGTAAGGGAGTAGGTGAATGTTCCTTCTGTATGCTGGCTATAGCATCGTTTTTCATTCCTTCTCTTTATCAAGTGGCCTAGCCCTTTGTATATTCCGACAATGGCCAAGACTGGGAATGCCCCAATGATAAACAAACCTATGGTAAAAGTGTCAAGTTTCTCAATAATACCGTCGTTCTCCGACTTGTTTCTCGTAACTATGGCATACAAAGCGACGCAGAAAACAAGCGCCACTCTTATGATAATATCCCACGCCACATCAGCGATGATTGTATTATTCTGGAGTAGTTCTTTCATGGCAAGCTCTCTATGATTCAGTTTCTCGTTTTCAAGAAACTATCGTGTGAACAATTGATTTTGATTCGTGAATTTTATTTCATACTGCTTTCCACACACCGGGCATCCCCATTTGTTTTCCCCATTTACGCCCGCGTATTGCACTTGGGTACCGCACGTGGGGCAGAAGAATATCCCTTTGTCATTATGCCCTTGCCCAAGCTTGCTTTGGATTCCGTATGGCACAGGTCGGTTCTGCAACGTATATCTTTGTGCTTGACGGTCATAAAGGCCATCGTCGCAACATGAGAGACATGTTGGACAAATGCACCATCCATTAGGGCACTTTGCGCTATCTCTCGAATCAATCAAACCTGTCTTGCATTTGTAGCAGTAGCTCAAATAGACTGGGTGGTTATATTCCGAGCAAGTCGGGTTGATACATGAATAATGATTGTGTCGATTGAAGGTGCTAAATCTATACGTGTACATCAGATGGCCACAAGCTCTACACTTCAATCGCCTGAATTTCTTCATCACACGATTGGCACAAGCAATGAACTCAACTATCGTTTCATCTGGCTCATATCCGGCTTCCGTTTTTCTGAGCTTTGGAAATCCCATGATTTCAACCATGTGATAAAGCGAATATTTGTGCCAGGAAGAGCACTCCTCCAAAGCCTGTTGTCCCAAACAGTTATGAAAGCATTCCAACCCTATACACCAGAAATACGGCAAGCCCGTTGCCTTGTTTCGTCCTTCACTTAGTTTTGGAGCACAGAATGGCCTGAAGTTATTCAGGTTCCGCCTTGTCAAGAATCCAATTTGTTGATCAGTCGCGTTTTCCGCTAAGCTTCCTTTGAAATAGTACAAATCTTTGAGTTTGCTGAGCAAATCTCTGTCGTATGGCACCTCGAAGAAATCCCCGTCAAACTCTTTGACATTCAGTTCCTCCTTCAAGGTTTCAATTACCCGCTTTTTTAGCTCTGCTGACTCTTTGGCCTTGAACTCCTGTTTAACCGCATCCGAGGCATTATGTGGTCGGATGTTTTTTTCTTCGCAGAGAGCTTTCCTAAAACCAAACACGTCAAAATCCCATCCTACCACAGGTAAGCTTTGCGGTATGATGCGCATGGCAATAGGTTTTGAGTATTGGACCAGTAGCGACTTCAAGCCACCAGAGCCAATTACAAAGCGCTTCTCATCTGCTTTTTTATAGGAATCAACCCAAGAACGAAGATACTTCTCCATAAGCTCCGGGGAGGTTTGCTCTATGTCGATGATGTGTGTTTCATTGGGTTGGTGATGGCCGCCTACTTCAGGCATGGGTTCTTTAAGGAAATGATTCAGCCAGCGGTAGTCTGTGTCATACACCACCCACTTGTTTTCATCCTGGCACATGGTGGAACACACAAAACGCTTAACCTCTCGCGTATAAACACCATTGGGCGTGTTTTCCTCGATAATTCGTGTGCTCAAACAATGCTGCCTCATTTCCTCTGAAAGAGGTCGTCTTTCTTCGTCATAGCCACAAGCAGGATAGGTTAGATGACGGCTTTTTGCGTCTAACCACCACCGAATTGACCCAAGCAGGTTTTCTTTGGTAAACTTGCTATCATCCAATTCAAATACGATGCTGTAGTCAATAAAGCCATTGAACTGCTTATTGATTACAGCACCAAAATCACATCGTGGCAGAAACTCTTCCATGCCAAGGTGTACACTTGGTTTTGTGACATCGCAATGCGTCATCACAAAATCCATCACACCATCAAAGGTCTGGAATGCCTCTCCTTTGGTCTGCTGCACTGTCAACAGGCTGTCGCATAGCAAGGGTATGGATAGGTTAATCGGCTCGTCAGGCGAATAAAGGCAATATCTAAATCGAATGAAATCCGAATACCTGCTCTCTCTGAATTGTTCAAGGAGTTGTGTGTCTAAAGTTGTTTTGCCAAGCTGTATGTCGTGGAAATAACGCTTGACAATGTTCATCTGGATCTCATGCGATGACAAAGAATAGATGTTGTTCAAAGAAGAATAGTTCACCTCGGCATCCTCGTTATGGAGCCAACGGTATAGACACAAAAACATGTTTTGCGTCTGCTCGTCTATCTCACGAGTTCTGGTGCCTCGCTCTTCATCCTCCAAAACTATATCGACAAGACTGAAAACGTTCTCTTTTTCCAGTATGCCATTGGGTATCGGCTTTACATGGTTTATTGCCTCTTTGATGGCCGCAGGCGAGTAAATCTCGTATTTGTAATTGAAACCCGCCAAGGCGTTTTTCATCTGCTGCTGTTTGTCAACGGATAGGCACTTGCTAATCCTGCTTAGCGCTTTGATGATGTAGGGTCGGGATGTCACATCATACAGGCTTAATGCTTTTACAACATTCTCACTGCTCCATTGGCAATAGTTAAGCATCCAAAGAAGATGGATGTATGGGTATCTGTCTGCTGGTGCTTGTGAACGGATAATGTAGCTGTTAATGACTATACGCCAATCGTTGATATTCGAGGCGTTTATTGGATGGATATTAAAATAAACGGTTTCCTTCTCTGGTGCTTCTCCTTGAACTGTGTCATCTGCTATTGGCTCCGATACAACGAGTTCACAGTTAAAACAGTTACCTCTCACTTCGTTTTTGCCAAGGTTACTATCAAATTCTTGGTCGACAGGCTCCCAAGTAATCTGCTCAACATAGTTGTCATCATACTCGGTATAAGAACAATCAACCCTATGAAGAAACAGAAGTGGATTCTTCATAAGCTCATTATACCTGGCCCTATTTGTCGAGAGTGTTAGCATTCTACATCATCCCTCTAACCCTTTGGTCATAGATTTCATTAAACCACAAACGTTTGAAAGCGGCATTGGTGGCATCTTCACTCAACTTGTTGTATAGCTCCAGCTTCGTATTGATGAAGTTGAGCAGCTCGGAATCCACTTCTTCGTCAAACCTGGTACGCACATCGTCCCGGGCATTGTTGGGGTTGAAGAAGCTCATCAACTCTTCGTTGCCCTCTACGCGCTCTCTCATGCGCTGCAGGTCAACACGGTCTTCCTCAGTCAGGTTGATGCCATAGGTCTCGTTGAGCACTTTGATGATGTTGCTCAGCCAGTCGTAATCTTCTGCTGGCTTGGTGGTAGGCTCTCCGGCTCCCATGCCCTTCATGTAAGTGTCGCCGCTTTCAAGCGAAAGATTCTTGGTACCCATATACTTCACCTTATAGCTGTCCAGCTCGCTTTCCTTCAATACGTCATAGGGAAGATTCTCCGTGACGTATGGTAGCTTCTTGGCCAACGCAAACGTGAAAGCGGAAAGCTTCTCCAACTCGGCATCGGTGAACGTGATGATCTGACTCAGGAAGGTGAAGAGTTTGTTGAACGTCTTGCACAGCTTCCTAAACTTCTCGCATGTGTCCGCGTCTAACTGCTTCGCTGCTTTGTCACACACTCTGTCAAGAATGATGTTCACCCTATCTTTGTTCTCACTTTCAAACCAGTATTTGGCAAACTCATCCACATCCTCCTGAGCGAAGACATTAAACTCATAGAGTTTGCTCTTCACGTCGTACAGGGTGTTTGGATCAGTCTCGTCCTTTTCCATCATCTTGTTCTTGTTATAATAGTCTTGGAAGGCCTGTCTCACCTCTTCAGGGTCGTTCACGAAATCCAAGACCATCGTTGTATCCTTGCCACGCTTCTTCCGGTTCAAACGAGAGAGGGTTTGCACCGCATTGGCACCACCAAGCTGCTTGTCAACAAACATGGTGTGCAACAGCGGCTCATCGAAGCCCGTCTGGAACTTATTGGCCACAATCAGAATGCGGTATTGGGGCATCTTGAATGCCTCAGGGATAGAAAGGTTTCCTTCCAAACCGTTCATTGATTTTTCGGTATATTCTTGATTGGTCTCACTGTCTTTCACTGTGCCGGAGAAAGCCACCAAGCACTTGTATGGCAACCGCATTTCCTGCATGATGCTGTCGAACTTCAACTTGAAGCGAACAGCATGAAGGCGCGAACGAGTCACCAGCATGGCACGAGCCTTGCCTTCCAGTTCGTTTTGCGTTTGTGATGCGAAATGCTCAATCATAATGCGCGACTTTTTTTCGATGGCTGCATCCTGCAAGTCCACGAAAGAAGTCAGTAGCCGAATAGTCTTCTTTTTTTCATATTCCTTGTCGGCAAACTCTTTCTTTCGCACAAGTTTATAGTAGCGTTCGAACGACATATAACCTTTCAGTACATCCAGGATAAAACCCTCTTTGATGGCTTCCTCCATGGTGTAGCAGTCAAACGGCTCTTTGGTGCCATATTCACGCTCGCAGAAAAGCTCAATGGTCTTTCCCTTGGGCGTGGCGGTAAAGGCAAAGAACGACACATTTTGCTTGTTTCCTTTGCGTCTCATTTCCTCCTCAATCTTCTCGTTGAGGGTCTTTTCTTCATCGCGTTCCTCTTCATCCTCCTTGTCAAACGCGGCAGCTTCGGCCAACGACAGTGCCTTTCTCATCTGGCGGGCATTTTCTCCGCTTTGCGAAGAGTGCGCCTCGTCGATGATGACCGCATACTTTCTATCAGGGAAGGGCGCAATGGCATCAGCAATGTACGGGAACTTCTGAATGGTTGTGATGATGATACGCTTGCGCTTCTCGATGGCATCCTGCAAGTCCTTGCTGGTATGTCCATCGGCATCTTTGGCATCGCTGATAGTCCACACTTCGCCGTTCACCTTGGCAAATTGCTTCACGTTGCGCTTCATCTGCTCGTTGAGTACGCGACGGTCGGTAACGACCAGCACGCTATCAAAAAGTGCATAATTATCGCTTGGGTTTTGGAAAAGGTTGCTCAGTCGGAACGCCAGCCATGTGATGGTGTTCGACTTGCCTGAGCCAGCAGAGTGCTGGATGAGATAGCGATGCCCGGCACCACGTGCCTTCACATCATCTACCAATTTATGCACGGCACGGCGTTGGTGGAAACGCGGAAAGATTAGGTCTTCACTCACTTTTTCGTCAAACTTGCGTTTTCTCTCGTCGTAGTATCGTTCTGATGACACTTGTACATTAATGAAGTTCTGAATCAAGTCCATCAAGTTGTCTCTGCGTAGCACATCCTCCCAAATGTAGTAAGTGCGATATCCTAACTTGGCTTCCAGCCGTTTCTTTTGGGCCTCTTCGTCTTCTTCTCTGTTCTCGAAGCATCGGTTGAAGGGGAAGAAGTTCGTCTTGTCGCCGTCCAGCTTGGTCGTCATATAGGCTTGTTCTGAGCCAACTGCAAAATGCACTAGGCAACGCTTAAATTGCAGGAACGGCTCATTCTTCGTTGGCCTGTCGGTCATATATTGCTTGATGGCATTATGATGTGTTTGGCCAGTGAGCGAATTCTTCAGTTCCACGGTCACAACAGGAAACCCGTTCAAGAAAATTACAAGATCGATGCGGTATCTGTCGTCATTGGAATACACCAACTCTTGTACAATGGCCAGACGGTTTTTGCGGTAAAGCATATCGTGTTCCGGCGTCTTGTTGTTGGCAGGCTTGAAATAGGCTAAATGAAACTTTGTGCCTCGCCCACAATCCACGGTTTCCTTGTCGCGAAGCAGCGTAAGTGTTCCTTGCGGCGTATTCATGCCATTAAGCACATGCTCCTTTGTTGCTGGTTTCAGGGCAGCATTCATTTCACTCTTGATTCGGTCAAGGATATTGCGTTGCATGGCTCTCTTGTCACCGTCAAAAGCATCCAAGCCTTTCTTGTATTCTTTGGGTTGGGTTTCTTGAAGGAAAGCGAACAATTCCGAAGGAATAAGGCAATAATTCTCATCGTATTCCGATTGGTCAACCTCATGGTATTCCATGTCGCCAGTTTTGTGCCCACTGGCATCTACGATGGGTTGCCAGCAAAGGTATTGTATGATGCTTCGCTGCATGTCTTTTTCGGTTGGTGCATTTGGCATATCTCGACTTTTTTGTGATTTATCGTAAATCTATCTTACCTGTTACAGCTTCGGTAATCAGAGAGGCTTTGTATGCTCGAAGGTCGGTTATTTGTGATTTCAAATCCTTTAAGCAATTATCAACCTCTTGAGTCTTTGAGTCTAAGTAGGAAACAATGTTTTGTTGGTCATCAAGCGATGGGAGTGGTATATGAAGTTCTTTTAATGTATATGAATAGATGACATCTATTGTAGTCGAGTTGCTGTTATATCTCACTTGATTGGCAATCAGATCAGTATCATTAAAAATGTATTTCAAAAACACTTTATCAACTCTTTTGGTGTCAACTCTAAAACGGATAATACAAGGATGCAGTATGCCCGGTTGGAAGCCTTGAGGAACAATTGCTATCTTACCTATTGTTCCACGCGTAGTAACGAGAATATCACCTTCTGAAACGGCAAACCCACTGAGTTCTTTATATTTTGTTTCGTTGACAAAAACATCATTTTCAGCAAAGTTGTTATCAAGCACAACCCGTTGGTTATACACCCAATAACCAGATTCTACAAAATCATTCCCACACAAAGAAGAACCAAAAGGACCCACACGTATTGGGTCGTTTTTGTAATCAAGAATGTTCTTGATTCTACATGAAGACCAGTTTTCCGGTATCATGCCAATCCATTGAACACCACTATCCTTCATCGATGCATTAGGATTCATTCCCCGTGTCACGGTCTCTGTAATGATTGACTTGCGATAATTCTGCAAGTCGTCTACCATCGCTTCTTTTTCGGCAATGATACTATCAATCTGACTAACCTTGGATTCAAGGTAGGATGCAATGGCCTGTTGCTCTGGAATGGGCGGAATAGGTAGTTTTATTTCAACCAAATCAGTCGCATTGATAGCAGGGTAACTTACTCCAACTGATTTGGAAATCACTTCTCCAATGAAACCCTCGTTTAATAAGGAATAAGCTAAAAAAGCAGGATGAACCTTTTGCGGTCGAATGACCGCAAAACCAGTGGAAACGATAAGATTGTCTTGTAGTACGGGTGCTATTGCTTTTAGATATGTTCTCACCGTAGAAACAATAATATCATTCTTCTTAGTACATCGTCTTGCTCTTGATGGTGCATCCTTAAATAAATAAGTCGTATAGCCCTTTATGCCAGATACAGAATCGACATCACTTATTTCCACATAGTTGATTGATTGGTTAGCAGGTGTATCTTCCAAAAGCACATCGTCATTATAAGATGCGATATGTTTCAATTTCTCTTCTTTCCAATGGCTTGGAATTTCATCTAACCATTCGATACCACTTGCCTTATATGATTCGTACTGATTCATCTTATTCAAAGAGTGTTTTTATCATTTCGGTCACTTTCTCTTCTCTCGTCAGGATGCGCTCCGCAATGGATGCTGATGGCTCTAACTGCTCATATTTATAGAAATAACGTGTGAAATTGATCTCATAACAAGTGCGTGTTTTTGCAAAGTCGATCCAAGATTCAGGGTCGATGTGAGGAAGTACTTCTTCTGCGAAGTATTCCTTCACGTTGCAATCAAGAGGCACCTTCTCCGTGTCACGTTTCGAGGTGTCTGGCACTTTCTTTCCGGCACGCTTCACCACTTCACCGTTTTCACGCAAGGGCTGCTCAATGGTCAACTCATACTGTCCGAAGTCCTGGTTAGGAAGAATCTTGCAGTATTCGTTTTCCTTGAAGTCGAGATAGATTTGGAGCACCTGGCGCACATGCTCTTCAAGAATATCATAACGCTTGTTGCCAAGGCTCTTCGCCGAAGGCTTGCAGAAGTCCACAGCATTGATGAGCTGCACCTTGCCAATGCGTTCTGCCTTCTTCTTATTGGCAAACACCCAGATATAAGTATTGATGCCAGTGTTGTAGAACAACTCCTTGGGCAAGGCGATGATGCACTCTAACCAGTCGTTCTCTATTATCCACTTGCGGATGTTGCTCTCGCCTGAACCAGCTCCGCCCGAGAAAAGAGGGGAGCCGTTGGTCACCACACCAACACGGCTACCATCAGGATCCATTTTCGACAGCATGTGCTGCACAAAGAGCAGCTGGCCATCGCTTGTGCGCGGCGTTCCTGCCGAGAAACGGCCATCAGGATTCAGGCTTTCACTAATGATAAAATCTTGGTCTTTCTTCCAAGTCACACCGTAAGGCGGATTGGCCATGATGTAGTGGAAACGCTTGGTGCTGAAATGGTCCTGCGTGAACGAGTTGCCCAGCTTGATATTGTCGGCATTCTCGCCCGATACCAAGGCCTCACTCTTGGCGATGGCATACGATTGCTCGTTCAACTCTTGGCCGTAGGTCACGATGGTCGGCTTTTCACCGTCGGCATCGCAAATCTCTTCGAGGATGTAACGCTTGCCGACGTTCACCATGCCGCCCGTACCACAGGCAGGGTCGTAGATGGTGCGGATGATGCCGCTATGACGAAGCTCGGCAGCGTCGGGCGTGAAGAGTATCGCCGACATCAAGCGAATTACATCGCGAGGCGTAAAATGCTCACCAGCTTGCTCGTTGCTTTGGTCGTTGGCGATGCGGATAAGCTCCTCAAACACATAGCCCATATCGTGATTGTCAACCGTTTCCAGCCTGAAATCAAGTTGAGTAATCTCCTGTATCATACGATAAAGAAGATTGTTACGCGTGAGTCGGGCAACCACCTTGTCAAACTGGAAGTTGTCAAAGATCTGGATGACCTCTGAGTTGAAGCCCGTAAGGTAGTTGTTGAAGTTCACGGAGATATTCTTGGCATCGTCGAGCAACGATGTCAGGGTGTATCTCGATATGTTGTAGAACTTGTGTCCAGCCAGTTTGCGCAGGGCAGGGTCAAGTTTCTCCAACGAGATCTTGTCTTTCAGCTGCTCGTATTGCGCACGAACCTTATCGTTGACGGGTTCAAGGATGCAATCGATGCGTCGCAGCACCACGAAGGGGAGGATGACATCGCCAATCTCGCTCTTCTTGAATGTGTCGCGAAGCACGATGTCGGTAATGTTCCAAACGAAGCCCACATCCGGGCGGTGTATGTTGCTATATTGTGCCATATCTTTTAGTTTTCGAGTGCAAAATTACATACTATAGGTTCAGCCATATTGAACTAATAACAAAATAAATCGTTTTGAATCGTAAAGACTCCTTTTTTATTTGTTTGGCCATTTGCCGCATAAAGTATCTCGTTTCTGCTTGTGTGAATAGAATCACACACAGCTTTCAAGATCCTGTCTTGCGATACTTCAGGAGTTGAAGAAATGTCACCTTCCTCAATTCCTTTGCTATACAAGTAGTCAAAGAAAAGTTTTTGTCCGCATAATGCTTTCTGATTAGCCGTAAATGCTTTGATTTTATGGGTTGCGTTGATAACGAAGTAGTTTGAAACGATAAATCTATCATGTGTGTCCTCGTACTTATAGCAGTCGCTATTGATGGAAATCAGTTCCAAAGTAAAAGGCGTTCTTCCAACAATGTCTTTCTTTACTTTATTGACTTTAGAAGCAAGCTGTGCCATGGGAAACTCTGATTTGGTTTCGTCAAAGACAATGCTTACTGTAAACTTGTGCATATGCTTTTTAGGAACAAAGACGTTTAGGATAGCCCATAAATTAAACAAGGAATCGTCGAATGTTTCTCCAACCTGATTGGAGAAGAAGTACCTGTCAACGATAACAAGTGAATTGAAGCAAACCCTGTTACTTCTAAGGAAATAATCCCAAGAGTTGGGTTTGCTTTCATCCATCGTATCGATGTCCCATCCGCGTCTGGCAAGAACAGGTTTTGGCGTGTCCTTGGTAGGTAAGAAAATCACGCCATACTTCTCTTCGATAGCTTTCGCTTCTTCAGCTTTAAAGTCAAGTATATAGGCAGGGTTTACAAGCTCCAGCACTTTGCTGTTGTCTTCCTTGATTTCTGTGACCAAATCGTTGTCCACTTCTATCGATGTGCCTTCTTTATGAAGATTTAGAAGGACTTGGTTTGAGAAATCCCATTCATCATCCTCCGAATCGTTACAAACATAAACGGTTCTTTGCTTCCTGATAATGTCATACCATTCAGCTTCATCCAGGCAAAGCTCCGTAAGTTTGTTTTCCGTTGTATAGAGTGAGAACATAATTTACTTTTGGTTTTTCTTTCTCAGTTCGTGTTCTTTGCGAATAATCGCCATATCCGATTTGGATGCCTCATCAAAGAAACCAGGACCAAACTTTTCTTTGAATGCACCAGAGATTTCATACTCCATGTCTCTGGGCTTCTTTGTCGGATCTGGTTCAAAGAAGTAAACCCTAAAAGGGTTGTTGTCCTTCAATTCTTCCTCTTTCGTGTAGTCCTCCTTAGCAACAAGCACCTGCGTCTTACGAATAAGATATTCAGAGTGCGTTTCGATGATAAATTTGCAATGATACTCTTTGTTCAGATAAAGCAATAAGTCAGCCAACATGCCTTGCACCCTTGGGTGAAGGTTTTGTTCTGGCTCTTCGATGATGATGGTTGGTAAATACAAATCATCATTATCCTCAAAAACCACAATGTTTTGAGGTGTATAAACCCTTAAGATGGTAGCCAGACGCATCAGAAGAATCATTATCTGAATGGAGCCCATGCCTTTATCGGCAAGATTGACCATTGAACCATCTTCATCCTTAATCTTAACGCGATAAGCTTCGCCATCGATGGATTCAACGTCGAAATCATTACCAACCCCAAACTCCCTCATCCAATCCGTGACAAACGTAAATTCCTTATCGCCCCGGAATATCTTAGCACGGTAGAATTCATGCACCGTATGAGCAATATAGTCGTTCCTGTCGGCTGTATTGTAAATGGTATTCTGATTGGCAGCGTGTGCTGTGATGTATTCAATGCTAATACTATTAAGAAGCCTGACTAAATCCTCGCGAGTTTTTTCCATTCTATCAATTTCTTGTTTCAATGCAGTACGAGCGTTTTCATTATTCAACCACGCCTGCAATCTAAGCCCTGCTTCTTCTGGGTCTTCAATATCTTTTGGCTGTGCCTCTCCTGGGTGCTTCGCAAATCCAATGAAGTTGCTGATAACATGAAGAAGGAGATTCTCGTAAATCACATCGCCAAAATCCTGTAGATTCACATCCCACGTTGTTGAAGTATAGCGTGTTTTGAGAAATTCACGGAAACGTTTCTGAAGAGCTTCCTCATAGTCGAAATCTTCAGGAAGCTCGCCACCGTCAGGATTGACAAACTCTTCGATTTGTTTTTCAAGAGACGCAACCTTTTCGCTCTGCTGTGAAATCGCAGCAATATCATCACCTGCTTCTGATAGTTTTTCCAAAGACTCTTTAGCGGTAATATAATCCTTGAAGAGCCTCTTTATGAGTGTTTCCCTTTCCGTCGTTGAACCCAACACGGAAAACGACATTGAATGAGTGGTATAACTGACGGAATACTGTACCATATTCCCCCTGTCTTCAATGGAGATAAAAGACACCTCACCCGTCACTTCGTCTTTGTCGCGGTCGCCTGACACTTCAATGATAAACTTGAAATTACCAAGAGTGAAAGTAAAACGCATCTCCGTTGGTAAAGAAAATTCGTCATCGAGAAGATTTAAAGATCGTGCCGGGCGATTGTGTATGGCACGAGAGAAGGTCTTTATCTTAACATCATGCCACTCGTTGGCATCAAAGCGAAACTTTGGTGACATGGCACTGAAAACATTGCTTTTTGTTCCAGCGGTCATCAAACGCGCATTATCAACGCAAAGCAATAAAGCCTTCACCAGTGTTGATTTGCCCGAGTTGTTGCCACCCACAAGCAAGGTGATGTCACCCAAATCCATTTCAGGGAAACTGGCAAAGCGTCGGAAGTTATTGAATCCAATTGAGTTCATATTTTGTCTTTTTGTTCTGTTTTCGTTTGCAAAAGTACATCTTATCAGTTCAGCCATTCTGAACCTATTCCAAATAGTTTTTTGCCGCCTCTGTAAGGCGTTGTTTTATTCTGTCTCGCAGCTCTACTGGCTCCAACACTTTCACCTTCTCGCCGAAGGAAAGAAGTAGCTGCTCCAGCTCATAGTTTAGGTAAACCTCAATAGTGATGACGGCACCATGTTCATCCTGGCTCACCAGATGTTGAGTCGCCCCATGCAAGGGCTTTGTCTTGATGTATGGCCATTGTGCAGGGCTTACCCAAAGCTTCACGATTTGTGGCTCAGTCCGCGTGTCCTTCGATACGCCTATCATTTCATCGAAGTAGTCGAAGAAATCCACATCCGTCGGCTTATATGCCACGTTCGCATCTGCAATTCCTTTGATGCGGTCAAAGGCGTAGTTGGCCATGAAATTGTATTCGTCGTTCCACGCAATCAGGAACCAACGCTTGTTGTACTGTTTCAGATAGTATGGATGCACAATGATGGTCTCTTCGCAGTCCATCCTGAAGCTTTGATAGGTCAGCCTCAGAGGTTGTTTGTCAACTATGGCGTTGAATAGGGGAGTGAAGTTGTTGAGGCCTTCGAGATCCAGGTTCTCGTCAAAGCCAACTATTTCGTCGGACGATTCGTCCAGCTTCAACGATGCGCCCAAGCGTTCAGCTATCTCGTCCACCCAGTCAAACTGAGGCATCCCCTTGAAGCGACGCAGCAGCCGCAGCGTCTGTGTCAGCTGGATGATTTCATCCGGCTTCATCGGGGTCTTGAAAATCGAAAAGTCAGGGTCGGCATATCTATAGTAGATGTTTCTGCCTTCTCTATACGATTCAATATCAGCTCCCGGATAAATCCGTTGAATCTGATCCATGTCATCCCTGATGGAGTTCATGGCCGTGATAGGAACGAAATCACGCTTCAGCAATTCCTCATTGCAACGCTCAAATATCTTTGCGGTGGAGTATTTCCGTTTGCGGTCACTCAAGCAAGCGTCTATGACTTTAATCCTAAGTTCAGCACTCTTTGTTTTGGGCATAGAAGACCTTCATAATAGATTGGTGCAAAGATAGTGAATGTTTTCTAATACCTGAAAAAAAAAATTCTGAAAAATTAGCATGAATGCTAACCTTTTACTATTTTTGCAGCATGATGAAAAAGAAAACAACCATTGATGTTATCGGGACTTAACATTCGAGATATGAAAAACAAACAATTCTGGTTTAACGAAAAAGTAACGGCAGTGTCACCTGACATCATGTTGGAGGCGCAACTTTCAGCAGGAATTATCGAGCGAATTGACGTTATTCTTAAGAAAAAACACATGACTCAACGTGATTTAGCCAAAAAATTAGGAAAAAGTGAAGCCGTTGTCTCACGTTGGACGACGGGATTCCCCAACCTGACACTACGGTCTATCGCCCAACTCTCCACAGCATTAGGCGAACCACTCATTCAAATTTCAAAATGATAACTCTATACGTCCTCATCCATCAATAGTTTCTAACCGCCTCTCCTGCCATTTTGTCAACTTCTACCCTTTGGCAAGGCTTTTGTCATGTCAGGGGCACACCTTTTTTGAAAAAAAATAATAAAACACAATACCACCATGGAAGAAAAGAAAAACATTGAGATTCAAAAAGATGAGACTCCTCAGCAACCTCAAGAGGAAGTGAAGACCCCATCGGAAGAACCTCAGGAAACTGAAAGAAAACGTCATAAAGGCAGACGCGAGAAAGCCAAAGCCGCTTTAGAGGAAGAAAAAGCAAAATATGCCGAACTCAATGACACTTACCTCCGACTCTACTCGGAGTTTGACAACTACCGCAAGCGTACCGCCAAAGAGAAGCTGGAACTCTCCGCTACGGCATCAGCCGCGGTGATGAGAGACCTGCTTCCTGTACTCGACGACTTCGAGCGCGCCATCCAGAACATGGAGAAGAACGGCAACGAAGCCGACCTGCAGGGCGTAACGCTGATTTACAACAAACTGAAGTCGACCCTCCAAAAGAAAGGTCTGGAAGAGATTGTGGCCATCGACTGCGAGTTCAACACCGACGAGCACGAAGCCCTGACCATGGTCCCCGCCCCCGACGAATCCAAGAAGGGCAAAGTCATCGACGTCATCCAAAAAGGTTACAAACTCAACGGAACGGTGATCCGGTTCGCGAGAGTTGTAGTGGGAAACTGAAAACGGAAAACGGAGAACTGAAAAATGGCAGAAAAAAGAGATTATTACGAGGTATTAGGCGTTGGAAAGAACGCTACTCCGGAAGAGCTTAAGAAGGCTTACCGTAAGCTGGCTTTGCAGTATCACCCCGACCGCAACCCTGGCGACAAAGAGGCTGAAGAGAAGTTCAAGGAAGCCGCTGAAGCTTACGAGGTGCTGAGCAACCCCGAAAAGCGTCAGCGTTATGACCAGTTCGGCTTTGCCGGCATGAGCGGCGCTGGAGGCTATGGCGGACAAGGCATGTCGATGGACGACATCTTCAGCCATTTTGGCGACATTTTCGCCGACTTCGGGCTGGGAAGTATCTTCGGCAACGGCTTCGGAGGTGGCTTTAGCAGCTCCCGTTCAGGCGGTTCCCCACGTGAACGCGGCGGCAACATCCGCGTCAAAGTCAAGATGAACCTCCAGGAAATTGAAAAAGGCGCTAGAAAGAAGATCAAAGTCAGCAAATATGTCACCTGTGACCACTGCCACGGCTCCGGATCAGCCGACGGCACCACCGACACCTGCCCCACCTGCAAGGGCCATGGCCAGGTGATCCGCACCGTGAGCTCCTTCCTAGGACAGATGCAGACTGCATCGACCTGCCCCAACTGCGGCGGCACGGGCAAGATCATCAAAAACAAGTGCACCCACTGCCATGGTGACGGCATCGTCAAAGGCGAGGAAGTCATCGACATTGACATCCCCGCTGGTGTCAGCGATGGCATGCAACTCACCATGCGCGGCAAAGGCGGCGCAGGCCCACACAACGGCGTCAACGGCGACCTCTACGTGCTCATCGAGGAGGAAGCCCACCCCGACTTTGAGCGTGATGGCAGCAACCTCATCTACTCGCTGTTTATCACCGTGCCCGAAGCCATCCTCGGCACCGACGCCGAAGTGCCCACTGTAAGTGGCAAAGTCAGGGTGAAGATCGCCCCCGGCACCCAGAGCGGCAAGGTGCTACGTCTGCGCGGCAAAGGTCTGCCCAACGTGAACGGTTACGGGAGCGGCGACCTGCTGGTCTACGTCAACGTGTGGATTCCAAAGAAAGTCTCCAAGGAGGACGAGAAACACTTGCAGGAACTCAGCAAGTCGGAAAGTTTCAAGCCCACCCCCGACAGTGACGACCGTTCCTTCTTCAAGAAGATCCGCGACTATTTCAGCTAATCCTGAAAACCCCACTACATGAAAATCGAAGTCGTCAACGTCACCAAACGCTTTGCCGAGCACATAGCGCTCAACAACTTGAGCCTCGCCGTGCCTGAGCAGAGCGTTTATGGTTTGTTGGGTCCCAACGGCGCAGGCAAGACCACCCTCATCCGCATCCTCAACCAGATCACAGGTCCCGACTCGGGCCAGGTACTCATCGACGGAGAGCCACTCAAGCCACAGCACGTGGAACGCATCGGCTATCTCCCCGAAGAACGTGGCCTCTACAAGAAGATGAAGGTCGGCGAACAAGCCATCTACTTGGCCCAACTCAAGGGCATCGGCAAGGCCGAGGCCACCAAAAGGCTCAAACAGTGGTTCGAGAAGTTCGAAATCGGCGAGTGGTGGAACAAGACCGTGGAGGAACTCTCCAAGGGCATGCAGCAGAAGGTGCAATTCATCACTACCGTCATCCACGAGCCCGACATCCTCATCTTCGACGAGCCCTTTTCTGGCTTCGACCCCATCAACGCCAACCTGCTCAAAGAGTCCATCCTCGAACTGCGCGACAAAGGGGCCACCATCCTGCTGTCGACCCACAACATGAATTCGGTGGAGGAGCTTTGTGACAGCATTTCACTTATTAATAAAGGTGAGAAGATTTTGGAAGGCAAAGTGGACGAAATCAAAGCCCAACATCGCACCAACGATGAAGCTCCGCTGCCGTCGATGAACGACATTTTCATTCAGGAAGTACAATCGAAAAACACGCAGCCATGAACAAGATCGGACTCATCATCAAGCGCGAGTACTTCACCCGTGTGAAGAAACGCAGCTTCATCATCATGACCTTCCTGGGTCCCCTGCTCATCGCTGCCGTCTATATCATCCCCATCCTGCTGGCCCTTCATGCCGATAACGAGCGGCGCACCATCGCCGTCGTCGACCAGAGCCACTGGTTTGAGCGCCAGTTTGTCAGCACTGAAAACCAAGCCTACGTGCGGCTTGACGACATTGATATCGACTCTACCAAAAAGCTAGTGCAGCAAGGCTTTTTCGACATCGCGCTTTACATCCCCGAGACCCAGCTCAACGTCCCTTCAAGCGCCGTGGTCTACAGTATGAAGCAGGTGCCTTTGAGTGTGGAGGAACACATCAAAGACGTGATGAAAAACGAAGTCCAGGTGCAGAAACTCATCGCTTCGGGCGTCGATCCTGAGATTTTGGAAAGCATCAAGACCCACATCAACCTCACCGTCATCCGGATGGACGAAGACGGTAGTGAACGAGAGACCTTCACAGAGGTGCAGTTCATCCTCGGCATGGTGCTTGCGGTCCTGATTTACATGTTCATCATGCTGTTCGGCGGTCAGGT
>JAILBC010000157.1 GCA_024681295.1 Bacteroidales bacterium
TCAGGAATACCAGATTGAAAACGATATCGAACGCTTCCGCACGGGCATGGTGAGCGAGCTGGAGGAACAGATGCTGCCTTACCATCTGCTCAAGGCCACCCCGTCGGTCGCTATGATTTGCACCGCCAAGGCCCAAGGCAACCCGGCACGCTGTCTGGTAGGGGAGGACTCGGTTTTTACCGTACTGAAAGAGACCTTCCAAGGCAGCAACAAGTTCAACTTCCATCCCTTGTTCGAATCGAACATCATCGGTGCCTCCGTCACCTCGTTCACCCAGTTGCTTGACGGCAGATGCAAGCTGACGCTCGAGGTTACCGACGAGCGTACCGTGCTCGGCGGCGTGGGATTCCTTTTCAGAAACCTGGAATTCGATGATGTGACCATGCACTATGGCGACAAGGAAGTCCCCTTGATCAGCCCTTGGGAGTATGACCGCTTCCCGATGAATACCGACTTCTCGTTCTGGAACCTCATCTACAACAAATCACTGGCCTTCGGCACCAACGAGCAGTGGTTCGACCTCTGGGCGGAGACCGGTGTGCCATATTACATGACCGATCCCTATACGCCCATCCTCCTGAGTCAAGGCACCGTGGAGCTTATCCTCGATTTTGAAGGGCTGAAAAATAAGAGCGTCGATGTCAACAACATCTGCATCAATGCCTTCCCTGTGGTGAACGTCAACAAAAAAACTTTCGCTTTGACTCCCTCGAATCCCATCGTGAAGATTGCCGACGACGGCGACTTCTTTATGAACTTGGTAGGGGAGTACGACACCGTGGAAGAGGCCGACAAGTTCATCCTGCGGCGCTACGGCTGCGAACGCTTTGGCCTTAGTGAACTGCTGAAGTTGGCTGACACCTTGCAAAAGAAGAATACCACCGACTTTTACGCTTACCAAGCTATCCCTTCGCTACAGGACGGTGACAAGATGCGCAAACTGAAGGTGCTGCTGAAGGATATCATCGCTGCGGTTAAGAAGGATGGAACGCCTAAGACCGGAGTCTATGCACTGCTGAAGGAAGATGCCAAGGTGGAGGTCTCCATCCCGCTGACGGCCCTCTATACCGACGGAGCTAAAGGTAATGACATTGAAGTCAACGCATCGGTGCTGTCCGTCCCGAGAGACTTCGACCAGGGCCAGACCCGCCTGCTCACTCGCTCAAGCGGTGGCCGCGACGAGGTGACCAACGACGATGAGCGCAAGATGCTTTCGCATTACTATGCGCTGACCAACGATAAAATCGTGACCCGGTCCGACCTGAAGTCGTTCTGCGTCAAGGAACTGTATCGCTACGACATAGGTAGCGTGAATCGCATTGAGGTGGCCAACGACGAAGTCACACGCACCGTGGTCGCCTTCGTCTCGGAAGTCAACCCAGGCCTCGACCTCGAATCCATCCAACTACGCCTCCAACGCCTCATCGACATCCACAGTTCCGGCCTGATGCCCGTTAAAGTATTGGTTGTCAAACAATAGTTATCCACTCTCCACTTTCCACTTTCCGTTCCCATGTCAATATTGCTCGTCGACGCCGGCTCCACCAAAACCGATTGGATCGTTCTGGATAAAGGGACGGTGACCCATCGTGTGGCTACTAAGGGGTTCAACCCCAATTATTCCGACCCGAAGTTGCTTCCTGAACTTCTTAAAGAACTGCCTGACGACCTACCTGCCATCGAGGAAGTACATTACTACGGCTCGGGTTGCGGCTCCGAGGCCAACCAGAATACGGTTCGACGCTGCCTGAAAGCGCGCTTCAAGAAGGCCGAGATCACTGTGACCCACGACCTGATGGCAGTGTGCCACGCAGCTCTGGGACATGAAAAAGGCATCGCCTGCATCTTGGGTACGGGCGCCAACTCCTGCCTTTACGACGGTAACGATATCACCGAAAGGGCAGTTTCCTTAGGCTACCTTCTGGGCGACGAAGGAAGCGGCTGCTATATCGGTCGTAAGCTGGTACGTGCCTATTTCTATGACTTGATGCCACTTGAACTAAAGCTTTCATTCCACTTGGCTTATCATTTGGAAATCAATGAGTTTGTTCATCGTGTATATCATGAGTCGGAGGCTTCGAAATATTTAGCTGAATTCACCAAATTCGCTGGCGAACATCTGGCCCATCCTTATATCCAAAACCTAATCAAGGAGAGTTTTGCAGACTTCATACAAGCCTTCGTGCTGCGTTATAAAGACTGTCGCTCGCTGCCGGTCAGTTTTGTAGGCTCGGTGGCTTTCGCCTTTCAGGATTTGTTGCGTGAGAGTTTGGAATCCGAGGGATTGACGCTAGGAAAGGTAATGCAGTCGCCCGCCGAAGGCTTGATCCAGATGTATTCCTGATCTTTTCTCAACCAGGTCATCTGCCGCTTGGCGTAATGGCGTGTGTTCAGTTTGATTTGTTCCACAGCCTCTTCCAGGGTGCATTTTCCATCGAAATAATCGAACAACTCCTTGTAACCCACCGTATTGAGTGCGTTGAAACGGCGAAAGGGGTAGAGTTCGCGAGCCTCATCGATAAGTCCCTGCGAGAGCATGACTTCCACGCGACGGTTGATGCGGTTATAAAGCTCCTGTTTGTCCCACAGCAGGGCGTACTTCACAATGGCGAAGTCCCTGGGAGCCGTTTTCTTCACCCGGAACGAGGTGAAGGTCTTGCCTGTTTGGTAGCAGACCTCCAGGGCGCGTTGCAGCCGGCGGGGGTTCTTCTGGTCCACGATTACCCAATACTCAGGATCAAGTCGTTGAACCTCAGCCTGTAAGCCTTTAAGTCTCTGTTCCTCCAAAAGCTTACTTACCCGTTCACGGGTCTCCTTGCTGATGTTAGGCATGACATCGATGCCTTTGCACACCGCGTCGATAAACAAACCTGATCCCCCCGTGAGCACCACCTGGTCGTGCTTGGCGAAAAGCTTGGGCAGAAGCTTCATCACCTGCTTCTCATAAGTAGCCACATCGTAATCATTGAAGATGCTGATATTGTGGACGAAATAGTGCTTTACTTCATGTAATTCTTGAGGTGTAGGAGCAGCGGTTCCGATACGCATTTCCTTGTAAAACTGTCGGCTGTCGGCGTTGATAATCACCGTGTCCAGCTGCTTGGCGAGTTGGATGGCCGCAGCGGTTTTACCCGAAGCGGTAGGGCCAGCGATGACAATCAGGGTTTTCATAGTTTATTAGGCACAGGTCCGGTATTGTTAGCCACCACGGGGGCTTCGATCTCTTTCACAATCTGTAGTCCCTGTTCGGCGCCGATCTTTTTCATAAAGGCATAAGCCTCCTCGAAATTGTTTCCGATAACCCCGTCGAGGATGGCTTCGCGGATGGCGTTTTTGATGATGCCCACTTCGCGTCCCTCGCCGATGCCGAAGGCCTCCATGATGGCCTTGCCGTCAATGGGCGGCTGCCAGTTGCGGAGGTGGTCCTTGGCCTCGATTTCCTTGAGTTTCTCTTGGACTATTTCAAAATTATGGTGGTATTTGCGGATTTTTTCTTCGTTTTTCGAGGTGATGTCGGCATGACAGAGCAGCATCAGGTCGTCGATGTCGTCGCCAGCGTCAAACAGGAGTCTTCTGACGGCAGAGTCGGTGACGATATCCTCAGCCAGCACGATGGGGCGGAGGTGAAGCAACACCAGTTTCTGCACGTATTTCATCTTCTCGTTGAGAGGCAACTTCATCTGGGCGAAGATCTTGGGCACCATCTTGGAGCCTTTAAACTCGTGGCCATGGAAGGTCCAGCCAATGCCGTCCTCCCAGCGCTTGGTCTGGGGCTTGGCGATGTCGTGCAACAAGGCAGCCCAGCGCAGCCAGAGGTTGTCGCTCTTCTCGGCCACTTGGTCGAGTACCTGCATGGTATGGAAGAAGTTGTCCTTATGCCCGTGACCGTGGATCACCTCCACGCCTTTCAGCAAGGTGAGTTGGGGAAGGATGTACTTCAGTAGCCCGCATTCGTCGAGAAGCATGATACCGGTGGAGGGACGCGACGAGAGGAGGATCTTGTTCAGTTCCTCGGTGATGCGCTCCATGGAGACGATCTTGATGCGCTCGGCGTTGCGCGTGATGGAGTAGAACGACTCGGGTTCAATATAGAAATGCAGTTGGGAGGCGAAGCGAATGGCTCTCATCATGCGCAACGGGTCGTCGGAGTAGGTGATGTCGGGATCCAGCGGCGTGCGAATGGTGAGCTCCTCGAGGTCGTTCATCCCGTCAAAAGGGTCGAGGAAGGCCCCGAAGTCGTCCTCGTTGAGGCTGACCGCCATGGCGTTGATGGTGAAGTCGCGCCGGTTCTGGTCGTCCTCCAGGGTACCGTCTTCCACCACGGGCTTGCGGCTGTTACGGTCGTACGACTCGCGCCGGGCACCCACAAACTCAATCTCGATGTCCTTGTAGCGGATCATGGCGGTGCCGAAGGCTCCGTAGTATTTGGCTTCCTTGTGTCCCGGCAGGTGCGAGGCCACCTTCTTGGCCAGCTCGATGCCGCTGCCCACAGTTACCACGTCGATGTCGTTGCAGGGACGGTGCAGCAGTAGGTCACGAACGTAGCCGCCGATGACGTAGCCGCGTACACCGAGTTCCTTGCAGGACTGGGAGATCAGACGGAACAGGGGAGTGTCAATATGCTTCTTGAAGTTAAATTCCATTAGAGCGTCTCGGCGGTAGATGATTCGATTTCTTTGGTTTCAGCTGGGATAAGGGTAACCTTTATTTCTTGAGTTTCCTCATCAAGGTCAATCTCGACCTTGCTTCCCGGGCCCATCGGGTGGGTGATCAGTTCTTCAGCCAGGGCATCTTCCACATACTTCTGGATGGCGCGTTTGAGCGGACGGGCGCCGAACTGGTCGTCCCAGCCCTTGTCGGCGATGAAGTCCTTGGCCTTCTCGCTGAGTTCAAGTGTGTAACCCATCTCTTCGACGCGCTTGAAGATGTTACGCAGCTCGATGTCGATGATCTTGTGGATGTCCTCGCGTCTTAAGGAATTGAACATCACCACGTCGTCAATACGGTTGAGGAATTCCGGAGCGAAGGTGCGCTTGAGGGCGTTTTCGATGACGCTGTGGGAGTATTCGTTGGCGCTGTTGCGTTTGGCCTCGGTGCCGAAGCCCACACCTTGACCAAACTCCTTTAGCTGTCGGCTTCCGATGTTCGACGTCATGATGATGATGGTATTCTTGAAGTCAACCTTGCGACCCAGGCTGTCGGTGAGCACGCCATCGTCGAGCACCTGCAAGAGCAGGTTAAACACATCGGGATGGGCTTTCTCGATTTCGTCGAGCAGCACGATAGAGTAGGGCTTGCGGCGCACTTTCTCGGTGAGCTGTCCGCCTTCTTCGTAGCCCACATATCCTGGAGGCGCACCCACGAGGCGCGACACGGCGAACTTCTCCATATATTCGCTCATGTCGATGCGGACGAGAGCTTCTTCCGAGTCAAACAGGTACTTGGCCAGCACCTTGGCAAGGTAGGTCTTGCCCACGCCGGTAGGTCCGAGGAAGATGAACGAGCCGATGGGCTTGTTGGGATCCTTGAGTCCTGCACGGTTGCGTCGGATGGCCTTAGTGACCTTGCTGATGGCTTCGTCCTGTCCGACGACCGATCCTGCCAGTTCTTTTTCCATATTCATCAGGCGAGTGCCTTCGTTCTGGGCGATGCGTTGAACGGGCACGCCGGTCATCATGGCGATGACTTCGGCCACATCCTGTTCCGTCACCGGCATACGGTGCGACAGTGTCTCTTTGTCCCAGTTTTTCTTGGCCTTCTCCAGTTGTTCGGTCAGCTTCACCTCCTTGTCGCGACAGGCACCGGCATCTTCGAACTTCTGTTCGGCCACTGCCTGTTTCTTCTGTTTCTTGACCTCTTCGATCTCGTGTTCCAAAGCGGTGATTTCTTCGGGGACGTTGATGTTGCGGATATGCACCCGAGCGCCGGCCTCGTCGAGGGCGTCGATGGCCTTGTCGGGGAGGTAACGGTCCGACATATAGCGGTTGGTCATCTTCACGCAGGCCTCGATGGCTTCGGGTGTGTAGGTCACCATGTGGTGTTCTTCGTATCTAGGCTTGATGTTGTTCAGGATCTCGATGGTCTCCTCGGGAGTGGTGGGGTCGACCATTACCTTTTGGAAGCGGCGTTCGAGAGCGCCGTCTTTCTCGATGTACTGGCGGTACTCGTCAAGGGTTGTGGAGCCTATGCACTGCAGCTCGCCACGGGCCAGAGCTGGCTTGAACATATTGGAGGCGTCGAGGCTACCGTTGGCGTTGCCAGCACCCACCAGGGTGTGAATCTCATCGACAAACAGAATGATGTCGGGGTTTTTCTCCAACTCGTTGAGGATGGCCTTGATGCGTTCCTCGAATTGGCCACGGTATTTGGTGCCAGCCACCACGCTGCCGATGTCGAGCATCACGATACGTTTATTGAACAGCGTGCGCGACACTTTATGTTGGATGATGCGGATGGCGAGGCCTTCGGCGATGGCAGACTTGCCCACGCCGGGCTCACCAATCAATATCGGGTTGTTCTTCTTGCGGCGGCTCAGAATCTGGGCGATTCGCTCCAGTTCCTTATCGCGACCTACCACGGGGTCGAGGCGATTCTCCTCAGCGGCTCTCGTCAGGTCACGACCGAAGTTGTCGAGTACTGGGGTCTTGCTCTTGATGTTGCTCGTCCTCTTAGGCCTCTCCTGGGGCTTTTCGTCTTCCACGTCGTCCTCGTCATCGTCGTCGTCGCCAAAGATGTCCCTTGGCACTTCGGGTTCTTGTTCGGTAGCATCCTTAGGCAGGTCGCGGCCCATCTCGGTGTTATATTTGATCAGTTCTTCCTTGAAATTGTCGTAGTTGATGCCTTCGAACTCCAGGTTTTGCGAGATGATGTTGTTCTTTTCGTGGAGGATGGCGAGCATGATGTACTCGGAGCGCACCATTTCGCTACGGAACTCCTTGGCAATGATATAGGTGTATTTCAGCACCCGTTCAGCTTGTTTGGTGAGGGGTAGGTTGTCGCTACTTGATCTCGACGGGTTGGAGGTTCTGATGGAGGCTTCCAGTTTCTGTTGGAAGATTTCAATGTTAAGATTCAGGTTGACCAGCAGTTGGATGGCGCAGCTGCCACCATCCTTCAGCATACCTAGAAACAGGTGTTCCAAACCGATGTAGGGGTTGCCCAGGCGTACAGCCTCGCTATGGCTGTATGACATAATGTCACGGACTCTGGGAGAAAATTTGGCATCCATAATATTAAGTTAAAAGTGAGGAGTGAAGAGTTATTAACTTTCCGTTCTCCGTTTTCCGTTTTCCGTTTAAAAAGTTGTGCAAAGGTAAGAACAAAAATCACGCCGCACCACTTTATGACAAAAATTCCTATATTTGCCTCTCATTACGGCGCAAGGCCGATTTTATCAAACAAAACCAATAAAAGATGAAAAATTTTTTACGAATTATTTTTTGCATGATGATCTTGATGCCGCTGTCGGTTTGGGCACAGGGCAATGGACAACATGATTACTCACAGGATTATCTCACATTTGATGTAATAACAAGTGGTACTGTATTGTGGAAACAAGTTGGCAGTGAAGCTAGAACCATATCATATAGTACTGATAATGGAACAACTTGGACAGAAATCACAGCAACAACCGCAGGCACCGCCATCAATGTAACTGCTGATGATCATGTTTTGTTCAAGGGTACTAGCCAAAGTTATGCAGTCGATAGAGCAAATAGGACTTGATTCTCCCTGCAATCACATTGACTAATCACATTAACCCAGGCCAACACACGCAGCCACACTATGATGGACAACGCCATCATTACTTTCAACGAAGGCAACCAATTGGGCAAATTCTACTTCGGCACACAAAACGCCAACATCTACCTCCCGCAGAACGGCCAAGACTACGCCATCGCCTTCAGCGACAAGCAAGCCGAGATGCAACTCAACTTTAAGGCCGCAAAGGATGGTGAATACACCCTTACCATCCATCCTGAAGACGCGGAGTTGTCCTTCTTGCATCTCATCGACAACATCACAGGTGCCAATGTGGATCTGCTGCAAACGCCCGTTTATACTTTCGATGCCAAAACGAGCGACTATGCTTCACGCTTCAAGTTGGTGTTTACAGGGAAGGTAGACAATCCGGACGACCATGACGACTTCGCCTTTATCAGCAACGGAGAGATCATCGTGCTAGGGGAGGGAACCCTACAAATTTTCGACGTTCTTGGCCGCAACATTACGTCCGTAGAGACGTCATATTATGGCGTCTCTACAAACGGCATGGCCCCCGGCATTTATGTCTTGCGTCTGATTGATGGCGAGAAGGTTCGAGTGCAGAAAATTATGTTGCAGTAAAATCGCTCCTCGCTCGTTTTTGGTGCCAAAATGACAAAATTTCGCAAAAAAACCGTTTTCTCGTAGGTCATAAAGGAATTTTTTGTAAATTTGCGCTCGCTTATAAAAAGGCCCTTAAATTGAATTTAGTATTTAGAAGTCAGAAGACAGAAGATGGAAGAGAATAACATTCCTAATGAAGAACTCCAGTCTGGCGAAAAGATTATCAAAGTAAATCTTGAGAACCAGATGAAATCGGCCTACATCGACTATTCGATGTCGGTTATCATATCGCGTGCCCTGCCTGATGTCAGGGACGGATTCAAGCCTGTTCACCGCCGTGTGTTGTATGGTATGCTTGGCTTGGGCGTGAGCTCGCACAGCGCTTATAAGAAGTCGGCCCGTATCGTCGGTGAGGTGCTTGGTAAGTACCACCCGCACGGCGACTCGTCGGTCTACGACGCCATGGTGCGTATGGCCCAGAGCTGGTCGCTACGCTATCCTTTGGTCGACGGCCAAGGTAACTTCGGTTCGGTCGACGGCGACAGCCCGGCTGCCATGCGTTACACCGAGGCCCGTTTGAAGAAAATTGCCGAGGAGATGCTTGACGACCTTGACAAGGATACGGTCGATTTCCAGAACAACTTCGACGACTCGCTGCAGGAGCCTACCGTGCTGCCCACCCAAATCCCCACACTGCTGGTCAACGGCTCCAACGGCATTGCCGTGGGTATGGCCACCAATATGGCGCCCCATAACCTCAGCGAGTGCGTCGATGGCATTATCGCCTATATCGACAACCGCGATATCACCATCCAGGAGTTGATGGAATACATCAAGGCCCCCGACTTCCCGACCGCCGGCGTGATCTACGGCTACGAGGGCGTCAGAGAGGCTTTCGAAACGGGTAGGGGACGCATCGTAGTGCGTGGCGAGGCTACCATCGAGGAACACAATGGTCACGAACGCATCATCGCCACTTCAATTCCTTATCAGGTCAACAAGGCCGTGATGATCAAGAATACCGCCGACCTCGTCAACGACAAGAAAATCGACGGCATTGCTGACATCCGCGACGAGTCAGACCGTAAGGGCATTCGCATCGTTTACGAACTGAAACGCGACGCCAACGCCGAGGTGGTGCTCAACAAACTATATCAGATGACTGCCCTGCAGAGCTCGTTCAACGTGAACAACGTGGCCCTGGTCAACGGACGTCCCTATACCTTGAACCTTAAGCAACTCATCGAGCACTTTGTGGAACACCGCCATCAGGTGGTGGTGCGCCGTACCAAGTTCGACCTGAAGAAAGCTGAGGAACGTGCCCACATCTTGGAAGGTCTGGCCCGCGCCATCGACATCGTCGATGAGATCATCGCCACCATCCGTGCTTGTAAGGGCGGCTCTGCCGAAGCCAAACAAGCCATTATGGAACGCTTCGGGTTCGACGACCCGCAGGCTTCCGCCATCGTGGCTTACCGCCTTGGACAACTCGCCGGTCTCGAGATCAAGAAGATCATGGACGAGTTGGAGGAAATGCACGAACGCATCCGCCACTACAACGAGGTGCTGAACAATGTGGACATGCAGTTCCAGATCATCAAGGACGAACTTACCGAGATCAAGAACAAATATGGAGACGAGCGTCGCACCCAGATCGTCCCCGCCGCTGGCGAGTTCCGCATCGAGGACATGATTGCCGACGACACCGTGGTGGTCACTATCTCGCACCTCGGCTACGTGAAACGTACTCCGCTGAGAGAATACCGTCGCCAGAGTAGGGGAGGCAAGGGCTCCAAAGGCTCGTCCACCCGCGAGACTGACTTCATCGAACATATCTTCACCTGCACCAACCACAACTACCTGCTGTTCTTTACTGAACAGGGCAAGTGCTACTGGCTGCGTGCTTTCGAAATCCCTGAGGAAGGTAAGAACAGCAAGGGTAGGGCCATCCAGAACCTGCTGAACGTTGACAAGGACAACAAGGTGATTACTGTGCTGAATGTCCGCGACCTGAAGGATGAAGAATTCATCAACAACCACTACGTGATCCTCTGTACCAAGAAGGGTATCATCAAGAAAACCACCCTCGAGGCTTATTCACGTCCGCGCAAGGCTGGTATCAACGCCATCACCATTCGTGAGGACGACGAGTTGCTGACTGCCAATATGACCAGCGGTGAGAATGAGGTACTGATGGCACTGCGTTCGGGCAAGGCGGTCCGCTTCAACGAGAAGACCGTTCGTCCGATGGGCCGTAACGCCTCAGGCGTGAAGGGCATCACCTTGGCTTCTGAGAGCGACGAGGTCATCGGCATGATTTGCCTCCACGATCCTGAGCAGACCGTCCTGGTGGTCTCAGAAAAGGGCTTCGGCAAACGTAGCGGTATCGACGACTACCGTATCACCAACCGTGGCACCAAAGGCGTCAAGACGTTGAACATTACAGAGAAGACGGGTGACCTGATTGCCATTAAGGATGTCACTGACGAAGATGACCTTATTATTATTAATAAGTCAGGCATCCTGATCCGAATCGGCGCCAACACCCTCCGCGTGATGGGTCGTGCTACCCAAGGCGTGAAACTCATCGACCTGCGAGGCAACGACGAGATTGCCGCTGTGACCAAAGTCAAGCGTGAAGACGAGGATGAGGAAGAAGTCCAGTACGACGAGGACGGGAACCCCATCGTGACTGAGCCAGTGGAAGGGGAGGAGACCCCCGAAAATTTGGAACAGGATTTGATTGAAGGCACTGATGTTCAAACTCCTAGTGAAGAAGAATAATAGTATTGTATCACCATTAATAAATTGAAAATGAAAAAATTAGTGATTTTGCTGGCCGTCTTACTCACCGCCAATGTGATGATGGCCCAAAAGATGGACCGTACCAATGCTTACAACTACAACAGGAACGGTCAGTACGAAAAGGCTGTTGAAGCCATCGAGAAATGCGTGAACCACGAAGGATTCCTCGGGATGAAGCCGAAAGACCAGGCTCAGGCTTGGCTGTATCGCGGCATGATTTATCTGAATATCCAGCAGGATCTTGAGCTTTCCGCCAAGTATCCGAACGCCTTGGATCTGGCTTACGAGTCACTGACGAATTGCATCAAGGCCGATGAAGGCTATACCAAGGACAATGCTCAGGACATCTACCAGAGGATTGGCGCCATTGCCGTCAAGTATTTCCAAAATGGTGTGGAGAACTTCAACAACGAAGTCTATCCTCAAGCTGGTGCAAACTTCCGCAAGTCGTATGAGATTTCCTTGAGCGGCACCAATCCCGACACTTCCGCTTTGGTCAACGCTGCTTTGGCTTTCCAGAGAGGCGGCATGTACGACGAGGCTTTGGCCAATTATGAAGATCTTAAGAACCTTGGTTACAACAAGGTGGATCTTTACAAAAACATGTCTGCTTGCTATCTTGGAAAGGAAGACGAAGCCAAAAGCCTTGAAATGATTGAGGCTGGTTTGGCTAAGTATCCTGGCGACGCTGGCATGATCATCGAGAAGGTGAACTTGTATCTGAAGCAAGGTAACGGCGAGGCTGCCATTGCCGACCTCAGACAGCTTCATGACATGGATCCTAACAACGCTTCGATTTTGTTCATCCTTGGAACTATCTACGGTGACGACAGCCACGACATTTTTGATCCTGATGTGGCCATCGAGTACTACCACGAGGCTTTGAATGTGGATTCGACTTTCTACGATGCCGACTACAACCTGGCTGCTCTGTACATCAACCTCTCCAACAAGAAGAAGGCAGAGGCCAATGAGATCACCGGATTCTCGAAGAAAGAGCTCGAACGTTACAACAACTTGATGAAGGATGCTGAAGATTATCTCCGTACGGGTCTGCCGTATGCTGAGGAAGCTTATCGTGCTCAACCTTCTGAAGACCTGAAGCATGTGCTGAAGACCATGTATGTCCAGCTGAAGATGATGGATGAGGCGAAGGCTTTGGATGCGGAATAATCAAAAAGAAGACAGAAGACAGAAGTCAGAAGAACCCCGGGGGCAAAGCTCTCGGGGTTCTTCATTCTTACTTCTTGCTCCTGTCTTCTGACTTCTATTTAACATAATATTGATTATATTTGAGAAGGCCTGAAAAATTATTGGAAAGATTTTCAACAAAGTGAACAATTTCTGTGACGGCGTGCTTATCTTTGCACCAAGATTTTGAAAATAGCTATTCTCAGATTTAATCATTCAAAATTAATCAATTAAAACTTAGATATTATGGAAATCACAGGAAAAGTGGTGAGACTCGGAGGACTCACCGAAGGAACAAGCGCCCGCGGTCCATGGCGCAAACAGGACCTGATCATTGAAACAGACGAACAATACCCCAAGACCGTCTGCCTTACCTGCTGGACCAACCAGATCGACGAAATCCAAGCCATGACACCCGGACAACTCATCAAAGCACAAATCGACATCTCTTCCAGAGAATTCAACGGCAAATGGTACACCGACGTGCGCGTGTGGCGCTTCGACCCCGTCACCACAGCGGCTCCAGCCCAACCTGCACAACAAGCCGCTCCCGCCGTCCACCAAACCCCACCACCCGCAGGCGGACCTGAAGAGTTCTTCGGCAGTGACAGCAACAACGGTGACGATCTACCGTTCTAGTGGAAAGTGGAAAGTGGAAAACTAACTTTCCACTCTCCACTTTCCACTTTCCACTTCTTCAAAGAGTTTCCATTGCGCCCTCGTTCTCACCATGTTGTGTTCTGGATATTTCACCTTATAATAGGTGTCTCCATTGATATAATCAGCAAAGAACCGCACCGCTTGCATGTACGGGAACAAACGCGCCGCATACGGTAGCAACTCACGCTCCAACGGCGTCAAAAAGGCTTTGGTGCCTTCCAGATAACCTTCCAAGAAAGGTTCATAAATCTTCATATTAAAATGAATGTTGCCAAGATCGGGGTCGTCCTCGGCCCCGGTATTGGCGGCTGAACGCAGGAAGTCGCCAAAGTCAGAAAAAACGAAACTGGGCATTACCGTATCTAAATCAATGATACACAGAACATTACCTTGTTTGTCAAAGAGCATGTTGTTTACCTTGGTGTCGCAATGGCAGATACGTTTCGGCAACTGGCCCTCGCGGAACAAGCGTTCGCCTAGACTCATCTCGTAAGCGATGTCCTTGATCTTTTTAACATAATCTTGCACCTCACGGTCTTTCATACGACCCACGGCATCGGCCTTGATAGCATCGTCCAACTGTTGCAAACGGAATTCAATGTTGTGGAAATTGGGGATGATCTCCCCTATCGGTTCCTGAACGTCAGCAAGCAAAGACTCAAAGTCACCGAAGGAAATACCTGCGTCGTAGGCCGACTGTGGGGTCACGGCCTCTTGGGTCACACTGTC
>JAILBC010000007.1 GCA_024681295.1 Bacteroidales bacterium
GGCTCTCCGTTTGGAGGCGCACCTCGTCTTCCTGGATACGGGCTTGATATTCAGCGGCTTCAATGCCGAGTTTGGCTAGTTGGTTGCCGTGATAGATGCGTCCTCCGGCAAACACGGGTTCGATGGCCATGGCGTTGAGCATCATGCCGTTTTGGGCGAAACTATATTCTTTTTTCAGGCCTAATGCAGCACCGTATTGGGCATAGAGGTTATAGAGGGTCTGCCGTACCAAGGCGTTGTCGATGTCCTCGATACCGAAACTGAGCATTGGATTCATGGCGTCGAAAGCCAAGGCCTGGGCAGTCACGTTAGGCAGATAAGCGGTCTGGGCTTCTTTCTTGGTGGCTCGGGCTTTCTCAATCTCCAACTGATTGTTTTTCAGTGTGATATTGTTCTGCAAAGCCAAATCGATGCAGTCGTTGACGCTGAGCCGAAGCAGGGTATCGGTCTCCTGGGCCATCACGCTCAAGTTCAGGATCAGGGCTAATATGAGGAGACGGGTTTTCATGCGGCTTCAGGTTGGGGTTGGGGTGTCTTTTTGCTTGTGCGGAAGATCTGCCAGTACATCACAGGCATCACGGCGAGGATGATGACCATGGAGAGCACTACGCCGAAGCAGATGACCACGCCCATGGGCATCCAGAGGGGGTTGCGAGTGATGATCATGGGGAGCACGCCGAGGGCGGTGGTGGCGGAGGTAAGGAAGATGGGCCTCATGCGTCGGCTGCCGGCTTTCATGGCTGCGTCTTTGGCTTCCAGACCTTCCTCGGTGCGGAGGGTCTCAGCGTACTCGTACATTACGATACCGTTGCGCACGATGATACCGATGAGGCTGACTACGCCCAACACGGAGGTCATGCCGAAGTCAAGATCGAAAAGCCATTCGCCGAAGAAGGCACCGAACATGCATAAACTGCTGGAACAGAGCGTCAACAGGGCGAGGTTGAACTTCTTGAAATAGGCTACCAGGAAGGCCAACAAGACAAGAATGGCGGCAATCAAGCTCTTGAGAATCTGTGGGATGACCATGGTGTTCAGCGAAGAGAGGCCGCCGTAGTCGATCTCTACGCCTTCGGGAAGGGTGGGACGCACCTCGGTGTCGATGAAGTTTTGGATCTTCTTCATGCTGGCGGTCTGGCTCTTCCAGAACTTCATGTCGGCGGCCAAAGTGATGTTGCCCTTGCCGTTGTGGTGGCTAAGCACGGCGGGATGCCAGTCTGGACTGATGTCGGCGATTTGTCGTAGCGGCACGCTGGTGCCAGGAATCATAGTGGGAATCAGCTGGTTCTGGACCGATTCGTAGTCGTTGGGGTCGTAGTTCTGTTTGGAGTAGAGCTTCACGGGAATGCTTCGCGAGCCTTCCCAGACGGTGGTCAGGGGCTGACCATTGAGGGTGGTGGCCAGGTCGAGCGAGAGGACGCCTTTGGTGACCCCCAAGCGGGCGCATTCCTCGGGTTTCATGGTCACCTTGACCGAGGGCAGCTGCTCGTCGTAGTCGGAATGGACCCAACGGAGTTCCCTGTCGAGGGTGAACATGTAGTCTTTGATTTGTTGGGCCACAGGGGCCGTCTTGCTATAGTCATCGCCGTAGACGAAGATCTCCACGGGGGTGGTAACCGCTTGATAATCAAGTTGACGGAAGCGTACGTGGGCTTTGGGGAAGTAGTAGGAATAAATGTCGTCCATCTCCTTCAGTAGGTCCTCGGTGTCTTGCTTCGAGGTGGTGTTGACGATGAGTTGCGAGAGGTTCTGGGCCGGGATACTGGGGGCATAAGTCACGTGGAAGCGCGGAGCGGTCTCGCCGATGAAGGCGGTGACGGAGGTGACGCGCGGGTCCTGAAGCATCATATGTTGCAAGGAGTCGCTGACACGGGTGGTGGCCTCGAGACTGCTGCCTTCGGGCAGACGGATCTCCACGGCGAAGCAGTCACGCTCGGCGTTGGGCATCATCTGTACGTTGAGGGCGAGAAACATCAATACTCCCAAGGCGATGGAACCCAGTCCCATGCCGATGGTGAAGTGGGGGTGATGGAAACAGTGGCTCTGCATCCTGTCATAAAGCCGCTGTAGGAAGTTGAAGAATCGCCGTTGCGCCCTTACGAAGCCGTTGGTACGCTGCTTCTCGGTGTCGGGCTTGATGAACATGATTTCCAACGAGGGGATGACCAGCATGGCGTAAGCCAAAGAACCCATTAAAGAAAAGGCGACGGTCCAGGGGAAGAGTTGCACAAAGTCACCCAAAGGTCCCGTGATGATGCGTGTCATCGGGAAGAACATGGTGGCGATGGCGGTGGTGGCGATGAACATGGGCATGAAGAGCTCGCGGGCGCTGGTGGTGGCGGCTTTGAAAGGCTCCATGCCTTGACTCAGCTTGTCGATGTAGCCATCAATATTGATGATGGAGTCGTCGACAATCATGCCGAGTACTACGATCAAGGCGGCTAAAGTAACCGTATTCAGTTCAATGCCAAATAGATACATCATGCCGATACTAAATGCAGTGCAAATGGGAAGGCCCGAGCTGGCAATGAGGGCTGTGCGGAAGGGGAAGAGCAGCAGCATGACGGCGATGACCACCACCATGGAGATGAGCAGGTCCCGAAGGAAGGAGTTGACGGAGCGTTGCACCACCTTGGGTTGGTCGGTGATACGGTAGAGGTGTACGCTATCGGGCAGTTGTGCCTTGAATTCGCTGAGCACTTTTTCCACTTTTCGGCCGTAGGCGACGATGTTAAAGCCTTTGCGCATCTCCACAGAGATGATGATGGCATCGTGTCCATTGAAGTTGACCACTTTGGAGGTGGGGGCCAGACGGCGTTCCACGGTGGCCACGTCGCGTAGGCGGACGGTGTTGCCCATCGCATCGGAATAGATGATTTGGTTCTCCAGTTCTTGTTCCGAAACGATGGGGTTTTGGATGTGCAGGGGCATGTCGAAGTCGTCGGTCTCCATCGATCCCGCTGTGGTGAGCAATCCTTGCGAAGCGTATTGAAGCATCAAGCTGTTGGGGCTGATGCCGTAGAACGACAGTTTTTCTTTATCGACAATGACTGCAATCTCTTCGTTCTGCTCGCCCATCACACGCACGTTACCGGTTTGGGGGATCTCACGCAAACGATGGGTGAGGTCGTCGGTGTATTCCCGCATCTCCCGGTAAGTCTTGTCGGCCGACTCCATGGCGATGAGGAGCGAAGAGGTGTTTCCGAAGTCGTCGATGACGGCGATGGCCAGCACACCGGCGGGAAAGGTTGTGGCCTTGTTTTCATTGATGCGTTGCCTGATCTTGGTCCATGCCCTGGGGATGTCGTCGGAGGCGCTTTGGTCGAGCATCACATAGATGTAGCAGATACCTTCTTTGGTGATGGAATAGGTGTTTGCGCGATCCACCTCGGGAAGGGTGAACAGCAGTTCCTCGAGGGGTTTGGTGAGTTGAGCCTCCACCTCCTCGGCATTGGCGCCAGGGTATACGCCAGCCACGATGCCTTGGGGA
>JAILBC010000075.1 GCA_024681295.1 Bacteroidales bacterium
TGTCCCGCAGTCCCGCGTCCCGTGTCAAAAAAACAACACCGATATGTCAGTTATCAAACCGTTCAAAGGATGGCGTCCCGGCGTGGACATCGTCCAAAAACTGGCCTCCCGCCCCTACGACGTGCTGAACACCGAAGAGGCCCGCAAGGAATGCGAAGGCAACCCCTACAGCCTGCTCCACGTGACCAAGGCTGAGATCGACCTCCCCGAAGGCTACAAGGACAGCGACCTCGAGACCTATCTGAAAGTCGTTGAGAACTTCAACAGCTTCAAAGACTTCGGATGGATCAAGCAAGACCAGGAGGAAAAGCTCTACATCTACGCCCAGAGCATGAACCCCACTGAGCCGAACGCCCACTGGCAGTACGGCATCGTGGCCTGCGCCTACAGCGAGGACTATGTCAACAAGGTCATCAAGAAGCATGAGCTCACCCGTAAGGACAAAGAGGAAGACCGCATGAAGCACGTCCGCCTCACCAACGCCAACGTGGAGCCCGTGTTCTTTGCCTACCCTGCCGTCGCCGAAATCGACGCCATCGTGAGCAAGATCACTGCTGAGAAGCCCATCTACGACTTCATCGCCAAGGAAGACGGCTTCGGCCATCGTTTCTGGGTCATCGACGACAAGGCCACCATCGCCCGCCTCGTTGAGCTCTTCGCCACCAAGGTCCCGGCCATGTACATCGCTGACGGTCACCACCGCAGCGCCGCCGCCGCCCTCGTCGGCCAGGAGAAGAAAGAAAAGAATCCCGCCCACACCGGCAAAGAGGAGTACAACTACTTCATGACCGTCATCTTCCCCGACAACCAGTTGAACGTCATCGACTACAACCGCGTCGTGAAAGACCTCAACGGACTCAGCACCAAGGACTTCTTCAAGGCTCTGCAAGAGAACTTCGACATCGAATGCAAGTGCAACTGCACCAAGGATGGCGGCACCTGCAAGTGCGAGTTCCCCTGCCACTGCGAGTGCGACACCGAGTACAAGCCCAACAAGCTCCACAACTTCTCGATGTACATCGAGGGCGTGTGGTACAGCCTGACGGCCAAACCCGGCACCTACGACGACAACGATCCTATCGGCGTGTTGGATGTCACCATCCTCAGCAACCTTGTTCTCGACAAGATTCTGGGCATCAAGGACCTCCGCACCGACAAGCGCATCGACTTCGTTGGTGGTATCCGCGGCCTCGGCGAACTGAAGCGTCGTGTCGACAGCGGTGAGATGAAGGTCGCCTTCGCGCTCTATCCTGTGAGCATGAAGCAGATCATCGACATCGCCGACACCGGCAACATCATGCCTCCCAAGACCACTTGGTTTGAGCCCAAACTCAGATCCGGTCTGGTGATCCACACCTTGGATTAATCCAATCGGGTTTTACAATGTAGAGACGTCATATATGGCGTCTCTACGTTTTTTTTAACATCATGGACATCAACAAAAACCTCATCAAGCATTACGCCAACCACCTGCGGTTGGAACTCTCGTTGTCCGAAAACAGCGTGGAGGCCTATTGCCATGATGTCCACCTCTTTCTACAATATCTTGAAAACCAAAACACCGGCACCGAGGTTAACAGCATCACCCAGGACACCATTGAAAATTTCTTTGCCTATCTCTACGATTTGAACATCGGCGCCACGTCTCAGGCCCGTATCCTTTCAGGACTGAAGTCATTTTGGAGGTACCTGATCCAGGAAGGCCTGGCTGAGAAAGACCCGACCGAACTGATCTCCTCCCCTTCGTTGGGTCGGCATCTACCTGAAGTGTTGAGCTACGAAGAAATCCAAAAGATGATTGACAGCATCGACCTCAGCCAGCCCAACGGTCACCGCAACAAAGCCATGATCGAGGTGATGTACGGTTGCGGATTGCGGGTTTCGGAACTCATTGGATTGCAGATCAGCGATATTTATCGGGAGGACGGATTCCTGCGCATTTTCGGCAAAGGAAGCAAGGAAAGGCTCGTCCCCATTGGCGACAGCAGTTTGAAAATTCTGTTCCAATATATAGAAGGTGCCCGGCTGCACGTCACTCCAAAACCCAAATTCACCGATATTGTTTTTTTGAACCGTCGGGGGACGGGACTGACTCGACAAAGCGTATTTCTACTGGTGAAAGAGCTAGCCGAACGCAACGGCATCCACAAGACCATCAGTCCTCACACTTTCCGCCACAGCTTCGCCACTCACTTATTAGAAGGCGGCGCCAATCTTTTGGCCGTACAGCAGATGCTCGGTCATGCCAGTGTCAGCACGACTGAGATTTACACCCACATTTCAGATGATTTGTTGAGGGAAACCTTGACCAGTTTCCATCCAAGGCTTAAATGATATTGCCTTGATCGTCAACGAGCACTCCCCAGCTGACGGCCGTCATCTTGTCGCCATCGAAGAAGAAGTCGATCATGGCATCCTCGAACGACACACGGTGCTCGCCATCCTCGTCCTCTTCCTCCAACTGCTTGAAGCCGTTGTCCTGCATCAGAACGATGACCTCGGCACGCGACAGTTCGAAAACCTTGGTGCCATAGAGTATCGCTTCTTCGTTTTCTGTCTCAAAGCAAGCCACTACCGACTTAGTGATTCCTTCAAAATAGATGTTGGTATCGATTTCCTCATACTCATAGTAGATAGAGCGGTTACCCGTCTCCTCCATATCGCTGAGTTCCTCGTAGAAATTAGGGTTGCCGAGTTTCTTCACGGCATCGTCCAAGGCCATCCCAAAAGGAATATCACCAAAACCTTTCAGCGGCTCGATCACAAATTTTTCCATTACTTTTTATTGTTTTGTTTGGAGCCGTGAAGATAAAAGTTTTCTTTGATATAGATATAGAGATTCTATATTTTAGAATGATTTTAAATTATTCGAATCGAATCGACTTGGAAGGTCGAATCCTATTGATAATTCCTGTAGGGATGTGTAACATCAGCGTCCAGAGTGCGAAGCAGACCAAATTCAAAACGATGACCGTAGTCCAGCGAAGCTCGATGGGCACAGACGATAGGTAATAGGTCTCGGGATTCAAGCTAATGAGCCCTGTATATTGTTGCAGCAGGCAGAATCCGATGCCAATGATATTGCCGATAAGCATGCCAAGAAGCAAGATCTTAACAGAACGGCGCAGGAATACAGAACGTACAAATCCATTGCTTGCACCCATCGCCTTCAAGAGTCCAATGGTCGAGGTCTTTTCAATGATGATGATGAGCAACATGGAGATCACAGTGATGGCCGCTACAAGGAACATCAGGCCGAGAATCAGCCACACGTTGGTATCAAGCAGGGCCAGCCAGTCGAAAATCTGAGGATTGCTCTCACGGGCCGTATACGAGGCCAGGTTTCCAGGAATATTGAAATACAAATTCTTGTTCACCTCATCCATTGCCTCCACATCATCGAGCCACACCTCCACGAGGCCAACCTCTTCGTCCTCCCAGCGGTTGAGTTTACGTATCTGTCCGATATCGCAGAACACATAGCGTTCGTCGAACTCCGAGAGGCCTGTCTCGAACACCCCTTTCACGTTGAACTTGCGTCCCCTCGCCTTCATATCCTCGTCGATGAACCACACCCGCACATCATCGCCCACGGCGAGCAGCATCTTGTCGGCAATCAGTTTCGACACCATCACATCGTTGGAACGTTCGCCATCGGTATATTTGGGCACCTCCCCGTCTATCAGACTCTTTTCGAAATAACTCCAGTCGTAGTCAGTTCCCACGCCTTTCATCACCACACCCTGAATTTCGTCGTCGGTCTTGATCATACCAGCCTTGTTGGCCACCCCTTGGTAATGCCGGATGCCTTCCGTACTCTCAAGGGTCAGCTGAAGCTTTCCGTTCATCACAAAGGGCATCTCCTCGTATGACTCGTTACGGTCGAGGGCTTGGATGTGAATAGGAGCCACAAAGCCCACCACCTTGTCGCGGATCTGGTTCTTGAAGCCCACCACCACGGCGAGGGAGATGATCATCACCGTCACGGCCAGTGCCACGCTAGTTACCGAAAGCCGCATCACCGTTGAGGAAAGGCTGCCTTTGGAGAGCGAGAACAAACGACCGGAGATGAATTTTGATCCAGACATGCAATCAATGGTTTTTTTGCATTATTTTTGCAAAAATACGAATCGCTTTTGAAATATGAACGTCAAAATGAGAAATATCATCCGTTTCGCTATGGCTATTTTATTGGCATTTGGCTTTATGGCTCAGGCCGAAAGCCAAGACCTTCGTTTGATTCCTAAGGAACAATACGTCTGCGGTGCGCAAGACACCGACAACTACCTGCATTTGGTTGAAGGGAAGAGTGTTGGCGTGGTGGCCAACCAGACTAGCCTCATAGGCGCAACCCATCTCGTAGATTCTTTGGTCTCGTTGGGCGTCAACGTGAAACGCATCTTCACCCCTGAACATGGCTTCCGTGGCGCTGCCGATGCCGGAGCTAAGGTCACTGACGGCAAGGATATGAAGACTGGCATCGAGATCGCCTCGTTGTACGGTAAGACCAAGAAACCCACGGACGAAATGCTGAAGGACATCGACATCATGCTGTTTTATTTGCAGGATGTAGGGGTGCGTTTCTACACCTATATTTCTACCTTGACATATGTGATGGAGGCCTGTGCCGAGCACGACATCCGCGTGGTGGTGCTTGACTGTCCCAACCCTAATGGTTTCTATATCGACGGCCCCATTCTGAGACCCGAAAACACCTCCTTTGTGGGGATGCATCCTGTGCCCATCGTATACGGGATGACCATCGGCGAGTACGGCAAGATGGTGAACGGCGAAGGCTGGCTGAAAGGCGCTGTCCACTGCGAGCTGACGGTAGTGTCTATTCCTGGTTACGATCGCAACGCCATCTACGAACTCCCCGTAAAGCCCTCACCCAACCTGCCCAACTGGGAATCCGTCTACCTCTACCCTTCCCTCTGTCTCTTTGAAGGAACCATCGTGAGTGTGGGCCGTGGCACTGACAAGCCCTTCCAGATCTTCGGTCATCCGGCACTGCGAGGCGACTACACCTTTACGCCCAAAAGCATGGAAGGCGCATCCAAGCCCATGTTCGAAGGCGAACTCTGCCGTGGTCTGGATTTGACCGAGTTTGCCCACGGCTATGCCAGCAACACGCCCCAGTTGCATTTGGAGTGGCTCATCGACGCATATCAGCAACTCACCGAAAAGAATTATCTGTTTTTCAAGAAATATTTCGACCTGCTGGCTGGCGACAGCATCCTGAAGCAGCAGATTGAAAATAGAAAAAGCGCGGAGGGCATCCGCGCTTCATGGGTTAAGGATTTGGAAAATTTCAGAGTGATCCGAAGTAAATACTTAATTTATTAACTTTTCACCCTTCACTCTTCACTTTTTATCGTCTGATCTTCCCTGGATATTCCTTCAAGGCTTCTTCGAGGCACTTGATGGCGGCTTTCAGGTCATCGATACAGAGGCAGTAAGTGATACGGGCCTGATGGCGTCCCTTCTCAGGATCGACATAGAAACCGGTAGCAGGAGCCAGCATCACGGTGGCGCCGTTGTAACTGAAATCGGTGAGCAGCCACTGGCAGAACTTGTCGCTATCGTCGACTGGCAGGTCGATCACGGTGTAGAAGGCGCCTTTCGGCATTGGGCAATAGCAGCCAGGGATCTTGTTGATACCCTCGACGATGACATTGCGACGGGCGATGTACTCGTTATACACGGCATCGAAATACGACTGCGGCGTTTCGACGGCAGCCTCGGCGAAGATCTGACCGAACGAAGGCGGTGACAGACGGGCCTGAGCCAAACGCATGGCGATGGCATAGACCTCACTATTACGGGTCACCATGCAACCTACACGAGCACCGCAGGCACTGTAACGCTTCGACACGGAGTCGAACAGGATGGTGTTGCGTTCCAGTCCCTCGAGTTGCATCACGCTGAAGTGCTTGTGACCGTCATAGCAGAACTCACGATACACCTCGTCGGCGAAAAGATACAGGTCATACTTCTTGACCAGGCCGGCAACCTTGAGCAGTTCCTCTTGGGTGTAGAGGTAACCCGTGGGATTGTTGGGGTTGCAGATCATGATGGCTCTGGTACGTGGGGTGATGGCCTTCTCAAAGTCCTCGATGGGCGGCAGGGCGAAGCCTGTCTTGATGTCGCTCGGGATGGTGACGATCTTGGCGTCGCACAGCTTGGCGAAGGTGTTATAGTTGGTATAATAAGGTTCCGGGATGATGATTTCGTCGCCAGGGTTAAGGCACACGGTGAAAGCCATCTGCAGGGCCTCGCTGCCGCCGGTGGTGACGATGACTTGGTTGGGAGTGACATCGATGCCATGACGGTGGTAGTAGTTGCACAGGGCACGACGGTAGCTGGGGATACCTGCCGAGTGGCTGTATTCCAGCACACCATGGTTGTCGGCCATCTTGGCAGCGGTATCAGCCAAAGCCTTTAGGGCACCACTGGGTGTCTCGATGTCGGGTTGACCAATGTTGAGGTGATACACATGGACACCGCGCTCTTTGGCGGCATCAGCAAACGGAACGAGCTTCCGAATCGCCGATTGCGGAAGCTCTAAGCCTTTTTGGGAAATTTTTGGCATATCTTTAATTAATTGTTGTTCACGGGAGAACCAGTGCCAAAGTCTTTTTCAGGAAGAGCCTCGGTGGGTTGTTCGAGGATGGCGCCCTTGATGCGGAGCACCACAGTGCTGTTGACCATGGCATTGGAGGTGACGGTGACCGACTTGCTGAAGTTACCCACCTTGGTAGTCGTCTTATAAGTCACCACGATCGACTCTGAGGCACCGGGGAGGATAGGCTCTTTAGGCCAGGAAGAAGCGGTGCAGCCGCAGCTGGTCTTGGGTTTCTGGATCACCAGGGGTTCGTTACCCGTGTTGGTGAACTTGAAAGCCACTTCACAGGTACCGCCATATTCCACATTACCGAAGTCGTGGTTAATCTGTTCGAACTCGATTTCAGGACCGTTGGTGGGGACCTGCTTCTCATCTTGTGCCTTTACCAGGCCCATAGTCATCACGAGGATGCCGATTAATAATACAAGCTTTTTCATTTTCTTGGTTTATTTAAAGATGTGCAAAATTATGAATATTTCTTTAATCAGAACACAAAAAACTTAAAAGTTCAAAAACCGTACCAAAAAAAATTTTTGAAAAGTGTTGCAGGAACAAAAAAATGTAGTACTTTTGCGCCTCGAAACATGGCGGGATAGCTCAGCAGGTTAGAGCGTCGGATTCATAACCCGGAGGTCTCGAGTTCAATTCTCGATCCCGCTACTGAAAAAAGACGGCTTTTGGCCGTCTTTTTTAGTTGAAAGTGGAGAGTGGAAAGTGGAAAACTCCAAATTCGATAACTTTCCACTTTCCACTTAAATAAACTCTCTGATCATGGATGTTTGCGGGATCTCCTTGTCTGGCACCGGAGTGAAGTAATGGATGAAATGCAGGAGCCGATGGGCTTCCGTATAGGCCGAGCAGTTCTTCGGCACACTGGTTAGAATGGCTTCGGCGTGGTTGCGCATGACGGCGAACTCCAGCAGGTACGAGGAGTTGAACATCATGTCGGCGTTTTCCTGATAGGGATAGATCCACTGCTCCTCGGCAGCGATGACGTTGGGCCATTGCTCGATGGTCTGACGGGCAGTGAAGGCACCTTTGTTGTAATCGCGCACGATGCGGCGCAGCAAACGGTTGTCGCTGGTCGGGATGATGTTGTGGTCGTCGAGCGAAGTGCTGGTCAGCGTGTTGATGAAGATGCGGAACTTCACCGGATCGCCAATCTTGTCGGTCAACCGGGGATTAAGAGCGTGAATGCCTTCAAGAAGCACCACGGTATTGGCATCCAGATGCAGCTGTTTGCCGTTGTACTCCTGCTTACCCGTCACGAAGTTGAATTCCGGGATATCAATCGTTTCTCCATTCAACAATTTCTGCAAGTCACGCTGCAGATCCTCGTGCTTCACCGTCTCGAAGTTGTCGAAGTCATAGTCCCCATTGGGCAACTTGGGGGTGTCTTCCCTATTCACGAAATAATCATCCGTCGAGAACGAAAGCGGTTTCAAACCGCAGGCCAGCAACTGGACACTCAAGCGTTTGCAGAAGGTGGTCTTGCCGCTGCTGCTGGGACCGGTGATCAGCACCAAACGCACGCCGTTTTCTTGATATCTTTTGTGAATCTCCTCGGCAATCTGCACAATCTTCTTTTCTTGAAGAGCCTCCGACACTTTGATCAGCACGTTGGCAAGGCCATTGAGGCAGGCCTGGTTGACGTCGCCCACATTGTTCAGACCCATGATGATGTTCCATTTCAAATTTTCGTTGAACATCTCGAAGGTCTTGGGTTGCGGCACAAAGGGTGCCAGTTGGCTTGGTTTATGTCTATCGGGAACACGCAACAGGAGTCCGTGATAGTAGCGTTCCAGACCCCAGAGTTTGAGGTAGCCTGCTGAGGGCACCAAACGGCCATAGTAATAGTCGGCCGTGTCGCCCAGGGTGTAGTAGTCCATATAAACCTGGCCGCTAGTCTCGATGAGCTTAACTTTGTCGTCGTAGCCCCTTTCGCGGAAGATGCGTATGGCCTCCTCGGTCTGCACCTCGTAGCGATGGAATGGGATGTCCTTGTTGACGATCTCCTGCATGCGTTGGCGGATGCGCTCGATGTCGTCGTCGGTCACCTCTGAATTGTCCGCTTTGTGGAAATTGCAGAAATAGCCATTGGAGATGGGATTCTCCATATAGATCTTCGAGCCCGGAAACACATCGCGGGCCGCTTTGCTAAGCAAGAAGCAGAGCGAACGGAAGTAAATGCGCGCCCCCGACGGGTCGCGGCCATCCACATATTCAATATCACGGTTGTTGTATACCTTGAAGCGAAGTCCCTGTGGCACATTGTTCACACGGGCCGAGACAATCTCGTATGGTCTGTCAAATTCAAACTCAGGAAGCATCTCCTGGAGGGTGGTCCCTTCGGGGAAACTCTTGGTGGTCTTGGTGTTGCGGCAATAGATTTGAAGCATCGCTGTTTTTTTATTTAACCTCGCAAAGATAAAACAAAAATCCTTAATTTTACTGCCAAATTCCAAATCATCAATCCATATGAGAAAAAACAAAATCTTTCTGTTAGCCATGATGACCTGTTTGATCGTATCGTGCAACAACCAAAAACCTGAGACTGAGCCGAAAGCCAAAGACAAGATCGGGCCTAAGGAACTCAACCTGACCACCGACGTGATGACACCCGAGGTCCTTTGGGCCATGGGCCGTATCGGCGAATACAGCATCTCGCCCGACCACTCCCAGATTGTCTATAACGTGACCTACTACAGCGTGGAGGAGAACCGCAGCGGCTCCACCTTGTATATTATGAATGCCGACGGCAGCGACAACCGCGTGCTGTCCGACTCCAACAAAAGCGAATACAGCCCGCAATGGCGTCCCGACGGCAAGAAGATCGGCTTCCTCTCCCCCAACGACGACGGCGTTATGCAACTCTGGGAGATCAACCCCGACGGCACAGGCCGCACATGCGTCTCCAACGAGGCCGACGACATCAACGGGTTCCTCTACTCACCTGACTGTAACCAGTTGCTCTTCACCAAAGAAGTGAAGATGAAAGAGACCGTAGCCGACATCTACCCCGACCTGCCGCTCTCTTCGGGCCGCATCAACAACGACCTGATGTACCGCCACTGGGACCAATGGGTGGACACCTACGGCCATATCTTCGTGGGTAACATCAGCAGCGGCAAACTCGAGGCTTCTTTTGACGCCATGGCCGGAGAGGAATGGGAAGCTCCCGTGCGTCCTTTCGGCGGCATGGAACAGGTGCAATGGCTGCCCGACGGCAATAGTTTTGTCTACTGCTGCCGTAAGAAGGTCGGCAAAGACTACGCCCTCTCCACCAACACCGACATCTACCGCTACTTCATCCAAAGCGGCGAATGCAAGAACCTCACCGAAGGCATGATGGGTTACGACCTCAACCCCGTCATCTCGCCCGACGGCCGCTACATGGCCTGGGAGAGCCAAGAACGCGACGGCTATGAGAGCGACAAACAACGTCTCTTCGTGATGGACCTCCTGACCGGTGAGAAGACTGATTACTCTGCCCGCTTCGACCAGTGCTGCACAGGCTTCAGCTGGGCTGACGACAGCAAGACCCTCTTCTTCATCAGCGATGCCTACGCCACCGACCAACTCTATGCCCTTAACATCGAAAACGGTATGATTTCGAAGCTCACCACGGGTAAGCACAACTACATTTCCGTCCACTACAACGGTGACAAACTGATTGCTGGCCGCCAGTCGATGAGCCATCCCACCGAGCTATTCAGCGTCAGCCCCGCCACTGGCGAAGCTACGCAAATCACCCATGTCAACGATAAGATCTTCGACCAACTCACCATGGGCGAGGTAGAAGAGCGTTGGATCAAGACCACCGACGGCAAGGAGATGCTCACCTGGGTCATCTACCCGCCTCATTTCGATCCCAAACGCCAATACCCTGCCCTGCTCTATTGCGAAGGCGGACCGCAGAGCACCGTGAGCCAATTCTGGTCGTACCGTTGGAACTTCCAGATGATGGCTGCCAACGATTATATCGTGGTCGCCCCCAACCGTCGCGGCCTGCCCGGCTTCGGCCAGGAGTGGCTTGAAGAGATCAGCGGTGACTACGGCGGACAGTGCATGAAGGATTACCTGAGCGCCATCGACGAAGTCAGCAAGGAGCCTTTCATTGACGAAAACCGTCTCGGTGCCGTGGGTGCCAGCTTCGGCGGCTTCAGTGTGTACTGGCTGGCCGGTCACCACGAGGGACGTTTCAAGGCCCTCATCGCCCACGACGGCATGTTCAACCTCGAAGCCCAGTACCTCGAGACCGAAGAGATGTGGTTCGTCAACTGGGACCTCGGCGGCCCCTACTGGCAGTGGAACGACGCAACCGTGCGCAAGACCTATGCCAACTCACCTCACCTCTTCGTCGACAAATGGACCGCGCCCATCCTCGTCATCCATGGCGGCTTGGACTACCGCATCTGTTTCACGCAAGGCATGCAGGCCTACAACGCCGCCATCCTGCAAGGCATCCCGGCAGAGTTCCTCTACTTCCCCGACGAGAACCACTGGGTACTGAAACCCCAGAATGGCGTGCTCTGGCAGAGAAGATTCTATAATTGGTTGGATAAATATTTGAAATAATCCCTGTAGAGAGGCCATATTATGACGTCTCTACGGCGTCTCTACGTTGCCTAACCACCTCAAAACACACAATCCCGGTCGCCACAGAGACATTGAGTGAATCGATGTCACCCGGCATAGGGATCATCAGGTGGGCGTCGAGGCGCTTGAGGTAGGCCGGACTGATGCCATCCTCTTCGGAGCCCATCATCACACAAAGAGGGCCTGTGAGATCCGATTTCCACAGGCTCTCTTTGGCTTTTTCGGTGAAGCCCACCACCCGCAGGCCGCTGGCCTGAAGGAAATCGATGGCGTCCTTCATATTGTCGACACGGCACACATTAATTAAAGAAAGCGCTCCTGCGGAGGTCTTCATGGCGTCGCCGTTGATCAAGGCAGAGCCTTTGGAAGGGATGACGATGGCATCCACGCCGGCAGCGTAGGCGGTACGGGCGATGGCACCGAAGTTACGGACATCAGTCACACGGTCGAGCATCAACACGAAGGGGTCCCTACCCTCCTCGAAGACAGCGGGGATCACCTTTTCCAGCGGCTGGTATTCAATCGGGCAGATGAAAGCAACCACGCCCTGGTGGTTCTTGCGGGTCAGGCGGTTCATCTTCTCGATAGGCACATACTGCACCGGGATGCCTTGGGCACGGCAGGTGTTGGCAATCTCGGTTATCTCCATCGAACGGGCTCCGGCTTGGATGAAAACCTTTTCGATTTCCTTCTGCGAACGAATCAGTTCCAGCACGGGATGCACCCCAAAAATCATGTTGTTTTTCTCGTTGTTTTCCATGGCTGAGGTATTTTTGTGCAAAATTAAAAAGAATTAGTATATTAGCATCGGAAAAACAAATCTCTATGGTTTAATTTAAATTATTGATTATGAATAAGTTAAACATATCAAGGCTTTTACTGGTCTTGCTTTTTACCGGTTGTTTCGTCACTGGATTCGCCCAAATCAACCCAGCCGTGCCCAAATCTGGACATAGTTTGACAGAAGAATACATCCTCCAGAACCAGCATTATCCTGAGGCCGAACTGGCCGACAAGAAAAGCGGTGACGTGGTGGTTGCCTTCCATCTTGATGAAAAAGGAGTCGGCAGTGACTACCAAATCAAGGAGTCGTTTAGCGAGGCCGCCAATGCCGATGCCCTCGACCTAGTAAAGAAGATTCTATGGGAACCCGCCACACAGAACATGCTGCCCGTTGCCATTGACATGGACTACACAGTGAGATACCATGTCAAGTCTTACAAACGCTACTGGAAGAAGCATGAACGCGTCGAGATTCCCTTGACTTTGGAAGCTGACGACAGCTACAAGATCTTTACAATCCACCAGCTAGAAGAAACAGCGAAGCCTTATTTCGCCGATGGCAGCAACATGGCCAACTATATCCTCAGCAACCTCGAATATCCCCAAGCAGCCAAAGCCACGGAGGTCTCCGGCACAGTGAGGTTGGATTTCGTAGTGGAGACCGATGGCAGCGTGTCGAACATCACTGTAAAGAACTCGGTTGGCGGTGGCTGCGACAACGAGGCCATCCGGTTATTACAAGGCACGAATTGGATTCCTGCGGTGAAGAATGGCAAATATGTGCGGAGTCATAATACACAGGATATCACCTTTAACATTGGGTCGAGACATTATCAGGATGGAAATTCGTATTAAGTGGAGAGTGGAGAGTGGAAAGTGGAAAGTTAAAAGTTATATTATGAAAAAGTATTTATTCTTAATGGTGGCGCTCCTGGTGGGAGTAGCCGCCAACGCACAGACCGCCTTTGACGTGAAAGACTTGTGGCAGAAAACTGTCAATGTTCCGACGTCGGAGGCTCCTATCATCGAGAAACTCTTTACGGCATGGGGCACTGAGTTCCCAGGAATGTACGTGGATGCCTTCAACAAGTACAAGGAGACTGGCAAAGCCAAGCATATCAAGATTGATGAGGACGTTTATGCAGATTTCATTGTGGAATTCGCACCCAAAAACGGCTATATCGAGATTCTCACCGCCGACACCATGATTGCTACGGAAAACGCCAACTTTAGCATAGGTGACACCATCATCCGTCGGGACATCCTCACGGCCGTTTATTGGAATCTCAAGAGCGGCAACAAGCTCTTTGCCGTCAGCATCAACGACGATGGAGAAATATTTCCTGAGTGCGCCCTGGCCTTCTATGAATATGACGCCGCCAAAGGTACACTTAGCCCACGGCCAAAAATCGTCAAAAAAGTGCTGAACATCATCGATGACGACGAGGACACCTTTGTCATCCTTCCCAAAGAAGGCAAAGACCTCAAGTTCTACGATTTCCGGACCGGTGGTATGAAGACCATCAAGTGGAATGGCAACGGATTTTGATCAATAATTAAACACCAATCAATATGAAAAAAGTACTCTTTACTGCGATGGCCCTCTTTTGGGCCATGGCATCGTTTGCACAGGATGAAGAAAAAACTGAAGGTTGGACCCACGGTGGCAACATCGGGTTGAATTTCGCGCAGGCGTCCTATACCAACTGGGCGGCAGGCGGTCAGAATGCCCTGAATTGGCTGGGCACATTCAATTACAACATCAACTACGCCAAAGACAATTTCAAATGGGACAACACGCTGGCCACCGCCTTGGGTTACAGCTATTTCAGCTTCAAGCAGAAACCCGTGAAGACGGACGACAAGATCGAGTTCACCTCACTGGTCGGTTTGAAGGCCTCCGAACACCTGAACTACAGTTTGGAGTTCGCCTTCCGTTCGCAGTTCGCCTATGGTTTTGACTATGCCGTCGACTCCACCCAGTACATCTCCAAGTTCCTGGCTCCCGCTTACATCAGTTTGGGTCTTGGTGCCGAATGGGTGCCCAACGAGCACTTCTCCATCAACTTCGCTCCCATCACTGGCCGTCTGGTCATCGTCAACGACGACTATCTGGCTTCCATCGGCGCCTATGGTGTCAACGACCTCGGACCTCTCGATCCCAACGACACCATCGTTCACGCAAAAGGCGACAAGGTGAAATTCGAGTTCGGTGCCCGCTTGACCGCCAAGATGAAATATACTATTGTCAAGAATGTGGATTTCGAGTCGAAACTGGAACTCTTCTCCAATTACCTCAACCATCCCGAGCGCATCGATGTCGACTGGCAGAACCTCTTCGTGATGAAGGTCAACAGCTGGCTGAATTGCAACTTCGGGACCCACATGATTTACGACTACGACATTCCTTTCTACGATCTCGACCCCACCACCGGCCTTATGGTGAAAGACCCAAATTCCAAAATCCAGTTCAAGGAAGTGTTGAGCGTGGGTATTCTGTTCAATTTATAATGACGAGAATCGGCATCCTATCGGACACCCACGGGACAATTATCCCGCAAGTCTTTGACTTTTTCAAAGACGTGGACGAGCTATGGCATGCTGGTGACATCGGAAATATCGAAACCGCCGAACAGCTCGAAGCCTTCAAGCCGCTGCGGGCTGTTCACGGCAACGTCGACGACCACATCGTTCGGCTGCAATACCCCGAGGATCTGTTCTTCCAGGTGGAAGACACCCACGTCTACATGACCCATATCGGGGGCTATCCCGGACATTACATGCCCGAAGTAAGACACATCTTACAAGAGAAAAAACCAGAGCTGTACGTTTGCGGTCACTCGCACATCTTGAAGGTCATATTCGACCAGCAGCTCAACCTACTCCACATCAACCCCGGAGCAGCCGGCCAGTCAGGCTTCCACAAACAAATTACCATGGTCCGCTTCACCATCGACGGGAAGCAATTTAAGGATATGGAAATCTTTGAAAAACTGAGAGTGGAAAGTGGAAAGTGGAAAACTATTTAGCTTTCCACTTTCCACTCTCCACTTTCCACTTACCTTATCCTATCAATCGACCTCACCTTATCAATGTCCTTCTTCAGTCCGGAGGAGGCGATCAGCATCATGATCATCGTCACCAGCGGGATGAAAATGCCCCATGAGGGCCAGCGGAAGGAAGGCGCCGCGGCGATGGGAGCACCCGTCTTCATCAGGTAATACACGAAAAGGGTGGCAATCAGCACACCGTTCACAGCGATATTCATTCTCGAGATCTTGAACAGGCGCACGAACTGTTGCAGTTTGACTGCTCTAAAGATGGAGAAGGAAATATAGAAATTGATCAAGATCACCACTACGGCCAGAATCAGCAGCGGAAGTGTGTAGATCGAGCTGAAAGGCAGTTCGACGCCTTGAGCCAGCGATACGGTGTTGATGCCGTAGACAAAGAGTTTATAATAGGTGCCATATTCATCGAGATACGAAACCATCGGCATGAAAAACAATACTCCGGTCAGCAAGGCCGAGAGGAAAAACAAAAACGATTGCAATCTCTGTTTCATAGTCAAATTGGGGTTTTAAAACGCTGCAAAGATAGCAAGTTTTGAAAAAAAAATAAAAAAAACTTGACAGGTAAAATAATTTCCCTACCTTTGCAGCACCATTTACCAAAGAGCCCTCCTTTCCTTTTGTTTCCTGAAATTTTATTGTAAACATTTTCAACCCTTTTTATGTATACCAAATACGACTTAATCGAAAAGTCCTTCGAAGACCTTAAGATGGTTGCCATCGAATTTGGCATTGACGACGAAGGCAAGACCAAAGATCAGTTGATTTACGACATTCTCGACCATCAGGTGGAGCATCCTGAGTTGATGAAGAAACAGTCGGACGCTGCCCCAAAAAAACGCGGCAGAAAGCCCAAAAACCAGAACGCTGAGAACAACAATGCTGGCTTGAATAACAATAATACTGGCGGAAACGAGCCCGCAAACAACGGAAACAACACCAATAGCACCAATAATGCCGCTGAACAACCTCAGCAACCCAAAAAGAAAAGAAACCGCATCCAAAAGGGTGAAGTGAACAAAACCCAGGAGATTCCCTTCCCGACCGAAGAGGCTGTCCAAGAGCCAATCCAGAATGAAGGTAAGAAACGTGAGAAACGCCCTAGAATAAAACAGGAACAGAAACAAGAGCCTCGACAAGAGCAAAAACAGGAGCAGAAACCCGAGCAGCGGCAGGAACAAAAACCTGAACCCAAGCAGGAACAGAAAGAGGTCCGTGAGCAAAAAGAAGAGCCCCGCGAACACAAAGAGCATAAAGAGTTTAAGGAGCGCAAAGAGCACAAAGAACATAAAGAGTTTAAGGAGCACAAGGAAGAAATCCGCGATAATAAAAAAGAAGAAACTCGCGAACCAAAAGAAGAAGTCCGAGAACCCAAAGAAAACAAGGTTCCTGAACAGCCTCGTGAACCCAGAGAAAACAAAGAGCACCAACCCAACCACCGAGATGAGCTCCTCAACGAGTTCGACGGTGTGGTCGAGGCTGAAGGCGTGCTGGAGATCATGCCCGAGGGCTTTGGTTTCTTGCGGTCATCCGACTACAACTACCTCTCCTCGCCCGATGACATTTATGTCTCCACTTCGCAGATCAAGCTGTTCGGCTTGAAGACTGGCGACACCGTGCAGGGCACCATCCGTCCCCCGAAGAGCCAGGAGAAGTTCTTTCCCTTGGTGAAGGTCGATTACATCAACGGACGCCGTCCCGAAGAGGTGCGCGACCGTATCCCGTTCGACTTCCTTACTCCTTTGTTCCCCAACGAGAAATTCACCATCACCGGTCATCAGGGCGGAACCCTGTCGACCCGTATCATGGATATGTTCGCTCCCATCGGCAAGGGCCAGCGTGGTTTGATCGTGGCTCAGCCCAAGACCGGTAAGACCGTGTTGCTGAAAGAAGTGGCCAATGCCATCGCTGCCAACCATCCCGAGGTGTACCTCATCATCCTGCTCATCGACGAGCGTCCTGAGGAGGTCACCGACATGCAGCGCAGCGTGAATGCCGAGGTCATCGCCTCTACCTTCGACGAGCCCGCCTCCAAACACGTGCAGATCGCCAACATCGTGCTGGAGAAGGCCAAGCGCCTCACTGAGTGCGGCCACGACGTGGTCATCCTGCTCGACTCCATCACCCGTCTGGCTCGCGCCTACAACACCGTGTCACCTGCCTCCGGCAAGGTGCTCACCGGTGGTGTGGAGGCCAACGCCCTCCAGAAGCCGAAGCGCTTCTTCGGCGCGGCCCGTAAGATTGAGAACGGCGGCTCACTCACCATCCTGGCCACTGCCTTGATCGACACCGGCTCCAAGATGGACGAGGTCATCTTCGAAGAGTTCAAGGGCACCGGTAACATGGAGCTCCAACTCGACCGTCGTTTGTCCAACAAACGTATCTTCCCGGCTATCGATATTGTGGCCTCAGGTACACGTCGCGACGACCTCCTCGTCGACGAAGTCACCCTGGCCCGTGTGTGGGCATTGCGAACCCATTTCGCCGACATGAACCCCGTGGAGGCTATGGAATTCCTGAAAGACAAAGTGGCCAAGACCGTCAGCAACGAAGAGTTCCTGATGAGCCTCGACAAATAAGCCATCCGATGAAAAGAGTACTCATCCTTTTTGCTGCACTGGTATTCACCCTGCAGCTGAACGCCCAGGACCTCGACCTGCTCAACCGCATCAAGGCCACCAACGGCAAGATCAAGTCATTCGAGGCCGACCTGGCCAACACCATGGTCAAGCCCGAGAAGACCACTTCGCAAGAGGGCAAACTTTACTTCGTGAAGCCCCACCAGTTCACCGCCCAGTTCACCACGGGCAAATACATGATCGTCAACGAAAAAAAGATCAAGATGGACATCGGGATGTTTCACGGCACCTTCCGTCTGCGCGACGGCGGCATGATGCAGTCGCTCGCCAACATCTTCCTCTACGGCTTCCAGGGCATGGTTCAGCAGCTGGCCGACGAGAACGGCTACAACCTGACCACGGAGACCAAGGATGGCTTCTACGTCGTCACTGGCACCGTCAAGAAAAAGAAACTCCTCGGCATCGGCTATGAGCACGTGATTTTCAAATACCACACCGACAGCCTGCTACTGAAGGAGATTGTCTTGATTGACTACAGCGGTGATGTAGATACCTACACCATCTCCAACCTCAAGTACGACGTGCCGGTGGACCTGAACCGGTTTGTTTTTTAGTTCGTCATTGCGAGCCCCTCGCAATGACGGCTGACGCTTCCCGACCTTAAAACAAAGTTCTTAAATCCTCCGTGGTGAGCCCATTGAAGTCACCCGAACTCATAAAAGCGCCAACGACATTGTGCCGTTGGCCTTTTTCTAATAAGGCCATCAGTTCAGCTTTGTTGTGGACCACCACCAGATCCGGGCGCCCAAATCCTTCTATGATTCGGGAGTCCGGCATCAGGTCCAGTTTCTTGATGGCCACTGCGTGCGGATCGTAAAACACAATCGCCGTATCCGCCAGTTTCAAGGCATCGCGGTAATGGTCGATGAAGACCTCGCTGAGGCTGCTATAGGTATGTAGCTCAAACACCGCCAGCAAGTGCTTCTCAGGGAATTGCTCGCGCAGGGCCTTCACGCTGGCATTCACCTTGGAAGGCGCATGGGCGAAGTCGCGGAACACCATGTTATCGCCGTTTTCAAACAGAAGCTCTAGTCTGCGGGCAGCGCCTTTGAACGAAGCGATGGCCTCGTAGAATTGGCTGTCGGTCACCCCCAGCTGTCGGCACACCAAGCGCGCCGCGTTGATGTTCTTCATGTTGTGGCTACCGAACACCCCCACTTCCCTCCTGCTGCCGTCCGGTAACAGCAAAGTGGTTTTCAAGCCGTCGCTCTCGAAGGGATGAACGCCGTAGCCAAAAGTCTTGCAGATGGCACCTTGGGCTATCTTCTCCGCCTCCACGTCCGTCTGGTCGTAAATGAGGCAGCCGCCCGGCTCGATGGTACGCACGAAGATACGGAACTGCTCCAGGTAGTTGTCGAAGGTCGGGAACACGTTGACATGGTCCCAGCCGATGCCGCTGATGACGGCGATATGTGGGTGATAATGATGGAACTTCGGCACCCGGTCGATGGGCGAAGTGAGGTACTCATCCCCTTCCATCACCATGTATTTGGCCGTCTCGCTGAGGCGCACCATCACGTCGAAGCCCTCCAGTTGGGCACCCACCATGAAGTCCGTCTCGATGCCCACCTTTTGCAGCACGTGAAGTATCATCGAGGTGATGGTCGTCTTGCCGTGGCTTCCCCCGATGACGATGCGCGTCTTGTCCTTGCTCTGCTCGTAGAGGTACTCCGGATAGGAATACACCTTCAGGCCTAACTCCTGGGCGCGGACCAGCTCCGGGTTGTCGATGCGGGCGTGCATGCCCAGAATCACGGCATCGTAAGTATTGTCAAGCTTTTCGGGATACCAGCCCCACTGTGGCGGCAGGATACCTTCCTTGGCGAGACGCGATTTGGAAGGCTCGAAGATCTCGTCGTCCGAACCCGTGACTTCATAACCCTTGCGGTGCAAGGCGATGGCGAGGTTGTGCATGGCACTGCCCCCTATAGCAATAAAGTGAACCTTTTTCATAGCAATACAAATAAAGAAGGGTAAGCTACTCATATCGCACCGCTACAACCTCCTACCCTTGCTACATTCCTGTCCTGGGGGATTTCAGAGGGAGCTGGTCGTATAAGACTTACCCGATGCAAAAGTACGGACTTTTCTTGGATTGGCAA
>JAILBC010000156.1 GCA_024681295.1 Bacteroidales bacterium
GTAATCAGGTTATATTTGCAAAGCTTTTTCTGCTTGACACCAAATTCCTTCGATATACTCTCAAGGGTCTCCCCCTCCTTGGCAAAGGCAAATCGAACATGGTTGTTCTCGTAAATGAAACGCTTGTCGGCCGTCATATCGGCCAACTCAAACACCGAACGGTCCACAGGCGAATAGGCCAACTCCAACTCTGTTGAAACCACCAGCACCTTCTTCGACTCACCCTTCTTCGACTCACCCTTCTTCGACTCACCTTTCTTCGACGACGACGCCTCTTCGCCGTTCATCAACTTCCTAAACTGCTTTTCAGTGATCTGCCCCATGGCCAACTGGTCATACAGATAAAGCTTGTCCATCTTGATGCGGTTGATCAAAGCCGTGGCGTACGTGGGACTGGTGGCGTAACCCGCCGCCTTCAGGCCCTTGGCCCATCCCTCGTAGTCCATGATGTCCAACTTGAACAAATCGGCATACCGAGGCCTGCTGGTCAGGAACTCCGAATGGTCGCGATACGAGTCCTCGGCCTTCTTGTACTTACGGAAACACTCATCCTTCTCGTCATCGTCCATGGTATAAGTCTTACCTGTCCAACCCTTGTGGCATTTGATGCCAAAGTGGTTCTTCGCCTCGCGGGCCAAAGCGCTGTTGCCAGCCCCCGACTCGATGATGCCCTGAGCCAGGGTGATGGAAGCCGGAATCTTGTGGTCTTTCATCTCCTTCATGGCGATGTCCTTATAGGTCTCGATATACTCTTCCACTGTGGTTTTCTGCGCCATCAGCGCCACGGGAAGCAACAACAAAAACAGGATGAGATAGCGTTTCATAAACTAATGATTGAGAGCGTAAAGATACAAAACTTTTATCAAACGGTCAGCCGTATGCAATTATTTCCTATTTTTGTAAGTTTTTGGAGAAGTCATGGACACATCACGCATCTTCGAATATTTTAAAGACCTTTCCGCGACGCAGAAAGAGCAGTTCAACCAGTTGAAGGACCTCTACCTCGACTGGAACAGCAAGATCAACGTCATCTCACGAAAGGACATGGAGCACTTCTACGAACACCATGTGCTGCATTCCCTGGCCATCGGCAAGTACTTCGACATCCTCCCTGGCATGAAGGTGATGGACCTCGGCACCGGCGGCGGCTTCCCCGGCATCCCGCTGGCCATCCTGTTCCCTGAAGCACAGTTTTACCTCATCGACGGCACCGGCAAGAAGATCAACGTGGTGAACGCCGTGAAGGATGCCATCGGTCTGCAGAATGTGGTAGCCGAGCACAAACGCGCCGAAGAAGTGAAAGAGAAATTCGACATCGTCACTGGTCGTGCCGTGATGACCCTCCCCGAGATTGCCAACCTAGCCGGCAACAAACTGCGCATCCGCGGCGATGCCGAAGCCGGAGGCATCCTCTACCTCAAAGGCGGAGACCTCAAAGAAGAGTTCAAGGCCATCTCCAAATACTGGCACTATAAAAAGACACCCGTTTCCAACTATTTTAAAGAATCGTATTTTGAAGAAAAATATGTTATTCATTTATATTAATTAAATCTATGAAAAAACTATCATTAGCAATTGCTCTTGTTTTGGCCTTCGGCCTCAGCGCCATGGCCCAACAGATGCCTACTCCGATGGATCCCAACGTGAGATACGGCAAGCTTGACAACGGTATGACCTACTACATCCGCCACAACGAGAAGCCCGCCCAACGTGCCGACTTCTACATTGCCCAAAAAGTAGGTTCCATCCTCGAAGAGGAGCCCCAGCGTGGCCTTGCCCACTTCCTGGAGCACATGGCCTTCAACGGCACCACCAACCTCCCAGGCATGATGCTCCGCGAATACCTGCAAAGCCGCGGCATCAAGTTTGGAGAGAACCTCAACGCCGGCACCGGCATTGACCAGACAGTCTACATGGTCACCAACGTCCCCACCAACATCCCAGGCCTCGTCGACACCTGCCTGCTCATCCTCCACGATTGGTCGAGCTTCATCGCGCTTGAAGAGGCCGAGATCGACAACGAACGTGGCGTCATCCTCGAAGAACTCCGCACACGTGAAGATGCCAGCGAACGTATCATGAAGGAAATCCTCCCCATCATGTACCCCAACAGTCCTTACGCCAACCGTCTGCCCGGTGGCCTTCCCGAAGTGGTGGCCAACTTCGAATACCAGACCCTCCGCGATTACTACCACAAATGGTACCGTCCCGACCTCCAAGGCCTCATCATCGTGGGCGACATCGATGTGGACGCCATCGAGGCTCGTATCAAGGAGATGTGCTCTGACATCAAAAAACCCGTGAATCCTGCTCCGAGAACCCGCTTCATGATCGACGACAACGAGGAGCCTATCGTGGCCATCGCCTCCGACCCTGAGGAAACCAACTATCAAGTCCACCTCTACTACAAGACCGACGCCACCCCCGACTCGCTGAAAAACGACGTCAACTACTGGGTTGGACAATATGTGCTCTCCATCATCTCCCAAATGGAAATCAACCGCATGGAGGAACTCATCCAAAAACCCAATCCTCCTTTTGTGTATGGCTATAGCTATTACTCAAACTACTATATCGCTCCGACCAAGGATGCCTGGTGCAGCATGGCCATGGCCAAAGACGCCAACGGAATCGATGAGGCCATCACCACGCTCGTCACCGAAAACAAGCGTATGCAGCAGTACGGCTTCACCGCCTCGGAATACGAACGGGCCAAAGCCGACTATATGAAGCGCGTCGAAAGCCAATTCAACGAAAGAAACAACACCGAAAACAGCCGTTATGTCAATGCCTGCCTGGAACACTTCCTCAGCAACGAACCTATGATGGGCATCGAGACGGAATATGCACTGTATCAACAAATCATCCCCAGCCTCCCGATTGAGGCCATCAACGCCTTTGCCCAACAGCTCATCCCCGAGAACAACCTCGTCATCACGGTGACTGCTCCCAAAAAGGACGGCGAGACCCTCCCCACCAAGGAAGAGATCCTGAAGATCTACGAAACCGCCAACGCAGCCCAAGTGGAGCCCTACAAGGAAGAAGTGTTTGACGGCCCCATGGTGGAGAACCTTCCCAAGCCCGGAAAGATCAAGAAAGAAGAACTCGTGCCTGAGTTCGACGCTGTCGCCATGACGCTCAGCAACGGCATGAAGGTCGTCTACAAAAAGACCAACTTCAAGGAAGATGAAATCCGCTTCAGAGCCGTCAGCAAAGGCGGCATCTCTGCCCTTAAACAAGAAGACTTCATCACCTTGTCGAACCTTAGCGATGTCATCAATCTCGGCGGTGTGGGCAACTTCAGTGCCACCGACCTGCCCAAAGTGCTCGCCGGCAAAAAAGTGCGTGTCATGCCCTACATCGACAATTATGCCGAAGGCATGGGCGGCAACTGCTCTCCCAAGGACCTTGAGACGATGATGCAGCTCATCTATCTGTACTTCACCGCCCCACGCTCCGACAAGGAGGCCTTCCAATCCTACGCACAACGCACCAAGGCCGCCCTCGAAAACCAGGAGCTCAACCCGATGGTCACCTTCTCCGACTCGCTCATCAGCGTGCTCTACAACAACCATCCGCTCCGCCTGAGAACCAAGGTCACCGACATCGACAAGATCGACTATGCCAAAGCCATGGAACTCTATCGCGACCGCTTTGCCGATCCCAACAACTTCACTTTCTATTTCGTCGGCAACATCGACGGCGAGACCTTCAAACCGATGGTCGAGCAGTACCTGGCATCACTTGAAGGCATCAGACGCAGTGAAAACTGGAAGGACATCAACCTCGGCATTGACGAGCTGAACAAGACCTGCCACTTCAGCAAACAGATGCAGAACCCCAAGGCCAGCATTTACATGATCATGAATGGTGCCATGGAATACAACTACCGCAATCAGCTGTACATGCAAGCCTTAGGCGACGTCATGGACATCTACTACACCCGTACCATCCGTGAAGAAGAAGGCGGTACCTACGGTGTCGGCGTCATGGGTCAAGTCACCGACAAACCCAAGGATGCCTTCCTGTTCCTCGTCGCCTTCGACACCAACAAGGAGATGTACGAAAAACTGATGGGCAAGGTTTACGAAGGCCTCAACGACGTGGCCCAAAACGGCCCCGCCCAGGAAGACCTGACCAAGGTGGTGGAAAACCTTTATAAGAAACGCACGGAACAACTTGAGGAGAACGGCTTCTGGATCAACGCCATCAACACTTTCGATGACGACAAGATCGACATCGTGGCCGAATATGAGGCCATCGTCAAGAGCATCACGCCCCAGACCATCGCCGACTTCGCCAAGGAAGTGCTGAAAGGCTGCCGCAAGGAGATTGTTCAACTGCCCGAATAAGTGGAAAACGGAAAACGGAAAGTTAGATTTAAAATAAATAATAATGACTGAAAAACTCACAATGAGAGACAACGCCACCTATAGGTGGATTGCCTTGCTGCT
>JAILBC010000164.1 GCA_024681295.1 Bacteroidales bacterium
TATCCCGGAAGATGGCTATCATTTCTTGAACTGGACGTTTAACGACGACGAGGTCTCAACCGACTCGACCTACACCTTTATGGTGATCGACAGCGGCCTGTATGTGGCGAACTTCGAACTGAACAGCTACGACATCACGGCTATGGTGACGGTCAATCCTACCGAAGGTGGCTCTGTAACTGGGGCTGGAACCTACAACTACGGAGAAACCTGCACCTTAACAGCTGTACCTGCCACGGGCTACCATTTCGTGAACTGGACTAAGAATGGCCAGGAGGTTTCCACCGACCTTACCTATACTTTCCTGGTGTCTGAAGCTGCTGAATATGCGGCCAACTTTGAAATCAACAGTTATGACGTTTCGGCCATGGTGACAGTCAATCCTATCGAGGGTGGTACGGTGACCGGTGCAGGAACCTTCAACTACGGACAGACCTGTACTTTGACAGCTAATCCTGCCACTGGTTACCATTTCGTGAACTGGACCAAGAACGGTGTAGAGATCTCGACCGACACGATTTACTCGTTCACTGTAACCGAAGAAGCTGCCTACGCAGCCAACTTCGAGATCAACAGTTACGACATCGCCGCGTCGGCCAACCCGACGGCAGGCGGCACGATCGACGGTGCAGGCACCTACAACCACTTTGAGAGCTGCACCTTGACGGCCACCGAGGGCGAGGGCTACACCTTCGTGAACTGGACGGAGAACGGCCAGGAGGTCGCCACCACGTTGGTTTACACCTTCACGGTGAGCGGTCCCAGAACCCTGGTCGCCAACTTCAGCTTGAATAGCTACGACATCGCCGCGTCGGCCAACCCGACGGCAGGCGGCACGATCGACGGTGCAGGCACCTACAACCACTTTGAGAGCTGCACCTTGACGGCCACCGAAGGCGAGGGCTACACCTTCGTGAACTGGACAGAGAACGGCCAGGAGGTTTCGACTGACACCACTTACGTCTTCACAGTGACCGGTCCCAGAACCTTGGTCGCCAACTTCAGCCTGAACAGCTACGAGATCACAGTATCGGGCACCCCGACTACTGGCGGTACTGTCACAGGAGAGGGTACTTACAACCACTTTGCGACCTGCACGCTGACAGCCACTCCTGCCGAAGGCTATCACTTCGTCAAATGGACCTTGAACGGCACCGAAGTCTCCACCTCAGAAACCTATAGCTTTACGGTGACGGGAGCAGCTGATTACGTCGCTCATTTCCAGCGGAACAAGTACGCCATTACAGTGACCCATACCACTGGCGGTTCAACGACGGGTGGCGGTAACTACAACCATTTCGCTATTTGCACATTGCGGGCAATACCTTCCACAGGCTACTCATTCGTGAACTGGACGGAGAACGGACAAGAGGTTTCGACTGACGCCACTTACGTCTTTACAGTGACTGGACCTAGGACCTTGGTGGCAAACTTCGAACAGAACATCTACACCATCACGGCTACGGTTAATCCGTCCTCGGGCGGCACAGTAACAGGTGCGGGCGACTTCACTCACGGTGAGATTTGCACCTTGACAGCTACACCTAACGAAGGTTTCTACTTTGTGCAATGGACAAAAGGCTCCGATGTCATCTCTACCGATGAGGTTATTAGCTTTGAAGTGACGGAAAGCGCCACTTACAGGGCCCACTTTGACAGATTTGTATATTCCATCTCAGCTGATGCCAATCCCGAAGAAGGTGGTACCATCACGGGTACTGGCGACTCGTTCCAATACAACACAACTTGCCAACTGGTAGCACATGTCAATACAGGTTACCACTTTGTGAATTGGACCTTGAACGGCACCGAGGTGACCACCAACACCACTTATAGTTTCGTTGTCACAGAATCTGCCCACTATGTTGCCAACTTCGAAATCGACACGTTTGAAATCACAGTTAGTGCTGATCCTGAAGAAGGAGGCGTTGTCACTGGCGGTGGAACCTATGCCTATGGTGAAGAGGTCGTTCTGATGGCTGAGGCCAATACCGATTATATCTTTGTATATTGGACCGAAAACGACGAGGTGGTTTCTGAAGAAGAGAGATTTGTATTTAACGCCGATAGTGACAGACAACTGGTGGCTCACTTCACTAGTACTGTTGGTGTGGGTGAACATGATGCTACTACGTTTGCCATCTATCCCAATCCTGTTCAGCATCAACTGACCATTGAAGCTTCTGATGCAGTCAATATGCTTGAGATTTACACAATTACCGGCGCTTTGGTGAGTAAACAGAGCAACTGCTCCAACAAGATTGAAGTCAATGTTGAGAGTTTCGTTCTTGGAACTTATATGATCCGCTTAACTACCGACAAAACCATTGAAATTAGAAAATTCATAAAAGAATAAGTACCATGAAACGTCGAATAATTCTTTTAAATCTCTGTCTACTGGTGTTGTTTGGCCTTCCGCTGACCTCAACGGCACAGGAATCAGAAATGCACACTTTGGTTGACCCGTTGACCGTTTCGGGCATTGTGGGAACACAGATTACCTCATCGTGGAATAACGCCGACCTGCACTACAACTCCCCGTTCTCGGCCATTGGCTATGCTAACATGACATTTAATGTCTATGGCATCAGTGTTCCGATGAGTATTAATTTCATCAACGTCAATGCCAAACAGTTCAGTTTTTCCGAGCCGAGCGTCATGATTAACTTCAGGCCCGTTTGGAAAAGATTCACTTTCCATTTTGGTACGTCTTGCATGAATTTCTCCAACTACACCTACAACGGCATCTCCTTCGATGGTGTAGGTATGGAATATAAGGGAAAGAAGTTCCGTTTTGGTGGTTTCTATGGTAATTTCGACCATGCCACGACCTTCCGTACGGAACTCGACGATCGCGACGCCATACAATTCCTTTCCGACTCGTTGTTGGGTATGAACAATGTGGCTTATACCACCTTCCCGCAGTTTAAACGCAAAGCATACGCCGCCCACATGGCTATCGGTAGTACGCGCAACTATGTGGACATCAGCATGCTTCATGCAGCTGATGACCTCAATAGTTTACCGTCGGAGTGGTATATGTACAACATCTATTCCGCCGAGGTGATTGACACCACGCTTGTCGTACGCGACTCGACGATTAAAGGAAAAGAAAACCTGGCGTTGGGTTTGAAAGGACATTTCACCATTGGCAAACATGTGATGTTCGAAGCCAACTTGGGCGCCAGCTTGTTCACCCCCGACATTACACGTGAAGAGATTGTGCTGGAAGGCGAAGGTGATGTTGAAATGGCCAATAAGATCATGGGCGGCTTCCGGAAGGCGGGCTTGTTCAATGTCCGTTACGGCAGTGAGATTCGTTTTGCAGGTGATGCTTTGTTGAACTTGAACTTCAAGCCCGTCACCGCCACCCTGACGTACCGCTTCGTACAACCCGACTACACCTCTTTGGGCGCCAACGGATTCAACCAAAACGCCCAGGTTTACGGAACCCATCTCTCAACATCTTTGTTCAACAACACAGCTTTCTTGAGCGTGAATGGTTTCCTGCAACGCGACAATCTGGACAAAAAACAATTATACACCAACCAGGTGGGTTCATACGCGGTCAACTGGAATAATTTCTTTGGTGACAATGTGGGCCTGTCGGTTATGTACAATGGCGTGACACAGAAACAACTTAATGGTGTGGAGGTCGTTCCCGAAGACATCCGGGTTGACCAAATCACCCATTCCTTCGACCTCTCGCCCAGCTATACCCTCTCGCTTGAAAGCGACCATACGTTCAGCTTGGATTTCAACTTATTGCAAAATAAAAACAGAAACAAGCAACTAGAGTGGGGTGGGTTCAATGTCACTACGACGAGCTTTGGCGTTGGCTATGAGGTTTATTTGATGCCTTCACGAGTCTCGCTTAATGCCAACTACGACTACTCCCTGTCTCGTTCTCCAGGTAATGACTATAACTCCCACAGCCTTTCGGGAGGTACTTCCTATAGATTTATCGACAAGGATGATTTGACGCTTTCTGGAAATGCCAGACTTGTGATGGCCTTCAACCTCGAGAAGTCGGAAATCGAAGAAATAGATGAAACCGGTAGGCAGGTTTTAGACTACCTCGCCCATCGCGTAGGTGCCAGACCCGACACCGAGATTACCAACGACCTCTCAGTAGCTGCTCGTTTGGGTGCCTCGCTGAACTACAAGGATCACCACAATGCATCTGTCTACTTCTCCATCAGTAATTATAGTGATAACATCATCATCGGACAGCACGTGGCGGTCAATACCGATGTGCGTTTCATGGTGGAGTATAGCTATAGCTTCGCCTCGCGCTTGATTAAGTCAAAAAAAATTAAATAACCATTCAGAAATACAAAAACAACTTTGATATGAAACGCATTATTCGAATTCTAGTGTTGGCGTTTACCCTGGTTACTGGATTAACGACAGTATCGGCGCAGACGGTTCAAGTGATTGTGAATCAAAAAGTTCCATCCCTTCCATCCACATTGACCAGTTATCTGGATGACCCATTCCGTTACTTCAATATTCAGTTCCTTGCGTTAGGTGTGGGAAGTGAGGGATTGGACGTTTTCTTCGACATGCAGTTCACCATCAGTACCAGTGATATGTATGTTCGCACACGACCGGGTTCAATTCCGGCAGAACCCCTTCACATTACGGAGGGAATCAACATCTTAAAGACCCCAGAACTGGCTCCCCAGATTGGAAACCGGTTGGAAACCAATATTAATACCAATAATCCGCTCGACATTCAACAGTTACCCGAAGGAACCTACGAATTGTGTGTGGATGTTTATCTCTGGAGCGATCGGACGAATCCCGCTCGTGAACCCATTACCATTGGACCTTGCCCGACCTTCGAAATCTGCTATTCGGGCTCTGCTCCCGAACTGGTGTCGCCCGTTGCGGGTGCCCAGTTGGATTTGAATGGCAACTTGGTGGTTTCACCTACCAGAAAAGTCAATTTCTTCTGGACTCCTGTTATCTCCAATTGCTCTGGCAGAGCTGTCCGCTTCAGATATTTCTTGAAGGTGGTGAAGGTGTTGGAAGGCCAGAACTATCAAGATGCCATCAAGGTGAACCCCACGGCATTCTCTGCAGAAGTGACGAATCATAATTTTGCAGTATTTGACACCTTGCGTGATGTCAAGGTACAGTTGGATAGGGGAGCCCTCTATGTGGCACAGGTTGAGGCCGAGCCATTCAACACTGACCGGTCAGGCGAGGTTTTCGAAGTCGCCAATGGGGGCAAAAGCCAACCTATGCCTTTCTATTGGGTCTATAGCCCCGCTGGAATGGGTGGGAGCAATATGAATTCCACTGTCAACACCCGTAGACACTATGGTTATAGCGTGGATGAAGAAGAAGGCGAGGAAGGCGATGAAAGCGAAGGCACTGAGGGTATTACACAATGGGAAGGCGGTGTGGAGGAAGATTCGGAACTGGAGACTATCATGTATGAGACGGTAGACCAAGCCATCGTTGGCTTTGACCCCAAGCGCCGTTATATGGAGAGCGACGGCTACTACACCATCCCCATGACCGATGATTTGAAAGTGATTTTCTCACCTGCACGGCATGAAGCACTGAAAGACGTGTCCTATACGCTTGAGTTGTATGATTACATCGACGATGACATCGACAGCATCACAGCTTACGAACCTTTGCACAGGGAAGATATCGAAGATGTGCCCGAGCGCTTTAGCAAGCCCGATAACCAAGAATTGATTACCCGCACTCTCGCCGGATGGGGTACTGACCTAGAGCAAGGCAGTCTCTATTATCTGCAACTGACAAGCACCTATACCATCGATTATTGGCAATACGAGATCGCCGACACCATCTATTACGTCAACGACATGGTGGCTGAGCATATCCACGACACCATCTCTCGTGAGTTCTTGGAGGAAGAGATTGCCTATCCCGTTGGCGTGTTCTTCCAGTGGGGTGACGACCCAGAGGCATCGACCTTCACGACACCACAATGGAAAGCTCCTGTGAATCGCACGAGCGATGACATCTACGATCCAGATAATTATAAACTCCCCACCTCAGTGCCTGAAGTCAAGAAGGGCAAAGCCTTCCCCGTCTCCTGGGCTCCTGTCAAGAATGTGTCTAAAGGCGATGAAGTGACATATGAGGTGAATGTGTATGAACTGAACTCTGGCCAAACCCCTGAAGAAGCTATTTCAGAGAACGACGCCTTGGTTACCCGTACCTTGACGGATGTCTCCTCCATCTCCGAAGAGGACGCCAAGTTCTTCAAGGTGTTCTCCGCCAATAAGACTTATGTGATGACACTGAGCACCAGCGTCGATGGTGAAAGTGAAACCATCTACCATTTTGAGAACGGCAACGAAGCCATTCCGATCGTCTTCAAGGTAGTGAAATAAGGATAGGCGTCATTGCGTTTCGTCCATTAGACCTTATTTCCAGAAGTTTCTTGAGAAGATGGAAATCAGCGTAAAGATCTCCACGCGGCCAAGTAGCATGAATGCCATCAGCACCCACTTGGCCGCTTGGGGGAGGAAGGCATAGGTGCCCCAGGGCCCCACTTCGCCGATTCCAGTACCAAGATTGCTCAACGAGGCAATGGAGGCACCTATCGAGGTGTTAAAGTCGATGCCCATGGCGAGCAGGACAATGGTGCCCATGACAAAGATGAAGAAATACAGGAACACGAAGGTCATTGTCTTCAAAATCACACTTTTTGAAACGGATTTCCGGTTGATTTTTACGGAGATGACAGCGTTGGGGTGAATGATGCGTTTCAGTTCCAACACTGAGTTCTTGATGAAGATAAGGTGACGGATGATCTTGATACCGCCAGCGGTGGAACCGGAACAAGCCCCGATGAACATCAGCAACAAAAGTATCCCCCATAAGCCCACGGGCCACAAGGTGTAGTCATTCACAAAGAAGCCCGTAGTGGTCAAGGTGGAGATCACGCTGAAGAACGAAGACCGCAAGGCGCTGCCCACTGGCTGTTTTACCATGAAAATCAGGATGGCCGACAACACGACGCTAACACCTAAAATGCTGAAAATAAAGTTTTTAAACTCTTCGTTATTAATTAGGGCTTTTGGGCGCCGTACCATGGCGATGAGCAACAGCGTGAAGTTGCATCCTGACAGGATCATGAAGCACATCACCACAATCTGCGAATAGTCGGAGAACCCCGACAGGCTGCCGGTGCGTGTGGAGAAGCCTCCAGATGAGATAGTGGTCAAAGAGTGGCACAGCGCATCGAACCAGTCCATGTCGCCCACATAGAGCAGTAGGGTCTCAAGTAGTGTGAAGAAGATGTAGATGCCCCAAAGCCGCTTGGCGGTGTGCATGGTACGGGGATGCAACTTGTCGTAGTTGATGCCGTTCATTTCAATCATGAACAGTTGCATGCCTCCTACGCCGAGCAAAGGCATCAAAGCCACTCCGAATACGATGATGGCCAGTCCGCCCATCCATTGTGTCATGCTGCGCCATAGCAGGATGTCCTTGGGCACCGCCTCGATTTTGGTGAGGATAGTGGCTCCCGTAGTGGTGAACCCCGACAGCGCTTCAAAGAAGGCATCGGTGAAGTTGGGCACGCTCTTGCTGAGCAGGAAGGGCAGTCCGCCGAACACCGAGAGCACCAACCATGAGATGCAGATGGTAATCACCCCCTCGCGGTGGTTGAGTTGTTCGCCTTTGTGTTTTCTTGTAGAGAAACACAAGATGAAACCGGTCAGCACCGTGATGAGGGCGGCAAAAGGCATGCTGAAGGCGTTGATGCCGTGGTGAAAATAGGTGACAGGCAGCACCGCGAGCATAAAACATCCCTCGATGAGCACTAAGAAGCCCTGGACGCGAAGCAGCAGGGGAAGGCTTATTTTAGCATGGGCACTCATCGGGGTGGGTGTTTAATGGAACAGACGTTCGACTGCGGGAATGGCGTTGGGCAGTGCCAGCACCACCACGCGGTCTTCAGCCTGGATCTCGAATTCGTCGGTGGGGATGTAGCCCTCGCCGTCACGCACGATGCCGCAGATGATGGCGTCGGAGGGCATGGCCAGCTTGCCGATGATCTTACGGGTCACAGCGGCACCTTGGCGTACCTCGAACTCCACAATGTCGGCATCGATGCCGCTGAGGCATTTCATGGTGGAGACCTTGGCGCCCAAGGTGTAACGCACCATGTAGCTGGCTGCGATGAGCTTCTTGTTGATGATGCTGTCGATGCCGATGTTCTGCGAGATGTCGATGTAGTCGATGTTCTCCACCAGAGCGATGGTCTTCTTCACCCCGAAGGCCTTGGCCTGAAGGCAGGTTAGGATGTTGGTTTCGGTGTTGTCGGTGACCGCAATGAAAGCGTCCATGCCGGAGATGCCTTCCTCTTCGAGCATGTCGAGGTTGCGTGCGTCAGCGTTGACGACCAAGGCATTCGAAAGCGTGTTGGTGAGCTCCATGCAACGTTCTTTGCTGACCTCTAAGATCTTGATGTTCAACTCGTTCTCAAGTCGCTTGGCGGTGATGCGTCCCACACGGCCGCCGCCCACAATCATGATGTTGTGGATATTGATCTGCTTCTTGCCGCTCAGGCGGATGATATCCTTGATGGCGTGAGGTTTGGTGACCACATACACCATGTCGGCCACTTGAAAAACTGTGTCTTCCTGGGGGATGAAGGTGTTCTGCCGACGGTGGATGGCCGCGATGCGGAAGTCGATGTGCTGGTATTGCTCCATGACTTCGCCCACGCTCTTTCCAATGATCTCGGCACCTTGCTCTAGTTTCACCATGAAGAGCTTCAGCTTGCCGCCACTGAAGTCGTAGGTCTCCAACGAGGCATTCTGCTTCAGCAGGGAGATGATCTCCTGCGCGGCGATGTCCTCAGGCGACAGAAGGCCGTCGATACCCAGGTCTTGGTACATGCGCCATACTTCAGGACTGAGGTTTTCCATGGTATTGACACGTGCGATGACCTTTTTAGCGCCAAGTTTCTTGGCAACGATGCCAGTGAGCAGGTTGATGTGCTCGTCGTGCAGCACTGCGATGACCAGGTCGGCCCGAGCCACGTTGGCGCGTTGCAGCACCGAGGTCGAGGTGGAGTCACCCGTGATGGTCATCACGTCGGCATGCGATTCCACCATCTTCAGCAGTTCCTCGTGGGGGTCAACGATAGTGATGTTGTGGTTGTCGCGCACTAAGGCTTCCGCCAGATGCAGCCCCACTTCGCCGTCTCCAGCAATAACAATATCCATGGTTTAGTTAGGAGTTAGGAGTGAGAAGTTATTTCATGAATCCTTCGATGATATCGGGGATACCATTATTGTTATTGTCGCCCATGGCACCGCCAAGGAGACCACCCAAAAGTCCACCAGAGGATTGTTTGGTTGATCCGCCAAGAAGACCGCCGAGCAATCCGCCCAGGCCTCCAGCGCTAGTGTTGGTGCTCTTCTGACCTTGACCCAGCAAGCCAAGCAGCATGGGGGCAATGGCTGCCAAAATGCCGCCTACTTGACCGGCGTTGGTGCCAGTTTGTTTACCCAGTGCCGAACACACCGCAGCGGAATCTTTTCCAAAGATGTGGTTTAAAATCTTGGCACCATCAGTAAGACCGGCATCGGTCAGGTTGATGCCGTCGCCGAGGTGGCTGGCCAAAGCACCAGAAAGTGAAGAAGCTCCGCTCTCAGTAGCTGCGTTCTTCTGCATGGCACCGATAAGAGCCGGAAGAGCAGCGTTGATGACCGAATTCACCTGGTTGCTGTTCATGTTGAATTGTTTGCCCATGTCGCTGACAGCGCTACCTGCTGTCAAGGCACCTATAATGCTGTTAAGATCCATAGTATGAAGTTTTAAGTTGTTCAGATGCAAAGATAGTATTATTTTGACAAAATCCAATCGGCTGCGGTTTCAATCACATTATCAATTCCTTGGGCCGTGCATTCAGGATCGAGGATAACACGCACATCGGGCGGTACGCCGTTCTCGTAGTTGCCACCGTCGATGGCGATGGTTCTAGTGATGCTGAAGCGGTACGTCCAGCCGTTGGGCAGCTCACCGCCGTTGGGTAGACCGAGGCCGCCACCGCTGTAGTCACCGAAAAGCTTGATGTTGTCGTAAGCCATCGTGCAAATGGCGAAAAATGAGGTCGCGCTATAAGAACCACGGTCGATGAGCACGGCCACGGGTTTGGTATAAGCCGGTTCGTTGAAAACATCGCTATAGTCAGTGCTGTCGGCGTAGACGGTGGTCAATTCCTTGAAGGCATCATGCTCGGGTCCTGACTTGATTTGGGTTTGGTAGAGCGCTTGTCCGTGGTTGTCGAAGATGGAAAGCAGCTGGCGAATGTTGTCGATGCTGCCGCCACCATTCTGCCGCAGGTCGAGAATCAGGCCGTCACAATTCTCGTAGCGGTTGAGGAGATACCCTAGATTGTCCTCTGTGACAGCGTCCATGAAAGAGGAATAACGGATGTAGGCCACTTTGCCGTCTCGGATAAAGTTGTGAGCAAGACCCCCCGTCGTGTGGTAGTTGACGGTCAAATAGTTAAGCGTGACCACTTGTTCGTCGATATTTTTCTCCGCGTACATCTTGTAGTATACCGAGTCGTTGTGCGACACGTCGAATTTGGAAATCAGGTTGGTATGGCCGTCCTTTAGGGTATTGAGCATAGCACCACATACGTGGAAGAAACTATCCAATTCTATCTCGTAATACACCATGGGGCGATACACTTCATAGACCGAGTCCCAGTCGACGCCTTTCACATCGAAGAAAGCGTATTGCTGGTCGACTTTGTTCCAAAGGTAATCGAACACGTTGACAGGATCGCCAGGGACAGGGTCATCCATAAAGGCTTTCTCACAAGAGGTGAAAGCGAAAATACTCAGGCAGAGTAAGAGACGATATATCTTTTTCATGGCTTGAATCAATTGATGTTGAACATAAGGGAGACGTTGAAGGTGTGGACGGCATGGTCGAAGCGGTAGACTCCGGTACGTCTGGAAGTAAGATAATTCCAACAATAGGAAAATCCTATTTTGTTACTGTTGGGCAGGTTAAGCATCAGCCCTAAATCGGTGCTGACCCCGGGAAACAGAATGCCGTAGGTTTCATAGTCTTGCAAAAGGGTGTTGGCTTGGTTCAGATTAGAGGTGTAGTTGTCCATGTAGGCGAACCCGGGACGACTCACGATGCCACCCAAGGGCAGTGAAAGTTTTCCGTATAGACTGAGCAAAGAATGGGTCCCGTCGTAAATGTGTGCGAAGTTGTATTTTACCATGGCGGTACCGTGCAGGTTCATGAAGGACGAATAGCCCAACGCGGCATTCATCAGTTGAGGATATTCCTTGATGTCGAAATAATTCTGCAAGGTAGCGCCAGCCCAGAGTTGCCAATTGTTGGAACGAAAGACGTTGGTTCGGTATAAGAACTCAGCCCAGCTGTCGATGCCAAAAGCATAGGATTGATTGGAATTGTTGCTAATGAGGCTAACCAGACCTGTTGTCGTTGCCTGAACGTGGCATCGCTTCCATTCCAAGGTGACCCCACCGCGGAGATTAGCTCCCACTCCGATATATTGTAACGGAGACGCCCCTTGGTCGGAACAATCGATGACATTAAGCCCCATACTTGTATTCAGCCAGACAGCCATTTTGCCGTTTTTAAAAGGCGTTCTTTCCGAAGACGTTTGGGCAAAGCCGCAAGTCACTATTAGGAGTGCAACAGCTAAAAACAATGGTTTTAATCTCATGAGAAATCCTAGGTTTGATGTTTTCGTATCGCAAAGATAAAGTATTTCAACAATAATCATTATATTTGCACCCGTTTTTTAAATATCATAAAAACTATGGAATCAACGAACAAACACTTCAAGCGTTACACGGTAACAACGGCCTTGCCTTACGCCAACGGCCCCGTCCACATCGGTCACCTTGCCGGCGTCTATATCCCTGCCGACACTTACGTCCGTTACCTCCGAATGCGCGGCGAGGAAGTGTTGTTTGTCGGTGGTTCCGACGAGCACGGTGTGCCGATTACTATCAAAGCCGAGAAAGAAGGTTGCACACCTCAGGATATTGTAGACCGCTACCACGCCATCATCAAGAAATCGTTCGAGGAACTCGGCATCAGCTACGACATCTACTCACGTACCTCTTCGAAGATGCACCGTGCTACGGCCCAGGAGTTCTTCAAGAAACTCTATGACGAAGGAAAATTCATCGAGAAGGAGACAGAGCAATACTTCGATCCTGAACGTCAGAAGTTCCTTTCCGATAGATATATCGTTGGCACCTGCCCAAAATGCGGTGCTGACGGTGCCTACGGCGACCAGTGTGAAAAATGCGGTTCCTCTTTGAGCCCCGATGAGCTGATCAACCCACATTCCCAACTCAGCGGTGCGGCCTTGGTGAAGAAGCCGACCAAGCACTGGTACTTGCCTCTCGACCAATACGAGCCCTGGCTTCGCGAATGGATCCTCGAAGGCCACAAGGAATGGAAGTCGAACGTCTATGGCCAGGTGAAGAGCTGGCTCGACGGCGGCTTGCAGCCCCGTGCCGTCACCCGCGACCTCGACTGGGGCGTTCCCGTCCCGATTGAAGGTGCTGACGGTAAGGTGCTCTATGTCTGGTTTGACGCGCCTATCGGCTATATCTCCAATACCAAGGAAATCTGCGAACAGCGCGGCGAAAACTGGGAAAAATGGTGGAAAGACCCCGAGACCAAGCTGGTGCATTTCATCGGCAAGGACAACATCGTGTTTCACTGCATCATCTTCCCTTGCATGATGAAGGCATACGGCGAATATATCATGCCCGAAAACGTGCCCGCCAACGAGTTCCTCAACCTCGAAAACGACAAGATCTCGACCTCGCGCAACTGGGCCGTGTGGCTGCATGAATACCTTGAGGAGTTCCCCGGCAAGCAAGACGTGCTGCGCTATGTGCTGACTGCCAATGCTCCTGAGACCAAGGATAATAACTTCACCTGGAAGGACTATCAGGATCGCAACAACAACGAGCTGCTGGCCATCTTCGGCAACTTCGTCAACCGCACTTTAGTGTTGACGCATAAGTATTACGAAGGCGCCGTTCCGGATTTGGGTGAATTGAATGAGGTGGATCAGGCAGTCATCGCTGAGATGAATGCTTATCCTGAGAAGATCGGCCATCTGCTGGATACCTACAAGTTCCGCGAAGCCCTCTCTGAGCTGATGAATCTCGCCCGTCTGGGCAACAAATACCTCACTGACAATGAGCCTTGGAAACAAATCAAGACTGACCCTGAGCGTGTGAAGACCGTCATGGCGGTGAGTTTGCAGATTGTGGCCCATCTTGCCATTCTGAGCGAGCCTTTCCTGCCATTCAGCGCGCATAAGCTGCAGCAGATGATTGGTTTGAGCGTGAAGGGTTGGAACGATGCCTGTGAGACCGTTTTGCTGCCGGGAGGCCATGTCATCGGTCAGCCCGAGCTGTTGTTCGAGAAGATTGAGGACAGTGTGGTGGCCGCACAGTTGCAGAAGCTGGAGGACACCAAGAAGGCCAACCAGCTGAACGCATGGAAGCCTAACGAGGTGAAGCCTGTGGTGAGCTTTGATGACTTCATGAAGGTGGATATCCGTGTGGGTACCATCCTAGAGTGCCAGAAGGTGCCGAAAGCCGATAAATTGCTTCAGTTCCTTATCGACGACGGCATGAACAAGCGCACCATCGTGAGCGGCATTGCCAAGTACTACACTGAGCCCGAGAAACTGGTCGGCAAGCAGGTCTGCTTCATCGCCAACTTCGAGCCGCGCAAGCTCAAAGGCGTGGTCAGCGAAGGCATGATCCTCTCTGCAGAGGACAAGGATGGCCGCTTAGTGCTTCTTACTCCCAGCGATCTGGTCACCGCCGGGTGCTCTGTGGGGTAACAACAAAAGCGTCCTCGATGTGTTCGATGCGTTGTTCTGTCTCGGTGAAGATGATTGAAATAATATCGAAGCGAACCTCTACCTCTAATTGTTTGTAACGGACGTAAGCCTCAGCTGCCCAGATGAGCATCTGTTGTTTCATGGCACCCACAGAGATGTCGGGCTCCCCATAGTCATCTGATTTTCGTGTCTTCACCTCAACGATGGCTAAAGTTGTGTCTTGTAATGCGATAATGTCAATTTCTTTATGTCCTGACCGCCAGTTACGTTCGAGAATCTGGTACCCTTTGCTGATCAGGTATTCCACTGCGAGGTCTTCGCCTCTTTTGCCGAGATCGTGAGGTTCAATCATTTTCAAACTTTTTTGCAAAGATAAAATAAATTTTGTATTTTTGTGGCAAAATCCTATTCTATGAAGAGAATTATTCTATGGGTCGCCGTTTGCGTGCTGTTTTCCTGCTGCGGCAAAAGCCCTGCGGTTATTGAAAATACCGTCGATTATATCCATTACGTGAACCCCATCATCGGGACCAACGGAATGGGCCACACCTTTCCTGGGGCGTGCGCTCCTTTTGGCATTGTGCAACTGAGTCCCGATACCGATACGGTGCCGCACGATATCGATGGCGTTTACCAGCCTAGGGTTTATGAATATTGCGCCGGCTATCAGCATAAGGACAGCACCATTGTGGGCTTCAGCCATACCCATTTCAGCGGCACCGGGCATTCCGACTTGGGCGATATCTTGGTGATGCCTGTCACAGGAGCCATTAAGTTCAATCCAGGCACACAAACCAATCCCGATGCAGGTTACCGCTCTCGTTACCGCCACGATACCGAAATCGCCAGCCCCGGTTATTACACCGTGTTTCTTGATGATTACCAGGTTAAGGCTGAACTCACCGCCACCGAACACGTAGGTGTACACCGTTATACTTATCCCGATGGTCAGAACGGAAGCGTTATCCTTGATTTGCAACACGGCATCTACAATTATGATGGTAAGACGCTCTGGGCCAACCTTCGCGTGGAAAACGACACCCTGCTCACAGGCTATCGCATCACCAACGGCTGGGCTCGCACCAACTATACTTACTTTGCGATTAGTTTCAATCAGCCCATCGCCGACTACGGCTATCGGGAACTGGAGAAGCCCAAATACAACGGCATGTGGGGCAAGTTCGATGTGAAACACCACTTCCCAGAGATGACCGGACGTAAGATTGTGGCCTATTTCACCTTCAACAACCCCCAAACACTGGAGATGAAAGTCGCCCTCTCCGCCACGAGTACCGAAGGGGCTTTGAGGAACCTTCATACCGAGACCGATGGCCGTGACTTCGAACAGCTATTGGCTGAAACGCAAACCAAGTGGAACAAAGAACTCTCGGTGATAGAAGCCGAAGGCACTGAAGACCAGAAGGCAATGCTTTACACCTCGCTCTATCATACCATGATCAACCCCTCTATCTATATGGATGTGGATGGGCAATACCGCGGCCTCGACCATAACATCCATCAGGCGGAAGGCTTTACTAACTATACCGTGTTTTCGTTGTGGGACACCTATCGCGCCTTGCACCCCTTGTTCAATGTGTTGCAACCCCAACGTAACGCCGACATGGTGGAATCCATGCTTAAACACAGCGAGCAGAGCGTCCACGGACTGCTACCCGTTTGGTCCCACATGGGCAACGAGAACTGGTGTATGATTGGTTATCATGCAGTTTCAGTTCTTGCTGATGCCTACATGAAAAGCGTTGTTCCACAGAAGAAAGGAATGCTAGAGGCCATGCGCCGTAGTTCCACCTGCCCTTATTATGTGAACCTCGCCGATTACCAGCGCCTCGGCTACGTGCCCTTCGATCGCAACAGCGGCTGCGTGTCCATCACCCTCGAATATGCCTACGACGACTGGGCCATCTACCAAGCAGCCCTGAAAGCTGGTGATACCGTTATGGCTACGGAATACCAACAGCGTGCTGCTAACTGGAGCAACACCTTCGATACTTCGTTGGGTTTTGCCCGTCCGAGGATGAGCGACGGCAGTTGGAAAGAGCACTTTAGCCTGATGGACACCGAAGGGGAGGGCTTTGTAGAAGGCAACTCCTGGGTGTATTCGTTTTATGTGCCGCACGATGTGAAAGGCCTGATTGAGGCCATGGGTGGTGATGTTAAGTTCATCCACAACCTCGACACCTTATTTGTGATGCAACTGCCCAAGGAGTTCTTTGAGAACACCGAAGATGTCACAGAGGAAGGCCTGATGGGCTGCTACAACCATGGTAACGAGCCGGCACACCATATTGCTTATCTCTATAACTGGAGTTCGCAGCCTTATAAGACCCAGTACTGGCTTCGTGAGATCATGAACCGTTTCTACAAGAACAACATCGACGGGCTCTGTGGTAACGACGACTGCGGTCAGATGTCGGCATGGTACATCTTCTCGGTGATGGGCTTCTATCCCGTCTGTCCCGGCAGCGACCAGTATGTGCTTGGTGCGCCGTACCTGCCGTATATGAAGGTTCATTTGGGTAATGGCAAAACCATGGAAATCAAAGCCCCTGGGGTCAGCGACGAAAACCGTTATGTCCAAAAGGTGATGTTGAACGGTCAGGAGGTCACCAAACTGTATCTTACCCACGACCAGCTGATGCAAGGCGGCGAACTGGTTTTTGAAATGGCTTCTGAACCAAATCTCACAAGGGGCTTGAATCCAGAGGACAAACCTTATTCGATGACGGAATAATTCTTATCTTTGCGCCATGAACATCGCCGCATTAGTATCGGGTGGAGTGGACAGCTCCGTGGTGGTCCCACTGCTCAAGGAGCAGGGCTACGACCCACATATCTTCTATATCAAAATCGGGATGGAAGGGAAGGAGGACCTCTCAAGCTGTCCCTCTGAAGAAGATATCGAAATCACCACCTACATCGCCAAGAAATATGGCTGCAAGTTCGATATTGTGGATCTGCAACATGAATATTTTGAGACTGTTGGACGATATACCATGGAAATGGTGAAGAAAGGTCTTACGCCTAACCCCGATGTGATGTGCAATCGCTGGATTAAGTTGGGCGCCTTTGAGGAAAAGGAAGGCCATAACTTCGACAAGATTGCCACAGGACATTACGCCCGCTCGTGGAAAGACTCCAATGGTGTGTTTTGGCTCGGTACTGCGGCGGATACTTTTAAGGACCAGACCTATTTTCTGGGCCGCATCACTTACGCTCAATTGAGCAAGGTGATATTCCCGATAGGCGACTTGCCCAAACCGGAAGTACGAAAACTGGCTGCCCAGTACAAGCTGCCGTCAGCGGAACGCCACGACAGCCAAGGCATCTGCTTTTTGGGCAAGATTAATTACAACGACTATATCCGTGAATACCTCGGCGAAATGCCAGGCGACATTGTAGAACTGGAGACAGGCAAGAAACTAGGTCATCACAAAGGTTTCTGGTTCCATACCATCGGCCAGCGCAGAGGTCTCGGCCTCGGGGGTGGTCCTTGGTTTGTGGTGAAGAAGGATATCCCGAACAACATCGTCTATGTGTCGCAAGGTTACGACCCCGTGGCGCAATACACCGATATCATTCCGCTGGGCGATCTTCAAATGATGAACCCTTCACTTCATTTGACCGAGGGTATGCGTGTGCGTTACAAGATCCGCCACCAGCCGGAGTTCACCATGGGTACGATTCACATCACCGAGCAAGGCGCCGACATCATCTCTGACGTAGCCATCTCGGGCATCGCCCCTGGACAGTTCGGGGTGATGTATCACGAAACAGATCCCTATGTTTTGGGTAGCGGGGTGATTATAGAGCGGTAAACGATGGCCAGGGCTCCATTGACGGAACGGGGGCTACAACCTCCACCGGCGTCTTTTGTACCGGATGTTCAAACGAAATCCGATAGGCGTGTAGACAAATCGAAGCGTCGGGGTTGCTTCGGGGATAGCCATATTTCAAATCGCCTTTAATAGGACAACCTATATGCGCCAATTGGCAGCGGATCTGGTGGTGACGACCAGTGAAAAGTTCCACTTCCAATAAATAGTAGTTGTCAGATTTCCCCACCAAACGGTAACTCAAACGGGCCAATTTGGCTTCTTTGGTGCCTGCGGGAACTACGTAAGACTTGTTTTGCTTCTCGTTCTTCACGATGTAATCTTCCAATACATCGGCCTCTTTCGGGGGACGATTCTTCACGATGGCCAAATAGATTTTTTGAAAGTCGCGGTCCTTCACTTTAACAGTCATCCGCGAGAGGGCTTTGCTGGTTTTGGCAAACACCACGGCGCCGCTCACAGGACGATCGATACGATGGACTAAACCAGCAAACACATTACCTGGCTTGTTGTACTTCTCCTTGATGTACTGCTTCACATCGTCAAGCAGGCATACGTCACCGGTTTTATCGCCTTGGACAATCTCCGACGGGAGTTTGTTCACGACAATCAAATGATTATCCTCATATAATATCCTATCGTCAATTTTCATTTTCCACTTTCCACTTTCCACTTTCCACTTAAAACACCATCACTGCTCCCCCGCCTTTGGCAAGATGCACCTTCACCGTATTGCCCCAGACTTGAACTTGCTCGGAAATATAATCCTGAGCCACGCGGTTGGCGTTGGGGCCGTCGCGGAAGATTTTGCCTGACTTGGCACCAAAACCAGGCAAAACGGAGAGATCCAAATC
>JAILBC010000149.1 GCA_024681295.1 Bacteroidales bacterium
TCCTTGTCTTTAATAACAACGTCAATAGCCCCAACACCGAATTTCGCAATAGATGCCATTCTGTTTTCAGTGTTCTTGTATTTCTTCAGTTCTTCAATGATGGCGTTCTTCAACACCCCGTTGCCCACGCCATGAATGAAAGTCACCTTGGTGTAGTCGGCAGCGATGGCGCTCTCCAGCATCTTCCGGAAATAGTCCATCTGGATTTTGAACATGTCGTGGCTCGAGAGGCCCGCAATGTTCTCCACCAGCTCAGCGATATGGAGATCCACCGTAGCCTCGCCTGGGGCAGTACGGTGCTTGTCGATAGGCGCTTCCTGCTTCACCAAGTCCTTCTTAGGTGCCTGAGCGCCGATGCCTTCCTTGGCAATCTTCATCAAGTCCGTACCACCGCTCCTCAAAGCAACCAACTCCGAGAGGCAAATCATTACGGCTTTTTCACCGAGGATACCTGACATTAGGTAACTCCCTTCCTTAAAGAAACGATTGGTCCTCAAGGAGAAAGGAGCGTTCAGGGGGAGCAAAGCCATATCAGATTCATCCTTGGTAAAGAGGGCCTGCACGATGCCATTGCACCAATATTCCAAGTCTTCGCGCGATATGGTCTCCACCACCACCTTCTCGTACTTCTCCATCTGACCATAGTCCACATTGACGAATTTATCGGTCTCCTTAATAGTAAAGGTATACAGCATCTCGTAAGGGGTGTGGTTCACCAGCATCACATCCAGAGAGCCGGTCAGTAGCCATTGCTGCTCATGCGGCACGAAGGCCAGGTACACTCCCTCTTTTTCGGCCTCCTTGGCAAAACGACGCAGGCCGCCATGTCGGGCTTCCTCCTCCTGCTGTTGTTGCAAAGCCTCTCGTTCCTTAATCTCTTGCTGTGCCAAGTCGACGATTTGCTGTTGTCGTGACGGCTGGCTGCGGACATCAAGCACCAACTCCGAAATCAAGGTAGGAAGTTCGAAGCCGTCTTCCACCTCGACCATCACCATACGCGAGTCGATGATTTTGGTGACGATGCCGCCACCCACGTTGTTCAGGAAATTCACCCTGTCGCCAATCTTGAATACTGCCATAACACTATAGTTTAATGTGCAAAAATAAGCAAAATTGGTAGGATTTTTGTATCATTGCAGCGGAATTTCAAAAAAACGATGAAGACAAGACCCATCCTGCTTCTGACGATGGCGCTGCTGATGGTTGCCTGTACCGGTCACGACAAACACGGCGACCTCACCCTAATTGTAGCCCATGAAGTCGACGACATGCCATTGGTCACCGACACCTTATGCTATGTGAATGAGGCGGGAAACCATTATCTGGTCAACGAGGTACAATGGTTTATGACCCATATTGAGCTTGAGGACCTTCAAGGCCAATGGACGCCGCTGACCGATGTGTGGTATGTCGACACCAACCTCCCTGAAAGCCAAACGCTCCACGTGGAGGCCGTTCCAGCGAACACCTACCGAACCTTACGGTTTACGTTCGGACTGAACGACGCCGACAACACGTCAGGTCGCTTCAATAACCCTCCGGAGAGCAACATGTTCTGGCCCGACGAGCTTGGCGGAGGCTATCATTACATGAAACTCAACGGCAAATACCTCACTGCCGACAGTCTACTCGCCCCTCTCGCCATCCACCTGGGTCGAGGACAAAACGCCGACCTCACTGCTTTTTACGATAACAGTTTCACGGTTGAGCTACCCATCGACCTTACCATCACCGAAAAACAAGGCAACACCCTCGGTCTGGCCATCAACCTCAACAACTGGTTCCGCAGCCCCCACGTCTATGATTTCAACATCTACGGCAGCGCCATCATGCAGAACCAAGAAGCCCAGAAACTCCTGAAAGAAAACGGAAACGACGTATTTAGAACCCTACCCGAAAACCAGATGGAAAAAATCATGAAAACCACCGCAGAGCTCCTGCATAAAGCCGCTCCCAAGCCCCACTTCATGACCTGGGAGAATTTCAAGAACACCATTGAGAGCATCAAGGAGCGCTTATGAGACGCACAACCCTTTTGGCATTGCTGCTATTAGCACTCGTCGCCTGCAAACCCCAGCCGGAAGAGGGTTACCAGCCCACGCCCTATGAATTGTCCACACCGATGTTTTTCCCCAGTAAGACCAACATTCCCGAGGACAATCCCATGACGGTGGAAGGCGTGGCTTTGGGTGAGAAACTGTTCTTTGAGGAAAGAAGCTGTGCCATGTGTCATCATAAAGAACATAGTTTTGAGATGGGACCACAAGGAACCTTGGAACATCTCGGAACAAAACATACTATGCTGCCTTTGATTAACCTCGCGTGGAATACCACAGGACTGGGCTGGGAAAGCCAAGTGGCCACCCTGGAGGAGATGGTCTATGCCGCCTATACCGACCCTCTAGAGATCAACACCGATACCACCGAGGTGGTCAAGCAACTGCAACAATCGGAGACCTATCCTGAACTGTTCAAGAAAGCCTTTGGCACCAATGAGATCACCTTCGTTCTAGTGGAGAAAGCCATCGCCCAGTATGTGCGCAGCCTCGTCTTTGCCAATAGCAAGTTCGACCGCTACCTGCGCGGCGAAGAGCAACTCACCCAAGACGAGCTGAATGGCTACCTGCTTTTCACCACCGAGACAGGCGCCGACTGTTTCCACTGCCACGGCGGCGGTTCCAACGCCTTGTTCACCACCAACCTACGCTACAACAACGGTCTCGATGCCGTGACAGAAGGCACCTTTAAAGCCCCTACCCTACGTAACATCGCCCTCACGGCGCCCTATATGCACGACGGACGCTTCACGACCCTCGACGAAGTCATTGACTTCTACTCCGAAGGCGTGCAGTACTCCGACAATATCAGCCCCCTGATGCATCACGTGATGCAAGGCGGCGTACAACTCACAGAAGAAGAAAAACAACAACTTAAAGCATTCCTTTATACCCTAACCAACGAGTGACCCACCTCGCGTCAATCCAACCTGACCCTAATGAGCTATCTTAAATCCAATGATCTTTTTAAACGCATCCCCACGGAGGACCTCTATCAGTGTGTCCCTCGCCCTATGCTCATCGCCGACCATTTGATGACGCCTGACAACCTAGGGGCACTCATTCGCCTGGCAGACAACATCGGAGCCACTGAAGTGTGCTTCCTTGGTAACGAAGAGGAGCATCGCCTGGGCAAGGTACGCCGCTCCGCCGCCTCTAGTCGCGACAACATACGCTGGTATTTCACCGAAGAGAATGACCTGCACAAAATCGTCCCTCAAGGCAAAACCATCGTAGCCATCGAAACCGCCGACAACGCCACCTGCATCTACGACACCCAGCTGCCTGAAGACGTGGCCTTCATCGTGGGCAGCGAGCGCGACGGACTCAGCAACGAACTTTTAAAGCAATGCGAGATGGTGGTCTATATCCCCGTTCCCGGCCCCACCCGTTCCCTCAACGTCAGCCATGCCGCTGCCGTAGCCCTATTCGAGTGGCAAAGACAAATGAGAAATAGAAGGCAGAAGACAGAAGGCAGAAGACAGAAGACTTATAGACATCTGTTTTTCGATCTCGACCGGACCCTCTGGGACTTCGACGCTGCCGCCGAGGTGGCCTTCGAACGCATCTATGACCAATATCACCTCAAAGATCTTGGCATCCCCAACGCGCACGAGTTCCACATGGTGTACCATCCCTTAAACGAAAAACTCTGGGAATTGTATCGCGCCAACCAGATTACCAAAGACGACCTCAACCGTACCCGTTTCCTGAAGCCTTTGGAACACTACGGTATCCATGATGTAGCACTCGCCGACCACCTCAGTGAAGACTACGTCTACTGGTCACCCCGCATTGTTCGCCTAGTCCCTGGCACCATGGAACTGCTCGAATACCTGAAACCGAAATACCACCTTCACCTCATTACCAACGGTTTTCAAGAGATCCAGCACATCAAATTGGAAGGCTCGGGTATGGAGCCTTATTTTGAAACCCTCACCGTGTCAGAGGAGGTCGGTGTGAAAAAACCCAACCCCGAGATTTTCCAATATGCCTTAAGAAAAGCGGGAGCCACCCCTGAAGAAAGCCTGATGATTGGTGACGAAATGGCCGTGGACATTGACGGTGCCCGTGCTGCCGGCATCGACCAGATCTTCTTCAACGCCACAGGTCAACCTGCCCAAGGCAAATGCACTTACGAAGTAAAATCTCTCTCGGATATTACCTCAATCCTCTAACCTCTCATCGTTGCCAGCACTGAACTCTTGGTGCGGACAACCTGCCCGATATGGACGTTCACTTCGGCGTCGAGAGGGAGGAACACGTCAACACGGGAGCCGAAACGAATCATGCCGAACTCCTCGCCCACCACAGAGGCATCACCAGGTTCCAAGTCGCACACGATGCGCCGTGCCACAAAACCGGCAATCTGACGCACCAGCACCTCACGACCCTGATGATCTTGGATGACGATGCTGTTATGCTCGTTGTCGACCGACGACTTGGGCTTGAAAGCCACCAGGTATTTCCCAGGATGGTATTTATAATAGGTGACCACCCCGTCAAACGGGAAAAAGTTGATGTGGACATTGTAAATCGACATGAAGATGGACAACTTTCGGCGTTGTTCGTGGAAATACTCGTCCTCCATCACCACCTCGTCCGCCGATATGATTCCGTCGGCAGGAGCAATCACCGCATTCTCCAAGATAGTGGTCTTCCGGTGAATTGGCACACGGAAGAAACGAACCACCAAGACGAACACCACGGCGAAAAACAGGTAGACCAGAATATGCCAAATCGTTTGACGGGGCCACAAGATGTTAAGACCCGTGATGATTAACGCAGCAAGCACTAGGGCCACAATAATCGCTCGTGTCCCTTCTTCATGTATTCTTTTGTGAATCTGTCTCATAAAAACATCAACAAATATATGCAAATAAATGGCATTGTAAACAATACCGAGTCAAAGCGATCCAGAATGCCTCCATGGCCTGGAATCAAGCGCCCAGAGTCCTTCACCCCAGCCTGACGTTTCAGCATCGACTCGCAAAGGTCGCCCAATGTACCAAACACTACCGCGATCGCGCCCATGCCGATGGCGGCTTTAAGCGGCAGCCAGTCAACACAACGACTGAAGATCAAAATACCCGCCAAGGTAAACACCAATCCTCCAATGCTGCCTTCGATGGTCTTTCCAGGTGAGATACGGGGAAACAGCTTATGTTTACCGAGAAGGCGTCCCGTGAGATAGGCGAAGGTATCGTTGGCCCAAAGCAAGACGAACACCAGCATCAGCATCTTTGGCGAATAGAGATCACGGAGCCATACCATGAAGAAACATGGAAAGCTGAGCAGAATCACCGAGCCAAAGTCGAAGGCGGCTATCGATTTGAAATCGTCAGTCGTTGAGAAGAGTGCCAACAGGAAAGGCAACATGGGAAACAGAAGCACCAAACTCATTAATGGTTTATCGCTCAGCATTCCCAACGAAGCAACGGCAAAAGCCCCCAGGGCTATCAGTTCGCCGAACACCAGTTGCCACCGGCTTTGGATATGCATCAGACGGCTCATCTCGAAGGTGCCTACGCCAACGATGAACAGCGCCAGCGCCCAGCAGGTCCACGGTGAGATGAAGATGCAGGCGATGATAAGGGCCACCAGCACTGCACCTGAGATCGTTCTGACCAACAATTCTTTCATGGTGCAAATATAAAAAAAACGTAGAGACGGTGCATGCACCGTCTCTACATTTAATAATAATAATCTAGTTTATAGATTATTTGGTGATAACGACACGCTGGACGGTGTTGCCGCCGTTGTTGTCGTAGATGCTGAAGAAGTAGATACCAGCTTCAACATTCATCTCGATGGTGTTGACCACGTCGGTGAGGTTAACCACGCGGACCAGCTGACCAGCCACGTTGTAGATGGCAAGGGTGCTGAGGTTTTCACCCTTCAGGGTCACTGAAGTGGTGGCGGGGTTAGGATAGATCTCATAGCCATTGACGGTGCTTTCGGCAACGGCATCGTAGTCGGCAACCAAGGTCAGCGGTATCTCAACATGAGGTGTCTCGAGATCATTGGTGTTGATGATAAAGTAAGCTCTGTATTCGCCCTGTTCCACACCGATGGTGTTGAAGGTGAGGGTGATGGTCTCTGACTGGCCACCCATGATGGAGCCTTCGTTCTTGTCGGCGGAAACCCAAGTGGCAGGAACTTTAGCACCCTGGCAGTTGGCAGTGATCATCCATGCACCGCCGAAGTTGCCGGCGCTGTAGCAGTGGCTGAAGCTGTTGCCATTGGTGCTGAGCCAGTTACCGTCTTGTTCTTCACCATATTCGCCAGAGTCCATAGTCATAGGATATTCTTCAGCAGTCTGTTCAAGTGCTACGGTTACCCACATGGCTTGACCGGTCATATAAACGGGCTCATCGAAGGTAGCGGTGATCCACTGCAGCGTGGCCGTGGTGTTGACGGTCTTTTCAGCGAGAAGTTCACCAGGCTGGTTGTGGAGGCCTTGACCATAGACGCGGAAGACGTAGTTGTAGTCAGTGGCGGTATAGCTATTGACATAGAACTGAGCTGAGGTGATCTTCATACCCATAGCGGAGCCAGCGTAAGCAGTGGCAGGCAGACGGATACCGAATTCACGGCTGTATGCATCGGATGAACCAATACCACTAGCAGCGTCAGGATTGTTGTCATGATAGTAGAGTTGAGCGGTCTGAGAACCAGTGCCGCCTTCGCCGAAGTCGACCCAGCCAGACCAGTCACCGATGGAGTTACCGCTGTTTTCGATGACAATCTCTTCAGTTTCCATATCATCTTCCTGAAGTTCCATAACAATCTCTTCAGTATCAAAGCTGATTACCGGAGCGGATTCGCCACCAATCTTGGTGAGTTTGAAGTTGTCGACATAGAACTCAGAAGTAGCGGCGTTCTCAGGCGGGAAGAAGTCCATAGCAGCGAGGGTACGTCCAACGGTGTTGGCGCCAAAGCTGTCCAAGCTCCACTGCCAGGTGCAGACAAGTTGTTCTTCACCACCAGGAGCGGTGTAGTAGTAGTTGGCTTCGTCGGTGTCGGTGTCGATGTTCAGGCGGAAGTGCATCCAAGCATCGTAGACGCATTCGATGTCGGCGGTGCCGTTGCTACCGGCGTGGATGGTACCGTGACCGGGAGCGCTGGTGGAGTTCTGGCCGTCGTTGGTCAGGTGGAGGTAGCACTGCATGGCCCAGGTGCTGTTGGTGCCAGCGAAGTGGTGCAGCACGTTGAAGTAACCGTTCTTTCCTTCAGGAACGTAGATGTCGAATTCAAGGTCGTAGTTACCATTGTCGGCATCGCCGAGGAGGATGACCTGGTCGGTACCATAGGTGAGGTAACCGCACTTGTTGCCATCGAGATCGGCAACAACGCCGTCTTCAGAACCGCCGGGAGCGTTGCTCCAGGTGGTCCACCAGTCGTGACCGGCAGCAAGAGCCTCAGTGGCGATCTTGTTACCCACAGTGTAGTCCTCGAAAGGATCGTAGATCAGCTCTTCGTCGTTGCTTTGGAGCGTGACGGTGAGGTTGTCGATGTAATACTCAGAGGTAGCGGCATTCTCAGGCGGGAAGAAGTCCATGGCAGCGAGGATACGGTTGGTGGTGTTCTCACCAAAGCTGTCCAAGCTCCACTGCCATTCAGCATACATCACTTCGGGTTCGCCAACCACATTGAAATAAAGTTGGGCAAGGTCGTTGTCGGCATCGACATGGACGCGGAAGTGCATCCACTGATCGTAAACGCAAGGAAGGTCGGCAGTACCGTTGCTACCAGCATGCACAGTGCCGTGGCCGGGAGCGCTGGTGGAGTTCTGACCATCGTTGGTTTCATGCATGTAGACCTGAATGGCCCAAATGCAGTTGTTGCTGTTTTGTCCATCGAAATGGTGCAGCACGTTGAAGTAACCGTTCTTGCCATTCGGGACATAGGCATCAAATTCGAGGTCGTACACACCGACTTCGTGGTCGCCCAGGTAAAGAATCTGGTCGTTGCCATAGGTGAAGTGAGCAGCCATTGAGCCACCAGCCTCATCAAAGACACCGTCTTCGGCACTGCCAGGATTGTTGGTCCAAGTAGTCCAAGGCATACCATAGGTCTGAGCAATCTTAGCGCCGGCCACGCCGTCGTTAAAATCGTAGCTCATCTGAGCGAAAGCATTGCCGCAAACCAAGGCAATCATCGCAATGAGTAAAGATAACTTTTTCATAATGAATGATTTAGTTAATAATAAATGATTTTAAGATGTTAATTCAATTCATTTTTCGGGCTACAAATATAATAATTTTTCAAATAAGTGAATGTTTTTTGCAACTTTTATCTTTTATCTCTAATCTTTTATCTTCGCCTCTTTCCAGTATTCGATCATCTCCTCAAGGCTCAGGTGCTGCACGCCTTTGCCCTGTTCTCGGGCACGTTGCTCCACGTGGGTAAAGCGTTCGCGAAATTTCTTGTTGGTTTTTTCCAAGGCATCGTCAGGGTTCACACCTATATAAATTCCGTATGCCGCAAGGGCAAACAACAAGTCGCCGTATTCTGCCTCAATGTTTTCGTGGTTGTCGGGCTTCTCCAATTCAGCAAACAATTCTTTCTTTTCTTCTTCCACCTTGCCCCAAGCTGCCTCGGCGCTGGGCCATTTGAAGCCTACACCGGCGGTCTTCTGGTGCATCCTATAGGCCTTCAGAAGTGAAGGCAGACCATTGGGCACGCCGCCCAACACGCTACGATTATGCTCCCGTTCCAGCTTGATCTTCTCCCAGTTCTGTTCCACCTGCTCGGCATTCTCCACCTTTTCGTTGCCGAAGATATGGGGGTGGCGCACCACCATCTTGTCGCAGATGCCGTTGAGCACATCAGTGATATCAAAGGCACCCTTCTCGCTTCCGATCTTGGCGTAAAACACCAAATGCAGCATCAGATCGCCCAATTCCTTTTTCACCTCGTTGAGATCATCGGCCAAAATGGCCTCGCTTAGTTCAAAAGTCTCCTCAATAGTCAGATGGCGCAGGCTCTCGATGGTCTGCGTACTGTCCCACGGGCATCCAGCCCTGACCTTGTCCATGATATCCAAAAGACGTTTGAATGCTTCCAGACGTTCGTCCATAATAGTAGGTTTTAGGCTGCAAAAATACGCATTTCAAAAATAAAATGCCTAATTTTGCAGTTTTGTTCAAGATGAAATGCCGAAAAAAACATAAGGTGCTATTGTTGTTGGCGATGTTGCTCTGCTGCACTTTCGTCAAGGGGCAGGACCATCCCTGGCTCTCGAGCAACAACCTCATGGTAGAGGCCCGTGTGCACGGCGGAATTTTCTGGCATCATCATTTCGAGATGCAGCGGTTCAACGCCCTATACCCCGCCATCGAGGCATCCATCTACCAGAGCACCTTCGGTCGAAGCCATTGGGAACCAGTCTACAACTACCCCTATATCGGTGTCACCTTCTACCATGCCAACTTCGGGTTCAACTTCGAGCACAATCCTGAAGTGGGCGACGCTCTAGGGAGCGTGTATGCCCTTTATCCCTTCATCAACTATCCTTTGAACCCCAATGAAGATAGCCAGTTGACCTTCAAGTTGGGCGCTGGATTGGGCTTCCTGACCAAGTGTTTCGACAATTTCGACAACTATCAGAATTTCGCCATCGGGTCGCATCTGAACGCCGCCGTCAACCTCTCGTTCGAGTACCGGCAACGCCTCACACCTCGGCTGATGAGCGTGGCATCATTCGGCCTCACCCACTTTTCCAACGGTTCCACCAAACTTCCCAACTACGGACTGAACACCTTTAGTGGTGCCCTGGGCCTCGCCTATTACCTCAGGCCCCCACGGGTCAACCTGACCCCTACCCTGCGTCCCGAATACAAACCCTTTGAATTCGACCATAAGCATTGGCTCAGCCTCGACCTGGACTATGGAATAGGCTTCAAGAACGTTTCGCAAACCCTAGGCGGCGACTCCACCCATTATTATCATGTCCACGACCTCTCCGCCTATCTTCTCGCCCAGTTCACCCAATACAGTCGCGCTGGATTGGGATTGGCAGCGGTTCTCGACCTTTCGGATCAGACGCTGCCTGGATATGATACCCTCGACATCCAAAACAATCTACAACTGACCCGACTCAATTTCAACCTATGTTACGTCATGACCATGAACCGGCTCTCGTACTACTTCGAGTTCGGTTGGCACTTGAAATACAACGACATTCCCCTCAGCAAGGGCAATATCTACCAGAAAGTCACCGCACGTTACCAAATCTATGACAACATCTACGCCCACCTTGGCCTGATGACCCATTTTGGCAGGGCCGACTTCCTCTGCTTCGGTTTAGGCTACCGTTTCAATCAAAAATACTATATGAACCATGAAAAAGGCACTCGTCACCATCCTCCTGGCCTACATTAGCCTGCTGCTTTGCTCGTGCCACAAGATTGGCATCGGCGACATCAAGGACGACCTGCTCCCCCCCGTTGAACCGTTCCAGGTCATCGAGATCCGCGACGATATTGACGTGATTCTGAAACATTGTACCGCCGACACCGCCGCTGGTACCATCCGTTTAAAAACAGGGGAAAACCTTTTTGACGGCATCAACGCAGTGACTGAAGATCACCTCGATACCGAGGCCGGCGACACGTTAAAATTCACAAAGCTCATCATCACCAACGACAACGCCTACAACAACTTCAGGCCTTACAGCCATACCCCACAGATGACGGTTTATTACGACACGCTTTATAAGCTCATCTTCCACTCCAACGCCCCGAACATCCGCACCGACACCCTGCGAGGCTACAATATCCAAACCCATTTTACCAGCGACACCATCGAATGGGACTCGCTGGCACCCAACCTGATCCTCGAAGTGGAAGGTGGATCAGGTAACTTCAACGTGCTGATTAGTTGCTATAAGATAATCACCAAATATATTCATGGCACATCAACACTCAACATCAAGGGTCAAGCCACGCTGGCCTCGGCCTACGCCGACTATGACTGCCACGGAATCATCAACAGCAAAGGATTAAACACGCATATTTATTACGTTACAACATACAGTACTAACGTCATCAAAACTCGGGCTTATCACCTGCTGGACATAAAAAACGGTAATCTCGGCGAGGTTCACTTCTTGAAATACTACACAACAAAGGTCGAACACTTTTGGAACGACACACTTCACCAGCCCGATTCCATCGTCAAGAGAATTGTATGTCCCGAGGTCATCCACTACAATGGCGAATACCTCGATCCATGGACCTACGACAGCGAAAGACCGGGTTTGGTGATGGAACGCGAATAAGTCAATAAGCCTTAGCGAAGTAAACGCGCATCTTGGCCGGCTTGCCCGAATACACGTCCACGCCCTCTTCTTCCTTGACATCAAGCGGGATGAAACGCAGGGTAGCCTTCGTCTCTTCTTTAATCTTCAGCTCAGTCTCGGTGGTGCCATCCCAGAAGGCATGCACGAAGCCGCCTTTCTCGATCTGGGCTTTGAACTCATCCCAAGTATTAACGTCGTAGGTGTTGTCGTTACGGTATTTCAGGGCCTTCTGATACAGATTCACCTGAATCTCGTCCATCAGGCCAAGCACCTTCTCCACAATGCCTTCGTAAGAACCCGATTCCTTGGTCATGGTGTCGCGACGAGCCACTTCAACGGTGTTGTTGCTCACGTCGCGAGGACCGACCACTAGACGTACCGGCACGCCCTTGAGTTCCCACTCGTGGAACTTGAAGCCCGGCTTCTGGGTGTCGCGGTCGTCGAACTTCACGCGGAGGCCAGCGGCGATAAGCTTTTGCTTCATCTCTTCACAACGGGCAAAGGTCTGTGCTTTCTCCTCGTCGTTCTTGTAAATCGGTACGATAACCACTTGTATCGGGGCAATCTTGGGAGGCAGCACCAGGCCGTCGTCGTCGGAGTGCGACATGATGAGTGCGCCCATCAGTCGGGTGGATACGCCCCAAGAGGTAGCCCACACGTATTCGAGTTTGTTTTCCTTGTTGAGGAACTTCACGTCGAAGGCCTTGGCAAAGTTCTGACCCAGGAAGTGCGAAGTGCCAGCCTGCAAGGCCTTGCCATCCTGCATCATGGCTTCGATGCAATAGGTGTTAAGGGCACCTGCGAAACGTTCATTGGCCGACTTCACGCCTTGATAAACGGGAATGGCTAGGTATTTCTCGGCAAAATCGGTGTAAACACCGAGCATCTTCTTGGCTTCTTCCTCGGCCTCTTCCATGGTGGCGTGAGCGGTATGGCCTTCTTGCCACAGGAACTCGGCCGTGCGAAGGAACAGACGGGTACGCATCTCCCAGCGCACCACATTGGCCCACTGGTTGCAAAGGATGGGAAGGTCGCGGTAGCTCTTCACCCAATTGCGGTAAGTGTCCCAGATGATCGTCTCAGAGGTGGGGCGTACAATGAGTTCCTCTTCCAACTTGGCGGAGGGATCGACCACCACGCCGTTGCCGTTGGGGTCGTTCATCAGGCGGTGGTGTGTCACCACGGCGCATTCCTTGGCGAAGCCTTCCACATGGTCGGCCTCACGGCTGAAGAAACTCTTGGGGATGAACAGCGGGAAGTAGGCGTTCACGTGACCGGTCTCCTTGAACATCTTGTCCAAGGCATCGTGCATAAACTCCCAGATTGCATAGCCGTAGGGCTTGATGACCATGCATCCTCTCACGGCGGACTGTTCCGCCAAATCGGCCTTCACCACAAGGTCGTTGTACCATTGCGAGTAATTTTCTTTACGGGTTGTTAGTTCTTTTGCCATCTTGGTATAATATTTGTATGATTTGACGCGTTTTTGAGATTGCAAAAATAGGAAATTAAATCAAAATACATAACAAAATGAAAGCAATTAGAATAATTACGGTATTGATGGCAGGCCTTATCGCCGTTGGCTGCTCCTCCAACAAGAAGATGGCTTACGACGACACCTATTACTCGCCATACAACCATGCAGGCAGACAGCACACTGGAAACAGCGGCAACTCCACATCTGGCATCAGCAGCAATGCCACCTACGACTATCAGGCGTATTATTCCGACAGCAAGAACTACCAGCCCAACGTCCAGCCCGTGTATCAGACTACTGAGACGGTGACCGACACGAACGGTGTGGTTTACACCACCACCGAAACCTATTACGACGAAGACTTCGCAGCCCGCGTCAAGCGTTTCGGCACTGGAGCCAGCTCCACCATGGATTATTACGATGATTATTACACTGGCGGCAATAGCGGCGGCACCACATACGTCTATGTAGGCGACGCTTGGAACTGGGGCTTCTACCCGTACCACTACAGCTATTACTATCCTTATTATTACGGCTATTACAATCCCTGGTACTATGACTACTACTGGTATCGTCCCTACTATTGGTACGGCTACCACTGGAGCTGGTACTACGACTACTACTGGTATCATCCTTGGTATCATCACCACCACCATCACCATCACTTCGGCCACGGCCACGGTCATGGTCATGGCCCCGGCCACGATGGTCCCGGCTACGGTGGAGGGCATAACGATTTCAGCAACTACGTCGCCTCTGTGCGTCGCAACAACACCGCCGGATCGCTGAGCTCCCGCACCCCGAACCCCAGCACGACAAGAACCGCTGGCGCTTCTTCAAGCCGCGTAAGCACTACCACCAACAACGTGCGTCCATCCTCGACCTCCTCGTCTCGTCCGACGACCACGACAAGCGCAAGGCCGACAACGACAAGCCGTCCCACCACAGCCAACCGTCCTGTTTCAGCTTCAGCGTCACAGCGGCCTGCCTCAACGAGCGAGCGTCCTTCTTCAACCTCATCAACGACACGTCCTTCTTCAACCACCAGCCGTCCCTCGTCAGCTAGCAGCTCGGGAAGCAACACCACTTCGGCCCGCAAGCCCTACACTTCCCCGTCCGACAATCGCCAGTCGCGCTCCAGCTCTGAATACGTACGCCCGCAGTCCACTCCCAGCCACAGCTCATCCAGCGGAGGCTACAACCGCAGCAGCAGCTCCTCTTCAAGAAGCAGTTCAAGCGGCACCTACAGCCACAGCAGCTCTTCCTCCAGAAGCAGTTCAAGCGGTAGCAGCTACAGCGGTGGTAGTCGCAGCAGCGGAGGCGGAAGCCACAGTAGCGGTAGCAGCCACAGCAGTGGCGGAGGTCACAGCAGCAGCGGCGGAAGTCGCGGAGGCGGTGGCGGCGGAAGACGCTAAAAGAATTTGAACCAACTCGAAAAAAGGACTATCTTTGCAAACCGAAGATAGTCCTTTTTTTATTATGAAAAGCACATTTAAACTCATTATACCACTGCTGCTTCTTTCCTTGGGACTCCAGGCCCAGGGACTCGAAGACGCCATCTACAACACCCAGATTCGTTACGAGGGCACTGCCAGAAGCATGGCCATGGGAGGTGCCACGGGAGCCATGGGAGGCGACATCACCGCCATGTGCATCAACCCAGCAGGACTCGGCCTGTACCGAGGCTCGGAGTTCACCTTCTCCACGGGGCTTCAAAATGTCAACACCACTTCTATTTATTACGGCAACAGCGAGGGAGACCAAAGGATGAGGCTCTCCATCCCCAACGTCGGCCTCGTGATGGGTGGCGAAGTCAGCAACTACAAGCCCCTACGCTATTCTCAGCTAGCCCTTGGACTCACCCGTACCAACGACTTCAACTATCGAACGATGGCCCAAGGCGTCAACCCCAATAGCTCCATGGTCGACTCCTACCTTCAAGTCGTCAACGGCATCGATGAGATTTTGACACCCTACACCAACCCCGGCAACTATTTCGCCGACTATTATCCCTACGACCTTCATCCTGCCTGGGAGACCTACCTCATTGACCGTTACGTCGACACAGCAGGGCATTATTTCTTCGACAGTCCCGTGCCTCCTGGCAACGTCAACCAAAAAGAAGCCGTGACATGCAAAGGTCGTTCAGAAGAATGGACCGTCGCCTGGGCAGGCAACTATTATGACAAATTGTTTATCGGCACCAGCGTGGGGATTACTCACCTCAAGAGGATCAGCCAACGCAATTATACGGAGACCGGCCTTGATGGCAGTTTCGACAACTGGACGCACCAAGAGGACCTGGCCGACACTGCCTGGGGCGTCAACTTCAATTGCGGCTTCATCTACTATCCTGCCGAATGGATCCGATTTGGTGCCGCCTGGCACTCCCGTACCCGTAGCAACATCGGCGAGGTATGGGCAACCGAGACCGCCACAAAGCTCTCCAACGGCTACCACAAATATTTATCCCCGACCCTCTATCAGACTTATGAATTCCGCACGCCTCACTCTTTCACGGGGAGTTTGGCTTTCCTCTTCCCCTCCAGGGGGATGATCACTGCTGACGTGGATTATCTGGACTACAGCACTTCGAAGTTCGTCGGCGATGGTTTCGAACAGGCCAACAGTAACATCAAGGAGTTCCTCAAGCCCAGCCTCAACGTCAGGGTTGGCATGGAATGGCGCATCCGGCAATACTTCGTCAGATGTGGTGGTGCCTACTATGGTAGTCCTTACGGTTTTGGCGTTAAAAACGGGAGTGCACAAAAGTTGGCCTTGGGCTTGGGGTACATCACTTTGGATGACGTCATCGCCTGGGATTTCGCCTATGAGCTTGGCAGCAACTTACAAAAATACACTCCCTATCAGTGTTACGTTGACGGGGAGTGTATCGTTGATGACATCGTTCAGCGCCAGTGGCGCAACAAACTGGTCGTCACCATGAAGATGAAACTATGATTATCCCTTGTATTTTTCGATAATGGCCTTGTCGACCAGGATACGTCCACAATATTCGCACACAATGATTTTCTTGTGCGAGCAGATGTCGAGTTGGTGTTGCGGAGGAACCTTGTTGAAGCAGCCGCCACAAGCATCGCGGTCGATACCCACCACGGCGAGACCGTTGCGGGCGTTCTTGCGGATACGCTTGTAGGCCACCAGAAGACGTTCCTCGATCAGTCCTTCGCATACTGAAGAGCGTTGCAGCAGGGCTTCTTCTTCTTTCTGGGTATCCTCTACAATCGACTGGAGCTCTTCTTTCTTGACGGTGAGGTCTTGTTTGCGCTCTTCAAGACGTTGCTCTGCGGCAGCAATCTTAGCATTGATCTCTTCCGTCTTAGCCGTGGCTTCGCGGATGCGTTTCTCACTGAGCTGGATGTCGAGTTGTTGGTATTCGATCTCCTTGCTGATGGAGTCGTACTCACGGTTGTTACGGACGTTGTTCTGCTGTTCCTCGTACTTCTTGATCATGGCCTCGGCCTCTTTGATCTTGATCTTGTAGTTGGCAATGTCCGTTGCGTGTTTCTTGACTTCCTCTTGGAACTTGGCGATACGGGTTTCAAGACCGGCGACTTCGTCTTCCAGATCCTGAACCTCCAGAGGCAGCTCACCGCGGTAGGCGCGAATCTTATCGATCTTGGAGTCCACCTGTTGCAAGGTATACAGTGCCTCAAGCTTCTGCTCGATGCTGATTTCCACCTGTTCTTCGGGGGTCACCGCTTTCTTGGGTGCCTTCTCTGCTTTGGCTTCAGCTTTAGGAGCTTCTTCAGCTTTTGGAGTCTCTTCGACTACTGTAGTTTCTTCAACGATTGGAGCTTCTTCGACTTTAGCTTCAGCTTTCGTAGTCTTTTCGGCTTTCGGGGCCTTCACAGGCGCCTTCTCGGCCACCTCTTTTTTGACTTCTTTCTTTTCTTCTTCTTTGGCCTTTACGGTCTTGGGAGCCTTCTCGGTGGTAGTTTTGGTAGTCTTCGTGGCCTTAGCGGTTTTTTCAGTCTTTTCCGCTTTTTCGGTCTTAGGTTTTTTCTCTGCCATAGTATGTATGTTTTTTATTTCTTGCAAAAATAATGAACCGCGTTGGTATTGGTTTCGGCGATTTCGGCTGCAAAGGTAGGAATTTTTTTCTGAATAAGTTCCTTAATTAATTGTTTAGTGAATTGTTCCGTTTCAAAATGGCCTCCGTCGACTAGCAAAATCTTGTCTTCAGGCACAAAAAAATCGTGATATTTGATGTCGGCCGTGAGGTAGGCATCGGCTTTTTGGCGAAGGGCGTCGGACATAAAAGGGGTGCCTGAACCACCGCACAAAGCGACTTTGGTGATTTGACGGCCTCTTAAAGCGGAGTGTCTCAGACAGGGCGAACCGATGGTTTCGGCAACCAAATTCAAGAAATCCAATTCTCCCATCGATGTTGGAAATTCACCGATCATGCCAGCGCCGCAGATCTCGGGCTCAGCTTGGGAGGGCTGTAAGAGATGCAGTTTTTTGAGGCCCAGCTTATCAGCCAACATACGGCTTACCCCAAAATAGCTGTTATCGAGGTTAGTGTGCATCGAAATCATAGTGACATCGTGCTTGATGGCTTTTCGTACCGCCCTCTCGATATAAGTGTCGGAAGTCAAATGTTTCAGCCCGTGAAAGATTAAAGGATGATGGCTGACGATCAAGTCACAGTTTTTGGCAACAGCTTCATCCACAATCTCTTCCGTAATATCAAGACAAATCAGCGTTTTACGTACCTCTGCGTTGAGGTCGCCCACTTGGATGCCAGCGTTGTCGTAATGCTCCTGCCATTGTAACGGCGCGATCTCCGTAATGCAGGACATGATATCTTTAACGGTCATATTTTTCGTAATTTAGGGCATCAAAATTAGAGAAAAATTTTTACTTTTGACCCCAATATGAGAATTTTACTGCTGCCCATAGCGTTTTTCTATTATATCATCCTGAAAATCAGGCACAAACTGTATGACTGGCATATCTTGAAAACGAAAAAACACGATATGCCCGTGATTTGTGTGGGCAACTTGGCGCTGGGCGGCACAGGAAAGACTCCACATGTGGAATATCTGGCCAATTTGCTTTCAGGAACATACCGGGTATGTATCGTTAGCCGGGGTTACGGACGCAAGACCAAAGGATTCCAGCTGGCCAATGGAAGTTGCAACGCCGAGACCGTTGGTGACGAACCCATGCAGTACGTCAGTAAGCTCAGCAACGTAATGGTGGCCGTGGACGAAAACCGCAACCGCGCCATTGAACTGATGGACACCATGGATCGTCCGTCAGAGGTATATCTGTTAGATGACGCTTTTCAACATCGTAGCACCCAGGCAGGACTCAACATCCTCTTGACGGCTTACGACAAACTCTATTGCAACGACTTCCTGTTCCCTTCAGGTACCTTGCGTGATGTTAAGTCAGCCGCTCGAAGAGCAGATATCATTGTGATCAGCAAGGCTCCTGAACAATTGGATGAATTGGAAAAAGCGGAGATTATCGGCCAATTAAGTCCCCTGCCCCAGCAAAAAGTATTTTTCTCCTCAATCGTCTATGAGCCTTTGAAAGCCATTAACGAAGCCGCCATGACGCTTGATCCTGAGGAGGCTGAATCCGTGCTACTGTTCTGCGGCATCGCCCGTCCCCAAGGCTTGATGGAGGAACTGAAACGACATTACCAACAGGTGGAAGTGCTGAAATTTGCCGACCATCATCCTTATAACGATACTGATGTAAAACATATCCTAGAGAAGGTCGAGCAGCTTAAAGGAGAGAAGAAAATCGTCGTCACCACCGAAAAAGATTTGGCGCGTTTCATAAATTCTCCTTATCTTTGTCAGTTTGATGCGGTGCCATTGTTTGTGGCGCCCATCAGCGTCAAGATTGATCAAGAAGAAAAGTTTAATGAAGAAATATTGAATTATGTACGAAAAAATGCTCACTACAGTTGATTACATCAACTTGAAAACCAACGGGTTCAAGCCTGAAGTCGGCGTTGTTCTAGGTTCCGGACTAGGCGGTTTGGCCAACGGCATCACCGTGGAATATGCCCTCCCCTATACGGAAATCCCCAACTTCCCTGTCTCCACTGTTAAAGGTCACCAGGGACAGTTGCTGTTTGGCACCATCGCTGGGCGTAAGGTCATCGCCATGCAAGGCCGCTTCCACTATTATGAGGGCTATCCGATGGATGTCGTCGTCTTCCCTATCCGCTTGATGATGCAACTGGGCATCCAGTTCCTCATCCTCAGCAACGCCGCTGGCGGACTTAACCCGGATTTCCATGTGGGCGACATTATGATCATCACCGACCAGATCCACGCTATGCCCAATCCCCTGATTGGCCCGCACGACGACCGTTTCGGTGAGCGCTTTCCCGACATGAGCGAGCCTTACGACAAACGCTTGATCAAGCTGGCCGATGAGATTGCCATGGCCAAAAACATCTGGGTGCAGCACGGCGTATATTGCTCCACAACCGGCCCCACCTACGAGACACCCGCCGAGTGCCGTTACTTCCGCATCATCGGCGCCGACACCATCGGCATGTCCACTACCCCCGAGGTCATCGTGGCACGCCAAGGCAAATTGCCGGTGTTCGGTCTGAGCATTGTCTCCGACATGGGCAACATCTACGGTATGAACCACACCAGCACCATCACGCATGAGGAGGTGATCAAAGCCGTCAACGCCGTCGAGCCCAAGCTCATCACCCTCATCACCGAGCTCATCCGCCGCAGCACCGAAATCCAGTTCTGATGGCCGTTTATTTCGTCACCGACTTCCATCTGGGCATCCCCACGCTTGAGGACAGCCATGAGCGCGAGTTGAAACTGTTGCGGTTTCTCGACTCCATCAAGGCAGACTGCGAGGAGTTGTTCCTGATGGGCGACCTGTTCGACTTCTGGTTCGAATACAAGTCGGTGATTCCTAGAGGTTTTGTCAGAATCCAAGGCAAGTTGGCTGAGTTCACTGATTCAGGCATCCCTGTCCACATGTTTATCGGCAACCACGACCTGTGGTGCTTCGGCTATTTGCACGATGAACTAGGCATCCAGCTTCACCGTGAGCCAGAAATCTTTAACCTGAAAGGCAAGAAATTCTTCATGGTCCACGGTGACGGCTACGGCCCTGGCGACAAGGGCTACAAGTTCCTGAAGAAAGTATTTTCGTGCAAGTTCAACCAGTTTTTGTTCCGTTGGATACATCCAGACATCGGCGTTCGTTTGGCCCTTCGCTGGTCACATAACCACCGCCTGAAAAAGTTGAAAAACGAGGTGGAAAAGGGTTATTACGACGATGTCCCCAACACCCGCCTCTACCAATACGCCCAAGAGCAAGCGGTTTTGGATCCTTCCATCGATTTCTTCGTCTTCGGCCACCAACACAAGCCGATGCAATATCAATCAGGCGATCACGCTTTAACTACTGTAGTAGGCAACTGGATTTACGATTTCACCTATGCCGTGTTCGATGGAGAAACCATGGAATTGAAACGTTTTGAATCATCCATAAAAGATTAGTAATATGAAAAAAACCGACAAGTACATCAAAGACAACAAGGACCGTTTCCTTGAGGAATTGTTTGAACTGATTCGCATCCCCTCCATCAGCTCGGAGGCGGAACACAAATCTGACATGATCCGCTGCGCGGAATGCTGGCGCAAGCACCTGCTGAAGGCTGGCGCCGATAAGGCTGAGGTGATGCCTACCGACGGCAACCCCATCGTGTATGGCGAGAAGATCATCGACCCGAAGAAGCCCACTGTGCTGGTGTATGGCCACTACGACGTGATGCCTGTGGATCCCATCGAGTTGTGGAACACCAAGCCCTTCGAGCCCGTGGTGAAGAACGGCCGCATCTGGGCCCGTGGCGCCGACGACGACAAAGGGCAGTCGTTCATGCACGCCAAGGCCTTCGAGACCATGGTCAAGACTGGCACCCTCCCCTGCAACGTGAAGTTCATGCTCGAAGGTGAAGAGGAGATCGGCTCCGGAAGCCTCGCCAAATGGATCGTGAAATACAAGAACCTGGTGAAGGCCGATGTCATCTTGGTTTCCGACACTTCGATGATCGCCACAGACGTACCTTCGATCACCACTGGCTTGCGTGGTCTTGCCTACTGGGAGATCGAAGTCACCGGTCCCAACGCCGACCTGCACTCGGGCATCTTCGGCGGCAGCGTAGCCAATCCGCTGAATACGCTCTGCGAGTTGATCGCTGGCTGCATGGATGAGAACAACCACATCACCATCCCGCATTTCTACGATGACGTCATCAACTGCTCGCGCAAGGAGCGCCAACTGCTAAACATGGCACCTTACGATGAGAAGGCCTATAAGGAAAGCCTCAACGTGAAGGCCCTCCGTGGCGAGAAGGGATACACCAAGATCGAGCGTGTCGGCATCCGTCCAACCTTCGACCTCTGCGGTATGTGGGGCGGCTACACCGGCGAAGGCAGCAAGACCGTGTTGCCCTCCAAGGCCTACGCCAAACTCTCCTGCCGTCTGGTGCCTAACCAGGACCACGAGAAGATCGCCAAGCTGGTGAAGAACTACTTCGAAAAGAAGGCACCCAAGTACGTCACCGTGAAGGTCACCCCGCTGCACGGCGGTCAGGCCTATGGCTGCCCCATCGACCTGCCGGCCTACAAAGCTGCCGAGGCCGCTTACATGGACACCTACGGCAAGCAGCCCATCCCGATGCGTTCAGGCGGCTCCATCCCGATCATCTCTGAATTCGAGAGAGTGCTGGGCATCAAGTCCATCCTCATGGGCTTCGGCCTCGGTGAGGACGCCATCCACTCCCCCAACGAGAACTACCGCCTCGA
>JAILBC010000152.1 GCA_024681295.1 Bacteroidales bacterium
TACTAAAAACAATCATACAATGGAAAAAAGACTATTCAAAGTGGAGGGCATGATGTGTAACCATTGTCGTGCCAATGTGGAGAAAGCGCTCCAGCAGTTGGAGGGCGTTACCAGTGTGGAGGTTGATCTTACAGCAGGAACTACCGCAATAGAAGGTTCTGTGAGTGATGAGGAAGTCATCAACTCGATTACCGGAATCGGTTATTCTGCTACCAAGCTGTCGAATTAAGATTATTCCCACGTTGGGAATATTATGTCAACTGCTCTATTACATGCTTTGAAATGAACAAGTCGTAACCTTTATACCTGTTAAAGACACTATCAGGTAAACCTTCATATTCTGTCTTTCCATGAGCATATTGTGGACAAAGTTTCATTTTCAACAAATTATTGCTTTGTTTGAAATAATTATTAAAAATATTTGGCGGTTTCGATTGTTTTTTTTAATTTTGCCAACATCTTATCGTGAGGTAGGTACTGCAAAACTTACATATGAACGGAGGAAGCCGAAAATCCAAAAAGAGTAGGCATGAAAACTTATTATCAACTAATTATGTACAAGAAAACTTTAATCAAATCCGCTTTGGTTGTGGTCGCTGTGGCAACATCTTGCCTCGGTGCTTGGAGAGCGTATGGTGTTTATGGAAATGCTGACAAATCATAGGTTGACAATATTACATTTAGAAAAGAAAATGAAAAACGCAAGAAAACACATCTTTGTTGTCATCCTCCTTTTATGTGTGGCATGCAACAAGAACCTCGACTCTGCCCTTCAGTTGGCTGGAAACAATCAGGCTGAACTGGAGAAAGTCCTTTCACACTTCAAAGACGATCCCGATCAGCTGAAATACCGGTCGGCCAAGTTCCTCATTGAGAACATGCCCTATAACTATTCCAACATGGGCGATGCTGCCGAGTATGCCGATTCCGCCTTCCGCGTCTCCTCGTGCTATCCCATCGAGCAGCGCGACAGCGTTTTCAAGCAGATAGCCTATTCCAACCCCTCGTCATCGGCTACAGCTGCTATTGACCTGAAGAGTCTCAAGGCCGATTATCTCATCGAGATGATCAACGAAGCCTGCGATGTGTGGCATCAGGTGAACTGGAAGGGAGAATACGACGAGTCCATCTTTTTCGATTACGTGCTGCCATACCGGCTCATCAATGAACCCGTCAGCTCATGGCGCTCATACGTTAAAGAGAACTATCCTTTCCTCTACACCTCAACGGTATCGAGTAATCGTGGCATCGACATTGAGTGTGAGAAAGGTGTTTATAACCCTAAGAACCTCAAAGACAACGAAGCTGCCTCAGGAAAGAAAATAGTATTGCTGTCAACCCCACACGACAGTCTTACGCTCACCCTTCCTTCGCACGGCACCGCCACCAAACGTCTGTTCTTCAAGTATTCGGTGCAGTCGTTACATGCCAAGGCCGCAATCTACCTCAACGGTCAGCTGGTCAGCACCCTCGCCCTTGAGCCCACCAACTACTACACCGTATTCCGTGAGAATCGCGTAGGTCTTGATGTTACCCTGAGCCATGGCGACAACCAGCTAACAGTAGTATGTGTGGATGAACCCTTCAGTATGGATTACGTGCGCGTATCATCGTTGGAAACTATCGATACCCCCTCATTGAAAGACTATTCGCAAAGATATTGCACTATCCAGAACAAGCAATCAGGCCGATACCTTACCTTCGATTTAGGGGGCAAGACCAAGGAACGTCAGCTGCAGCTCAAGGAGCAGTCGGCCAACGACACCACCCAGCTGCTGCGCCTCGACTACTTAGGCTTTCCCATTTGGAAGATCTATTCCGCACACAACGACACCACCGATCTATGTATGGAAGTAGGCAACGCTGCGTTGTCTGCAGGTAGCGAGGTTGTCCAAAATGATTATATAACGACCTATCAGAAAGTGAAGATCAACCATCAGAAATGGGTGATCATCCCCTTGGGTAACGGCTATTGCAAGATCATGAACAAGGACAGCGGCCTGTTCCTCACCGCCGTAAGACGCGGTCAGAAAGAAGTCCTCACCGTAGATGACTACAAACACTCCGATTCCCAGCACTGGCTGATAGAAGAACAAGGCAAGCGGCGCGGCGGCAAGAGTATCTACGCCTTTGGTGGAGCCGTATCAGAAGCCATGAAAGTATATGATGTCAACACCATGTTTGAATGGTATGACAACAAGAGCGGACTCATGCCAAGAGGAACCACCTTGTTGAGAGGTCTCTCCGGCAACTGTCGCGAGGAAGGCAGCTTCGCCGTCTATCTGTGCCGCAGCTTAGGCATCCCCTCCGCCATCGACTTCACCCCCAACTGGGGCAACCGCAGTCAGGGCCACACCTGGAATGTCATCATCAATCCCGACGGTCGTTCAACCCCCTTCTTCATGGGTAGCGTTCCCGGCGACACCGCCCACTATTCATATTCCTACAGCAAGGCAAAAGTGTTCCGCCGCCGTTTCAGTCTGAACAGAGACATGGCCGAAGCCTTTGCCCATGAAAAATACGTTCCCTCCCTGTTCCGGTCGCTCAACATCATCGATGTCACCGATGAGTATTACGACAATCCTGTAGATGTGGAACGCCCCGTACCCGAAGCCTATTCAGATAAGAAGGTAGCCTATATCTGTGTTTTCGACAATGCCAACTGGGTACCCGTATATTACGGCAGAATCAAGAACGGAAAGGTCACGTTCAGTTGCATGGGTCCCGACATAGTCTATATGGCCGCCATTTGCGATGAACGCGGCATGCAACCCTTCGGGGATCCGTTCCTGGTTGCAGGTGATGGCTCCGTGACCGATATCAGCGTCTCAAAAGACAAGTCAGTTACCATGGTGCTCAATCGTAAATTTCCGTTCCTTGGTAAGTTCAGCGACATCAACTACAAGATGGGCGGAGGACTCTTCCAGGGCTCAAACGATGCGAATTTCTCCCAAGTAACGAATTTCTACCAGTTCGAAGGCGTAACCAACGGCAACTGGTACGACATCCCCGTTAACGATGCCCAAGCCTACCAGTATCTCCGTTATTTAGGACCCGAAGGTTCGCATGGCAACATCAACGAGCTCGCCTTCTTCGACAAGAACGGTAACAAGCTCACGGGAAGGATCATTGGCACCCAAGGAGAGCCGAAGAAGACCAAGGAGACCGTTTTCGACGGCGATATCCTCACCGGCTTCCAAGCCCTTGGAGCCGACGGTCAGTGGGTAGGCCTGCAACTCAGTAGGCCCTCCACCGTTGGTCGCATCCGTTTCATAGCCCGTAACGACGGCAACACCATCGAGAAGGGCGATCTCTATGCCCTATGCTATTGGGACAACTGTCAGTGGAACGAAGTGGAGCGGATGGTAGCCACAGGCGACCACCTCACCATTCACCATGTGCCCGCAGGCGGACTATATATCCTTCACGACCTGACCAAAGGCAAGGAGGAACGCCTGTTCACCTACGAAAACGGTGAGCAGATATGGTGGTGAGCAGAACGAATGGAATATATATGCGCAATATATATCATTCCCATGCATGCAGGGGATGCGGGTGGACGACTGGGTGGAGGGACGCCAAAGCTTGGAAGAAAGCCTACCGAAGAGGCTGTGATGCATAATAGCCTTTCTATCAATTATTATTAA
>JAILBC010000169.1 GCA_024681295.1 Bacteroidales bacterium
CCTGGCATGTGGGGTGCCCCGCTGAAAGCGCTCTCCGGCTATCTGCCGCCTAAGCAGACCCTCGACTTCGACTTGAACCGCATCATCGAGGAGAACAGCGAGAAGGTCATCGAATATGTGGACGCCAAGTTCGCCAATATGGCAGTGGCCCCTCAGGAAAGTCAAATAGCCCATGTCGACGTGCAGTGTGAAGACCCCAAATATGCCGACCTCTTCCATCTGGCGCATAACCTTAGGGGCTATTTCGACTATGAACAAGCGCTGGCCTGCGCCAAAGCCCAAAACAAGCCGATCTTCATCGACTTCACTGGTCACGGTTGCGTGAACTGCCGTGAGATGGAAGCCAACGTGTGGAGTGACCCGAGGGTCAAGGATATGCTGCGCAACGAGTTCGTGATCTGCGCCTTGTATGTTGACGACAAGACCTCTCTGCCGAAAGAGGAATGGTACACCTCGACCTACGATGGCAAAGAGAAAAAGACTATCGGGCGCAAGTGGGCCGACTTCCAGATTGCCAAGTTCGGCACCAATGCGCAGCCTTACTACTGTCTCATGGATCATAATGGCAACCTGCTGATGAAGCCCAGGGCCTACGACCTGGACAAGGATGCCTTCGTAAACTTCTTGAAGGAAGGTCTCCAGCACTTCCAGGAGGGGACGTTCTATCAGCACGTGCTGGATTAATTTTGCAAGGCCATGAGAAAGCTTTTATTGGCTTTGATCACCTTGGCCTTTATCATAACAGGGGTTCGGCCATCGAGTGCCTGCACCTCAATCATTGTTTCGGGTCGTGTCACCAAGGACGGACGCCCGTTGATTTACAAGAACCGGGACACCAAATCCTTGAGCAACATGACCGTCGTGGTCCAAGGCCCTCGCTACCGTTATCTGGGTCTGGTGAATGCTGAAGACACTACTCCGGTCAATGTCTGGGGAGGCCATAACGAGGCGGGCTTTGCCATTGTCAATACGGCAGCCTATAACCTCAACGGCAACGGTGGCGACACCGATGGCGATGGCATCCTGATGCGCAAGGCCCTAGGACTCTGTGCTACTTTGGCGGACTTTGAATGCCTGATCGATACCGTCAAGAAGCCGATGGATGTCAATTCCAACTTCGCAGTGCTTGATGCCCAAGGCGGTTGCGCCTATTACGAGACCGGCAACTACAGTTTTGTGAAGTTCGATGTCAATGACACTTTAGTGGCTCCCGACGGCTACCTGATGCGCACCAACTTCGGTACCACAGGCAACCATAAGCTTGATGTCGGTGTGGAACGCTACTATGCCATCACCGATTTCATGAAAGTGGCTTGTGCGGAAGGTCATCTGGATCATGATTACCTTGTGACCCATATTCCCCGTTATATGACCCATGGCCTGACCAAGATGAACATTTATGATTTCATGCCGGCCACAGAAGCGGATACCACATTTTTCCCCTTTGCGGATTACACCGTCCGATATAGCACGGCATCGGTCATTCTTGTGCAAGGTGTGAAGCCAGACGAGTCTCCGCTGAATACGGTCAGCTGGACCATCATGGGTTGGCCCTTGACAGCCGTTGCAATGCCTTTGGTAATCACCCCGTCGGGGAAGTTGCCAGCCATGGTCACTAACGATGGAACAGGCCACTCTTGGCTCTGTGAGCAAGCTTTGGCATTGAAATCGAGGGCGTTCTCTTTAAAACGTGGCAATGTTCGTGATTACTGCAATATTGCAGTTCTCTTTAACAAGCAAGGGACAGGCATTTACCAAAAGATTCTTCCACTTGAAGAAGAGGTGATCCGACAAGGTGAGGCGGCCCTATCTAAGCTTCGTAGCAATAATGATGTTTCCGAGATGGAAGCTTATTATGATTGGGTAGATGCCTATCTCAAGGAACATTATCGGGCGTTGTAATAAACCTTTCTTAATGAGAAGATAAAGGACAATATGAAAAGCATGAAAGGTAAGGTTTCAATTCTAAAAAGGAAATATCCGTTTGAGTTGAACGATCATCCAGTAAAAGAAGGCCTGATTGCGTTTGCCATTGTCTTTTTGATCCTATTCTTACTGCAACCGTTTGGGATCAGCGAATATGCTGGGAACAAGTTCTTGGTGTCGCTAGCATTTGGCTTGGTTACATTCGTTTGTTGTCTTGCCATGGATTATTGCATTGAGGTTCCCTTACATGAACATGTCAAGACTTGGAGAATATGGCATCAGGCCTTGACGGTTTTCGTGGAGATCCTGATCATTGGATTGTGTAATTTCTTAATGGCCTGCATCTTGTTTCAATACCCTATGGAACTGGCGGCTGGTTTGGAAATGGTTTATTTCACAATCCTCATCGGCCTGATATATACAGTTCTTTCCACTTCGATATCCTATCATCAATATGTGCGCAAGCAGTTGGATGCCCTTCTGGAAAAGACTATGCAGGAGCAGGAAGGTGTTCAAGTCAAACTTCATGACCACCGTATCAGGGGTAACGACCTTTGCCTTCCCCTGAACGACTTGCTATACATCGAAGCACAAAAGAATAACGTGGCAGTGTTTTTTGTACGTGACGGACAATTGAACCGGAATGAGATTCAGTCCACCCTAACTTCCGTGCTCAACGATCTTAAAGATTATCCGAACATCTTTCAGTGCCATCGTTCTTTTGTGGTGAACCTGAACAGCATCACCTCCGCCAAGGGGAACTCCAATGGTTATACTCTCGAACTTGGAGGTGGCCTTGCAACGGTTCCCGTATCCCGTTCTTTCGTTCCCAAACTCAAGTCATACGTCATCTAACAGCGGCTCATCTAGTTGTTCGTCCGTGCTTCTAGTTGTCCGTCCCATGTGTTTGGTAGCGTGGATGATTGGGTCTATTTTTGCATTTGAAAACATCGAAATTCAAATGTCAAACCAATCATCATTTTGTATCATGAAAAAGCTATTCATTACCGTTCTGGTTACCATGATGGCCTTCGCTACGGCCAGCGCCCAACAAGCCGAAAAAGTCCGCTATTCAGAAATCAAAGGAAACTATAATCCCAAAGAATATGTCCGGCAGGCTACCGACCCGTACCATGTGGGTTGTTATGAAGCAACTTCGTTTTTTATTCCTGGTATTGGGCAACTCCTCTCTGGTGAGACGTGGCGTGGTCTAGCATTCATGGGTGGAGAGGCCATCCTATTAAGTATTATCAGAACGTCCGCCGAGAATGTCGTCAATGTCGCTATCACCAACGAAAGTGGCTTTCTTACTGGTTACACGGATCCTAAGGTGGGCAAGAGGAACATGGCGGTCATGCTCACTGCACTTGGGCTCGACCTTGGCCTCTCCATTTGGTCCTGTATCGATGCGAGAAATGTCGCGAAGGTCAAGAACATGTACTATCAAGACCTAATTAATGGTAAAAAACCAGTTGAGTTAAGTTTTGCTCCTTCGGTTTCCTTTGCTCCTGATCCGTCCGGTGCACTTCAGCCTTGTGCCGGTGTATCGATGCAATTGAAATTCTGAATTGATTATTCAGTGAATCTGAAACTTTTTTCGTTCAAATCCGTCTTATTGTTGTTTTATTAAAACCCCAATCCATAATGAAAAAAACAAACGCTATTGCCATGTTGTTTCTATGCATCATGGCAGCAGGCTGCGGACAAAAGGCAGTCAAAACTCCCGAATCAAAGAGAGAAGTTTTCCCGGCCATTGAGCTGAGCAACATGGACACCACCATCAACCCTGCGGACGACTTCTATCGCTATTGCAACAACAACTGGCTGAAAAACAACCCGATTCCTGAAGAGAATCCTTACTACGATGCCTTC
>JAILBC010000171.1 GCA_024681295.1 Bacteroidales bacterium
CCATTTTCAGCCATTATGGTCATCTCTGGGTTAAATTACTCGCCATTCTTGCAAATGTATTATTGATGGCCAGCATGCTAATCTCCTTTTTTGACGTCAAGAAGCATCCCGAGAAGGATAAATGACCTTTTCAAAAGCTTCTTTCGGCAACACTACAACCGAATATTGATTAACATTATCCATAGTTTGTTGTTTAAAGGTAATAAAGACACAAAAATAGATTATCTTTGCCAAAACAACACCTTTACTATGACCATCGACACCACCGACATGTGCTCCCATTTGCAGAAGAAACTGTTTGATGAGGACGGCGTGTATCATCGGCTTTGGTTGGCACTACAAGACGACCCAGAATTGACTGCTGTGGTTCGTTCAAGGCAGTTGCATATCTATAGGAATGGCAAGAAGGTACTAGTGTTGGCAGGAAAGAGTGCCCCTAAGGTTATCAGGGAAGATCAGATCTGTGAGATGATATAATCCCCTATTGGCGTTATTATGAATTACAAAAAATGGTTATATTTGCAGATGTATAATCCTATAATTCGTTAAGCCATGAAGCCTTTGGTTTGTGAAATGTGCGGAAGCAATGATGTGGTCAAGCAGGAAGATCTGTTTGTTTGCCAAAATTGCGGCACGAAGTATTCCGTTGAAGCAGCAAGAAAAATGATGATTGACGGTCCTGTTGAGGTAAAAGGGACTGTGACCATCGACGAAACCCAAAAGATTCAAACGTGGATGACATTTGCCAAAACTGCTATTAAAGCCGGCAATCTGAAGGAAGCTTATGATTATGCCAACAAGATACTTGAGCTTTCTCCAAAATCAATAGATGCCTGGTTAATCCGAATGAACTGTATCGCAAAACTTGGGACTCTGGAAAATCCGCGGTCAAGCGAAATTATCACAATCGGAAAGAATGTCATTTCTTTGGATCGAAGCAAAGAAGAGGAAATAGGAGTGTTTTTCCTAGACACAGGGATTCAGATGCTCCAATCAGGATTCACCCTATTAAGCGGAGATGTCGATAAAGACACCGTGTTCCATAATACCGAAGTGCTCGACAAGTATTGCGACCAAGCCATTTCTTTGGAACGTGCTGCTGCTGGATTGTCGGTGTTTAGGGGCAGTGAGGCAATTCAGTCAAAGGGAGAAGAGTTCGTGGCAGCCTATCAAGATTTCACAGAATGCCTTTTGGATTACGTTCATGAGCTGAATCCTTACGACAAAGAAACCATATCTGATTTAAGTGAGAAGTTTGAAACCGTCGATCGATCATTAAGAAAAGACTTCCCATCTACAAGCTACGACGGCGAAAACCTGGATGAAACCACGGCGCAGCAAGAGGGAAAGAAGTCTGGCTGTTACGTTGCCACCGCCGTTTACGGTTCCTACAACTGCCCCGAGGTTTGGACGCTTCGCCGGTTCCGCGACAACACTTTAGATGCCACATGGTATGGACGGGCATTCATCAAGACCTATTATGCCATTAGTCCATCGCTGGTAAGATGGTTCGGCAAAACAAATTGGTTCAGAAGAATGTGCCGTGGCCCATTGGATAAGATGGTGCGCTCACTTCAAGAGAAAGGAGTGGAATCAACCCCATATCAGGATAAATACTGAGTTCTACGATGGGATTAATGCTATTGATATTCGGATTGTTGACTGATTCGTTTCTGGCGGCATTGGTTGGATTGATTGGAGCCAGGAGAAGGATCGGTTTCGGATGGACTTTCTTTTTGTCGGTCTTGCTCACGCCATTCATTGGTTTGATCATCTGCCTATTGTCGGACAAGCTTCCTGACGGCGAACGAAATTGGGGGTGCCTTGGGAGCATACTGGCCATCATAACCATTGCACTGTTGGCGTTCTTGTTGCTGATGGTAATTGGCGTGGCGGCCGCTTAACCATCTTATGGGATGGTATACTTTTCGATTATTATTTCAAGGACAATTTGCTATCTTTGCTCAATTTTAATAAGGCCACATTATGAAACAAGAAGAAGCGATTACTATTACACAACAAGTATTAAGAGACCATGCGAACAAATGGCAAGATCGGTTTGCAGAGTACTTGGAAAAAACCGAGAAACATATAGAAGCGATAAAGGAAAGACGCAAGAAGTTTCATAAATGGGCTAACCTTAATGTTTATTACACTATTGGTCGTGCCAAGAGCAATTCACATTTCTTTGATTTGCGATATCAAGGACAAAGCGTCGGACAGATAAGCGTTTCAGAAGAGGGAAACGTGCTGTTGCATATTGACGAAACGCAGTACAAAAATAATTGCAATCAGAATTATCTTATTGGTTATCCCAAAGACATATGTCGACCAACTAATAGACAAAAGGGAAATGAGACGGGAGAAGGATATCCCTGGCGAACCTCAGTAGAAGCAAAAGCTTTCAGAAAATATTTTGGAACAAACCCAGGTAAAGAAGGACATCCCGAGCACAAGTACGAGAATCTATTGTTAAACGAAATGTCTCTTAAAGACGGGAAAGAAAAGTCCTTCAAAAACATTCAACCTATTACCATTAAAAAAGATTTGTATTTCCAAATGCCCACGCCATTAACTGCAAGCGGAAATACCATCAAATATTCGGAAGGACATGGTGGAATTGACATATTGGCTCGTAGAAAAGAAGGAAATGAATCAACTTTAACGGTTTTTGAGCTTAAAGACGAGTATGAGAACCCCGAAAAGGTTATCTGTCAAGCAATTGCCTATGCTACCTTCGTTGTGGAGTTGTGTGAAACCAAAGCCTGCAAGGATTTCAAGAAACTTTGCGGACTTCAAAAGCAAGAACTAGAAAAAATATACGTATCAATCCTTATGCCTGACCCAGATGGCGTGTCTGAACCCAAGTTTAAAAACAAAGTGCTAACAGTACCGGGGTCAAAAATCAAATTGGTTTTGCACTACACCTTCTTCGACAAAGACACCGTAAAGATTACTCGATCTTCGATTTGGAAGTAAGACATTATAAAGCGCATAGTTTTCTATCGTCCAAAAGCTTCTTCGTAGCTAACTTCTTTGTAATATAGAGTGGGATACCTGTTGCCTTTTTCCCTTACGGGGCGAAACTGGGAGGTAGGCACGGCGATTCTTTCACATCTATCAAAAAGTTGTTGAAGGATGTAAAAGCTATCACCTTGAATGAATTTGTGTTTAGCATCGCACAGAAACTTATAATATCTTCCAGTTAGATCACGATAATAACGTGCCTTTTGCATTGGTAAAGATACTATGCCTCCAATGCAACGATCAATTATATCCTCTGGCCGAGCGATATCGTTAGATAGAGCATCGCTGACAGCACGCTTCATCATTTCTTTGGTTAAAGCTAGTTCATCTCTAACAAAATGCTTCTCAATACCAGCCACCGCAATGCTGATGCGCTTGATATAAAAGTTTATGTCGTCAGACGATTGTCCAGTGTGGTTGTGTGTTTGACCCTTCGCCTGTCTTTTCACTTCATCCCAATCAGCCTTTTTCACAGAGAAGCCCATGGTGGTTTGGTAACGCTGGCCGCCAAAACTCCATGAAACTCTGATGGGACATTCACCAAAAGCATTGGTTCGTTTCTCCAAAGTAAATCTCACTGACATGTTAATGGTATTTATGCGGCAAAGATAACAATTATTTCCTTTACGCACATTCTTACGCACAATATTTTGTTACTTTTAGTCCATTGATTTTTAGGTAATTACAGATGAATTACATTCGTTTCAAAAAAGCTATTCGTATTAATGATTAAACAATTTACTTTTTAAAACATAGAAAAAATGCGTTTAGGAATCGTTGGATCCAGAGAGTTCTTGGATTACTCTCTGTTAGCCGCAACTGTCGACAACTTTGTCGAAAAAACCAAGATTAGAGTAGAAAAGATCGTTTCTGGTGCCGCCAAAGGCGCGGATTCGCTGGCCGCCCGATACGCCACGGAACACGGCTACCAGCTTGAAGAGTTCAAACCTGACTACGATCGTTATGGTCACGGAGCCCCTCTTCAACGAAACACCACCATCGTGGAAAACTCAGACATCATCCTTGCCTTTGTGACGGCCTCCAGCAAGGGCACCTGGGACACTATCCGGAAGGCCCAGGCCATGAAAAAAATTGTCAGAATCTATAATGTCTGACGACAAGGTTTTACGCACAGTTTTACGCACAGTTTTACGCACAAAAACAACCCGTTATTATTTTTCCGGTTTACAATGCTTTATGATTTTCTTGTATACATTGCACTTCGGCCATTCGTATTAATAGGGTGAATTTTTTAAAACAACTCGCTATGAGTAACAAAAAACACACAAAGAAGGGAACTGCCGTAGAATTGTTTGAAAAGTACGCCATAGAGGGCGAAAAGATGGATGCGCTTGAAGCTTTGCGCTTGTTGACAAAAGCTTACATGAAGGAATGTGGCTTCAGTATCAGTATGCGAACAGTGGTCTATGTTGCCGCGGAGCAATGGCTTTACGAACGACTGCCCCAACAAAACAACAACCCGTTCACAACGGAACAACTTGAAGGGCCTCTCGTTTACCTAATGCCGTTGCTATGCGAAGAATACGACCATGATTATTACCGACAATGGGATATTTGCGGCGGTCTCGACCTGGTACAAGGCGAAGAAACAGTGAGTAAAGCTTACAAACGGATCTGCCTCATAGCCGTAAAAGAAAAACGCTACGACGAAGCGACTTTACAAGCCTTTTGTTGGGCCATCAAGAACGAGCCCGTCTTTTACAAGAAATGGCTTGATGAAGAATTTGTTTAACTTTGCTAATGATATGCAAATGAACCACGATTACAAAAAACTACAGTTCATCATCCACAGGGGCTCCCACCAGATCGGTGGGAACTGCGTGGAGGTAGCAACCCCTAACGTAAAGATCGTCATCGACTGTGGCTTGCCGTTGGATTACGACAATCAAGATTTAGACATTCAGGAGAAGATCCACGAAGACGCCAAAGGCTGGCTTGACCATTGTGACGCAGTATTTCTCAGCCATTACCACGGTGACCATTACGGACTGCTCAGTGATGCTCCCAAGGGTACTAGGGTATATACCTCAAAGGAAACCGCTGAATTGATGAAAGTGTCTGGCATATTCGGCGAAGACCTTACCGAGCACCTAGATATACAAGTCATGAATGGTACAGTAGCCGTCAAGGACTTCCGTGTAACCGCCTACCCTGTTGACCATTCAGCTTACGGGGCTTGCGCGTTCCATTTCGAGGTGGCCGACAAGAGCATCCTTTACAGCGGTGACATCAGGCTGCACGGAAAGAAAGGTATTCTTTACAAGAACCTACCCCAGAATGTGGATTATCTCTTTTTGGAAGGCACCAACATTGGCCGTGGCGCCAAACAGAGGACGGAAACGGATATGGAGAATGAGTTTATCAAGCAATTCGATGAAACCCCGGACAGCGTTCATCTGGTTTGGTGCTCATCGCAGAACATCGATAGAATTGTAGCCTTGTATCGGGCTTGCAAGAGAACCGGCAGAGCCCTCTGTGTTGACCCTTACGCAGCTTATGTCCTGGAGTTGGCTCATAAAGCACACACCACCATTCCGACAGCGAAAACCCATACCAATCTTTTGATATTTTATCCGCATCGGCTGACCACAAAAATGATTGAAAAGGATCCCGAACTGATATTCGGACCCTATGTAAAAAAAAGGAAGTTGGATGTCAAGTTGCTTCAATCCCACCCAGGCAAGTACGTGATGTTGTTCCGCCCAAGCCTGTTGTATTATGCCAAGACTTATCTCAATGAAGTCAAGGTCTGCCTCACCAACTCCATCTGGGCTCAGTACTGGGAGCAGGACAAACTGGATATCAATCGCATGAAAGAATGGCTGGAAGAGAAGCCAGAACTCAGAAAGAAACTGCCCGACATCCACACCAGCGGACATGCCGATGTGCCCTCGCTGCAAACGATCGTAAAGCACGTCAAACCCAAGCATATCGTTCCAATCCATAGCGAACATTCGGATAGCTTCAGCTCTTTGTTCCCAGACACATCGGTCATGGAAGTTGTGGATGAAGTCCAACATACCATTTGATCTATGCGACTAATACATCTTTCCGACACCCACGGCTTGCACGAACAATTACCAGACCTGCCGGAAGCCGACATTGTGGCACACACCGGAGACATCACCGAGAATGGTACCATAGAGGAAGCTGAAGGTTTCATGGCATCAAGTTCTATGGCGTGCCTATGTTCTTGCGGGATGATCTAGAAGGGAACTACCCCGAGTTGTACAGCCGCATCCCCGATGATACGGATGTGCTGTTGACACATCAAGCCCCATTGGGAATTCTAGACGAGCAGGACGGCATCAATTTCGGTGACTATTACCTTTACAAACGAGTGATCGAGGTAAAACCGAAATACCATCTGTTTGGCCACATTCACCACACCGAGAAAACCCACATGACCTTTCACGGAGTAAGGTTCTCTAATGCTGCTAGAGGAAAATACGGGAAGTATGAATTATTGAAAATATGAGATGCAATATGGACAAATACCTATTCCTAGACTTTGACGGTGTCCTAAACACCGCCAACTATGCCAAGCGGTTGAAGAGGGAGGGCATCGACCTCTACGATGAGTTCGGCCCGATGTTCGATCCCACTGCCATCACCAATCTGATGCGAATCGTTGACGAGACGGATTGCAAGATCGTGCTGTCGTCCACATGGCGTAACGAGGGATTCATGCGAATGCTGGCATTGTGGAAAGATCGCAATCTCCCCGGCGAGTTGTTCGCGATGACACCAATCCTGTTAAGCACTACCTATCGTGATGCGCGAAACGGTGAGTTTTTCAGCGTCCCCGAACGCAATGCAAAGGCTCTTGAAATCAATGCCTGGTTGGAACAGATGGGAAAGCCCTGTGCCTATGTCATTCTCGATGACGAGAACGTTTTCTTCCAAAGCCAACAGGAACACTTGGTAGAAACAGACGAACATGACGGCCTGACCTATGAAAAGGCCACCCTAGTAATCGAGATACTGAACCATTAAAACCAAAATGATGGAAATCAAGCAACTCGAACCCAAAGAAAAGATTATCACATTCTTTAGTGAGATAAAAGGCTCCACCGTGGAGACTGCCATCAAAGACATTGCAAAAATCAACGCTTCTGAAATTGTTCACGAATTGGTTTTTTATGGTCTGCACGGTTTGTACGCTGTAGCCCGTCAGTTTGGCCACGTTCCAGTTGCTATACCCACGATTCAGCAGCGATATGACTTTCTTGAAAAAGGCATTCGGCTTTTTCATTACAACAGTTGACTTTTTTCAAGTATAGCGTTAACAAAATCGAGGTGATATAAAAAAACAACCTGTAATAAATTCGTTACTGTCCGAAAGCAATCGCTTGTACAAGATGTTTTTCTGCGGCAAAGTTACAACTGTTTCGGTTCACCGCATCCCTTTTATCTGAAAAACAGCCATATTTTTTGAGAGACCTTGCGGGGAATGAAAAAAGTTGTATATCTTTGCAGTGTCAATCATGATTGACTATCCGGGCAGAATCCCGAGAGGGCAAGACTTTATCGACACTACCCAATTTAAAGAAAGCCTCCTACGAGGCTTTTTTTTGTCACCTCAGATAGCGCTTCATGAACATCTTTATATACGATTTACTCTCCACAAAGCGTCTCGAAATAGACAGTGGTTTATTCCTTTTCATTATCAACACCTCTCGCGCCTCCTTGTTCGCCTCAAAATATGATTGAATGTCTTTAGCAAGCAAACGAGGATCATAGGTTCCTCGAATGTACAGCAAGACATCGTTTGTCTGGCCTATTGATTCTAACAACCGAGAACCAGCAGAAGCCTTCCCTGTAATGGTTTTCAATTCGAACAGTTTATAAACTCCCTTGCGTACAAATATGAAGTCGGCAGTACGGTATTTCTTGGGATTTGGAAGGATGTAAACTCTGTAACCATGTGTTACAGCTTTCATCGCCGCAGCAATCAGATTAGAGTAATCCTCGCTTGCTTCTCCGCCAACGGTTAATATATTTGGCTCATCCTCGAGTGGATGAAACTCCGCCCGAGAAGTCACCGTCTTCAACTGAGCGATAAAGTCAGCACCTGACAGTTCATAAAGCTTATATATTTCCTCTGCAAGACCGTTCATAAGAACGGCAAAGATACATAATAATTCCGTATTTTTTAGTTTATTAATAAAATATATTTTATTTAAATATTGTTGAAACTGAAAACCAGAAATTTAGGCATAAAAAAACCGCACTCTACATTACCTCATCGTGATTTGGAATGTGTACGGTTTAGGATGTTTACCCGTTGTAAAGATACAACTATTTCAGTTCATTGCAACCTTTTTATTTGAAAAAACCACTATACGCCACCCCGATACTGAAACTCGGCTCGTCGTTGTATTGCTGATTTGATTTTGATAATTGGTCAACGGCTGGTTTTTATAGTTCCATGACTCTAACAGTGACCGTCTTTTCACCTTCGCAAATCGTCATAGAATAATCATAGTTGCCTTTTTCTCCTTTGGGAACGGCCTCGTCTTTCACCAGCCCAGAGCCCCAATTTCGCTGGAAATGATAACATCCATCATAATAATCAAAGCCCTTATCTCGCAATGTTTGAAAAAAAGCGTTGTCAGGAGTTTCCTTGAATTCCAAAATGAACGTGTCATAATGATCGCGCAGCCCTCCCCTAAGGTTCCGCTCTATTACGTTATATTTAGGCATCTTTACTTCAGTTATGTTTTCTATCACTCGGGGTTTAACAAAATGATTTTCTCGCCAATAGTCTAGATAATAGAAATAGCTCAGTATTCCAATGACAAGAAGAACAACTAACATCAACGGCGATAGTACAAACAACACAATGCGCAACCATTTGGGCAATAGCTTCCAACGCCCATCAAGGATGAGTAGCAGTGGCGAAATGGTGATCCAGGATAGGAATAGTGCTATGGATTTGAGGAATATGTGTTTTTTCATCCTGTGATTCTGATTGTTATTGTTCGTTTTGTCTGAATCCAATGCTTGATTGGTTTTCTGCCGTATTTGGGTAATCGCGCTCCAAATAAGGGATTAGTTTGCCATAATCCTCAATAGCCTCACCGATGGCTTGATAGGCATGATCAAACTCATTCATGAAATCCTTAGAGTTGCCAATGGACGTCTGGTAGCAACAGCAAAGATGATCCTCCAGAGCAACAAATATAGTGTCCGTATTATTGATGTTGATCGCGTTGGCGGCTCGGCTCCAACCGTCTCTGTTGACCTTGCCGAAATCATCGTCCCTGAATTTGTACAAAACACAGAGGTGTTTGATCCTTATGTTATAGCTATCAGCCAATTGAACTTGAAAACGGCTGTCATTCTTGGTTACATAAAGCGTTCCTTCGTTCTTTTCGTAATGATAACCTTCTTTGCCCAAGCGTTTGCAGATGCTGCGTTCCAAAGGACCTATCCGATAAGGCAATATCCAAAAGGCAACATAGATCAAAACGGCCACCCCGCAGGCAGAACAGAAGATGATGGCGGCTAATTTGGACAGGCTACACAAGATCATTAAGAACAGATAGCCAATCCAAAAAGCAAGTTTTCCAAAAGTGAAAGTGTTGTCGTTATCTTCCATTGTTTTAGTTTTTGGGCTGTTGGAGACAACTTATATTATCGTTCGATACATATACTTGTTTGTGATATCCTTGTGAATTAATGATTCATTATTCGAATAATTGCATCATCTTATCTTGAACGCCTTGACAAATCCTGTCATACATTTCATCTTGATTCATCGAATCTTGGAACGAGAAATGAAGTGTAAAACTTGGTACGGCGGGATTATTAGATACCTCATAGTCAATCAAAACATTTCCCCCAATATTCTGTTGGATATGAAACATTGTTGTCCCTCCATAATTAGATACACCAGCACGTATGTAAGTACGAGTTTCAACAACAATTTTGCTCTCTGGGTGTCCATTTAGAATATGATCCAAAAGTTTCGCATATTTAACTCTCATTCCACCTGCATTAGTTGAACTTGAAACCATTTCACCCGACTTGCTTCCAATTCTAAATGCAATTATTATTGCAACAATAACAAGAATAACCCAAATCATAATTCTTCTAAATTAATTCCTGTTTTTCTATTAAGAATTGACAAGCAGTCTTGCGTGGAAAAGCCAAATCCTTCATATATTGACAATAAAACACGAACTGCCATCTCGTTCTTTCCGGCCGCAATAATACAATAAAAGGCCCAAAACAACTTTTCTAAAGCCAATCGGTCTGCTCCTTTTAACGCGTCTGACATTCCTTTCATCCCATTGAAACTAGATGTTGCAGTGTTCATTTCATCAGCAGAAATGCCTAACAACCTCCCTTCTTGGGTCATAATATGATTTATCTTATTTAATTCTTCTGGCGTTCCTGAACATGAACCGCCGAATGCCAACATAAGATTCATTGCTGCCAGTTTCTGATTATAAGTTAAATTTGAATACACATTTTGTGCACCATGTTTTGTGGAATTGTTTTTTTTGTCCTTTGTTGGCCCGAGACCAAATAAATCACGAAATATACCTCTCATCTTCTGTCTCTGTTTGTTGCCTACTCTATTATCCTGTTTTCAGCTTCCCAGTATTATACTTTTGTTATAATCCCCGATTCATCAATCACCAAGTTGCGATCAAGGGTTATGCGTTTGGCATTGCCGTTCCCAATGGTGATGTAATAGTTTTCAGCTAAGTCATCAGTGAAACGGCTAACAAAGGCAGCGCGGATGCGGCTGCACTTCTCGTTGATGGAGTTTCGTGTTGAATCCACCAGCTCGTCAATGCTTTGCTCCATCTTTTCTATTTCCCTCCGGTTGGAAACCCGGAAGTAAATCTCCAACAGTTCTTCACGATAATCTACCAACTCTTTGAACCGTAGCCCTTCAGGATGGCGCAAATAAAAGAAATACACGACCTTCGACAACGTAGGCATGGTCATTTCCATGGTATTGTAATCCGGTAAAAGAATGCGATAGTCTTTAGTGATTCGGAGCGGACTTAATTCAGGTTCCGGCAATTGAATCAATTTTCTAATCACATAGTCTTTAACACCCATCAACCTTAATTCTTTGATACGTTGGTTGATCTCATCTGCCAAAAGGTTAATACTACACCTATCTGCTTTGTCTTTGGGATCAATCTTAGTCTCAATCGGTCCCTCAACAATCGTACTATGAAATACTGTTGGTTCAGGATGAGGTGTACGTGAAATTTCTTTTAACAGTTGCCGGAATTGTTCATCATCATTATAGGTCAAAGTGAACAAAGTGAACAAATAACCTTCTTCGGTATACTCCTCATATCGCATTAATAAAGGAGGATCAGAAATGTCCAAAGGCAGTTTTGGCGAATCAGTTGCTTGGCCGATTCGATAAGAGAGAATCTCACGATATATGTCACGACACCAGATCGGATCAAGCTTTGCATTCTCAGCCGATACAGCATCAACTCCTGGCCAGTTGTATTCTATCACTTGTGCCAAACCGTCCGCCATAGCAGGCAGATAAAAGAAGCCTTTACCCAAAGTACGTATGACATATTCATAATTATTGTGAAAAAATCCGTTGATTGCCTTGTTCTCACACGTCTCAACATAAATCATCGGGTAAACAAACATATTAAAAGGTGTTTTGTGGCTAAACAAAGCGGTCTGAGAATGGACTATTTGTCGATTTTCTTCCATTACTGTAATTTTTTGTGCAAATTTATCACTTTAGAAACAAAGGAGACTACTTTTGCAAGGCTTGCAGACAATTATTCTTTTTAGAGATCCCGTTAACGTTTAGCATTTCCAATTGGTCAGCAACTTGCTGGCCTTTTTAGTTTTCCTCAAATTGGCCACCAGTTGGTGGCCAATTTGGCCAACGAGTCGTTGGCCTTTTTCAACTTTTTTCTGGAAAACCTTGCGAAGAATAAAAATATTGTCTATTTTTGCATGGTCAGATTGTCGTCAGAGGGCGCGAACTAATTGCTTTCGCAGCAATATTCAAGCTGGACCTTTCTGACCCCCATACGAGGACATAGCCATAGGACTATGTCCCCTATTTTTTTATAGTTCTTTATAGATTTCCTGCTTCAGTTACTTCGTTTTGGTACTTTAACAAATTAATTATTTATCAAACAACAATAATAAATAATTTAATTAACTTTGCCGTTGAAATACTAAAACTAGAAGAATTATGGAAACAATACCCAAAAAAATAGAAGGAATACCAACAGCAAAGAAACTGAGCAAAGAGCGCAGAGAAATCATTAGAAAAGAATACATTCGTTTAATTGAATGTCTTCAAAGAAAGCGCGGAAAGAAATCTGTTTACAACAACTTCTTGAGAACAGAAGTCTTCATCATCATGCGCGAAAGCGAGAAAAAAGCAACCAACAGTGCCGCCTTCAACTGGCAATCAACTTATGCAGTGAAGCACTTGGAGGACGTAATCAAAAAAGCAGAACCTGTTTTAGGGAAACCCATCTATACTGTTCCAAAATCAACAGGCAAACAAAAGGAATTCGGCTATGTGAATATGGCTACGCTATTCTATCAGTTTCAATCGTCAGAATTTGATTATCTAAACTTCACCGTCAAACTAGTACTAGGTGTCAAAAACGACAAGAGGCACATACAATATAGCGTTAACAAAATCGAGGTGATATAGAAAAACATCCTGTAATAAAGTCGTTACTGCCCGAAGGCAATCGCTTGTACAGGATGTTTTTCTGCGGCAAAGATACAACTATTTCAGTTCACCGCAATAGTTTTATCTGAAAAACCCGCTATACGCCACGCCAATGCTGAAGCTCGGCTCGTCGTTGTATTGCTCCTTCAGGAATCGTTTGGCGTATTCGGCCTTGATGACGATCTGGTCGGTGGGATAGTAATTCAAGCCGAAGGTCATCACGTGACGGTCGGTCCACTGGTAGTCGGTGAGGGTTAAAGCGGAGGGAATGTACGAGTCGTAGTAGTCGTAACGGCCGAAGACGTATAGTTTCTGGTCGTTAACAGACTTCATGGGTTTTAGGATGTCGTAAGCGGCTTCACCGCCATAAGCAATGGCCTTCTCTCCTACCTGCGAGCGCGGATAAGGCGAAAAACTCTGGTGGTTCTGGTTCTTGTTCCACGAAGAAATAAGGTTGGCCTCGCTGAGGTAACCGTAGTCGAAGTTGCCGCGAAGCACCAAACCGTTGGCTTTGTAGTCGAACTCAGCAGTGCCGATCACCACAGTGCCTTTCACATCTTTATAAGGACTGTTTTCGGAGAATTCGTTGGTGACAATATCGTTGTTGAAGCAGTTGCCAATATAGCCGCTCACACCGAGATGCAGGTTCTTGACGGAGTAGTTATCGATGCGCAACACTCCCGCTAGATGGTTGGCCACACGGAACTCGTAGGCAGATGCCGAGCCGTTTTTCACCCAATTGGCATTGTTGAACATATTGGAATTCAAGGCGGGAATCACCATGGCCTCGTAACGCCAGTTGCCGAGCTTGCCCCAGAGGCTGATGCCCGTCTCGTGCCAGGTGCAAGGCAGGATGTTGAACTCGCCTTCGGGACGGTAGCAGGTGAAGAACTCCGTAGGCATGTGGGCTTTGTTGGTCTGTCCGACAGGCACCACCAAGTGACCAGCACGGACGTTGAAGCCACGGCCAAACGACTTCTGAATCCAGAACTGCTCGAGGGCCACCTCACCGCCACGCTCGATCTCATGCTCGAACTCGCCGGTCTCTTCGGCTTCGATTTCTACAGCCATCTCGTTACCACCGTGTTCAAACTCAATTTCCGAACCCATGGTCCAGCCTTTGCCAAAGTCATAACCTAGATTAATGACCACATGAGGCAGATCCAAGCGACCGTGACCTTTGGCATCCTTGTACGACTCGGCATGGGAATAGCGGTACATGTTGTCGCTATAGAAATTACGGGTATAGACCGCCTCGCCGTAACCGCCAATGGTCAGGCGAGGTTTCTTCGTAATGGTATCTTGGGCTTGTAAGGAATTCGCAATCAACGCGATACCCAATAAAAAAGCACTTGCTATCAGTTTTGATTTCATCTTGTTTCCTTTTTATTATTGATGATGCAAAATTCCGAATTCTTTTCCCGCAAGGGAATCCCCATTGATTAGGGTTTTTGAAAAGACGAATAACCATAAATAAGGAGGCTGGACAATCGCATTACTCCCTAATTTTGCGGTCGAAAGGAGATTAAAAAATGTCAGAACATCATCACGAACATATTCATGAACATCACAAAGAAGGATTGAAGGGGCGGATCATAAAGATTGCTGTGGCAGTACTTTTACTTCTTGCAGCCGTTATCGTTGAAAAGAACTGTGGACTGAATAACTGGCAGTTGTTGTTGGTTTATCTCATCCCCTATCTTTTCATCGGTTTCGACACGCTGAAAGAGGCCGCCGAGGGATTGGTCCACGGCGAGGCTTTCAACGAGGACTTCTTAATGTCAGTCGCTACCATCGGTGCGCTTTGCATCGGTTTTATGCCTGGAGCTGAGACCCAATATCCCGAAGCCGTCTTTGTCATGCTATTCTTCCAAATCGGAGAGCTCTTCGAGGAATATGCCGAGGGCAAGAGCCGCGAGGGCATCGCCCATCTGATGGATATCCGTCCCGACATTGCCCATGTGGAACGCCATGGAGCCTTGGAGGATGTCCATCCCGAGGACGTTGAAGTCGGTGAGACCATCCTCGTCAAACCCGGCGAGAAAGTGCCATTGGACGGCGTGGTCGTCGAAGGTAATACGGCTTTGAACACAGTAGCCCTTACGGGCGAAAGCGTTCCCCGAAACGTGGAGGAAGGCGACGAAGTCATCTCGGGCTGTGTCAACCTCTCGGGCCTTGTTAAAGTACGTACCACCAAGACTTTTGGCGAGAGCACGGTGGCAAAGATCATCGACCTGGTGGAGAATGCATCTGAGAGCAAGTCGAAAAGCGAGAACTTCATTACAAAGTTCGCGCGCGTGTATACCCCTGTGGTCGTGTTTGCGGCCCTGGCTCTGGCAGTTATTCCCCCTTTAATTATTTCTTTGTCTCTCCCAACTTTCCACTTTTCACTTTCCACTTTCCACTCTCAACTCCCCACTTGGATCTACCGGGCATTGATGTTCCTGGTGGTGTCATGTCCCTGCGCACTGGTCATCAGCGTACCGCTTACCTTCTTTGGCGGTATTGGAGGGGCATCTAGGAAAGGCATCTTGGTGAAAGGCTCCAATTATATGGACGTTTTGGCCAAAGTGGACACGGTGGTCTTCGACAAGACCGGAACCTTGACCCATGGCCAGTTTGCCGTCACCGCCATCCATCCCGAGAAGTGCGACGAGAAGCATTTGCTGCATCTGGCGGCGCATGTGGAGCACTACTCCACCCATCCCATCGGAGCCGCTTTGCGCGACGCTTTTCCCGACGAGGCCACTGACGGCTGCAAGCTGAGCGAGGTGGAAGAAATCGCCGGACAAGGCATCAAGGCCAAGGTGGAAGGCTGGACCGTGTGCGTAGGCAATGCCAAGATGATGGAGTCGATAGGTGCACAGTGGCATGACTGCGAACATGTGGGGACGATTATCCACGTCGCCATCGACGGGGAGTATGCCGGTCACATCGTCATCAACGATAAGGTGAAGGACGACAGCGCCGAAGCCATCCGTGAACTCAAGTCGCTAGGTGTGCGCCGCACCGTAATGCTCACCGGCGACCGCGAGGAAGTCGGCAAAGCCGTAGCCGAGCAACTCGGCCTCGACGAATACCACGCCGAACTCCTCCCAGCTGACAAAGTTGACTTTGTCGATAAAACGCATAACTTTCCACTTTCCACTCTCCACTTTCCACTTGCTTTCGTGGGTGACGGCATCAACGACGCACCTGTGTTGGCCCGTGCCGATGTAGGCATTGCCATGGGCGGTTTGGGCAGCGACGCTGCCATCGAGGCCGCCGATGTGGTGCTCATGGACGACAAACCGTCCAAGATTGCCTTGGCTATCCGCATTGCACGTCGTACCCTGCGTATCGCCAAGCAGAACGTGTGGTTCGCCATTGGCGTGAAGGTGCTGGTATTGTTGTTGGCTGCTTTCGGCATCGCCACGATGTGGATGGCTGTATTCGCCGACGTGGGCGTCACGGTGTTGGCAGTACTCAACGCCATGCGGGCATTGAAAAATTGATTTTCAAGCTTTTTTAGTATTTTTGCCTCACGAAAAAAGCAAAATACCATGTCCAAAAAGAAAAACCTGTTCTCAAAAGATACCAAATTGGCCGAGCTGATTGCTGGCGACCGGAGGCTGTTGCAGTTGTTGCTGAGATTCGGCATTACCTTAGGTTTCGGTGACCGTAGCGTAGAGGAAGTGTGCCGCATGAACAACGTCAGCGCCGATCTCTTCCTTATCCTCTGTGAGATTTACACCGATAATAGCTTCAAGCCCGACCATAATGCCTTGAAGCATATCGACATGAGCGGACTTCTTCCCTATCTCAGGGCTTCGCACCAATATTACCTCGACGAACGTTTCCCTCATCTTGAAGAGCATCTGCAGCGCATCATCGAAGCTTGCGGTCCCAAATACGGTCCCATGCTCAGCCACTTCTATGAAGAATACAAGAAAGAGGTGATGCGGCACATCAAATACTATGAAGAAGAAGTCGTTTTCCCTTATATAGAAGCGTTGCTCAAAGGACAACGTACCAATTCGTATAGGATTGATGAGTTCGAGCATAACCACACCAATATCCAGGATGTGCTTGACGACATGATGAATATCCTGCTGAAATACCTGCCCGGCGACATCCTTCCCAAGGAACGTGTCGAGATTTCATTGGATATCATGGAACTGAGCGACGATCTCAATCGCCACTCAGTCATTGAGGATCATATCCTCATCCCCTACGTTGAATCGCTCGAAAATTCATTGTCATGAGAAACCGTGTCATCATCTGCGAAGCCTCCGAGATCATCGCCAACGGGCTGGCCGAAGTCATCGACAGCATGGCTCAGTTCGACGTGGTGGCACGCATTGAGAGTCCCGAGCATCTCAACGAAAAAATCACCGCTTCCGATGCCAACCTGCTGATCATCAATCCTTTGTTGCTGGGCTATCAAAACAAGGAATTCCTCAATCAACTAGGGAAAGAGCATCCGCATCTCGTCATCATCGCTTTGGCGACTTCCTATCTCGACCATTCCGTCCTCACGCCTTACAATGGAGTGATTGAAATCAATGATACCCGTTCGAAGATCATCAGCAAGATGAACGAGTTCGCCCAAAGCGAGAACACCAAGAAAGCCGACGATGTGGAGCTCTCGAAGCGCGAGATCGATGTGTTGGTGGCCGTGGCCAAAGGCATGATGAACAAAGAGATTGCCGACCAAATGAACATTTCCATCCACACGGTCATCTCACACCGCAAGAACATCACCCGAAAGACCGGCATCAAGTCCGTTTCAGGCTTGACGGTCTACGCTTTGCTGAACAATTTGATTGAAGAAAATGACTTAATCTAATTTGTTATGTTCCAAAAGATCATTCGGGGCTGCGTCAAGCTCGTACAGAAATATCTCCCTGAGCCTTTCATTTTTGCTATCATTCTGACTTTGGTCGCCATGATTGTGGCGATGCCGGTATGTCACCAGACACCCCTCGAAGTCATCAACAACTGGGGCAACGGCGTATGGTCGCTGCTGGCTTTTGCTATGCAGATGGCCTTGGTGCTGGTGTGCGGCTCCGCCTTGGCAGCGGCACCCGTCATCAAAAAAGGCATCGGCAAACTGGCCTCGAAGCCCAAGACACCTGCTGGTTCCATCGCCTTAGTGACTTTGATTTCAGCCATCGCTTGCTGGCTCAACTGGGGTTTCGGACTCATTGTGGGCGTCATCTTCGCCAAGGAGATTGCCCGCAAGTTGAAAGGCGTGGACTATCGACTACTGATTGCCTCCGCCTACAGCGGCTTTGTGGTATGGCATGCTGGTCTCTCGGGCTCCATACCTTTGACGATGGCTACGCCAGGTTCGGGACTGAAGGAAATCACCCGAGGTGCTGTGGAAAACCCTGTGCCGATCACGGAGACAGTTTTGAATCCCTACAATCTGGTCATGGTGGCCATCACCATTTTCGCCTTGGTCCTGGTGAATGCGCTGATGCATCCCAAAGGCGAGCATGTGGTCTGTGTCGATGCTACCCTGTTGGCCGAAGATCCGGAGCCAGAAAAGAAGGTTTCTACTACACCAGCGGAAAAAATGGAGAACAGCCCTGTCCTATCGTGGATTATCGCTTTGTTGGGTCTCTCCTACCTGATCATTAAACTGTTTTTCAAGGGCGGCAGTTTCGACTTAGGGGCGGTGATTATGCTCTTCCTGTTTGTAGGATTGTTGTTGCATAAAACGCCCCTCGCCTACGTTCATGCCTTTGGCAAGGCTGCCACTGGGGCCGCTGGCATCCTCTTGCAGTTTCCCTTCTATGCCGGTATCATGGGCATCATCACTGGTGTCGGCGAAAGCGGCCTTTGCCTCGGCACCATCATCAGCGACGCTTGTATCTCCATCTCTACGCCCAAGACCTATCCACTGCTGACCTTCTTCTGTGCTGCCATCCTGAATATGTTTGTGCCCTCCGGAGGCGGTCACTGGGCCATCCAGGCACCCATCATGTTCACGGCTGGTGCTGCCATGGGTGTGGAACCCGGGCTGACGGGTATGGCCATCTCCTGGGGTGATGCCTGGACCAACCTCATCCAGCCTTTCTGGGCGCTTCCTGCCTTGGCCATCGCCAAGCTCAACGCCAAGGACATTATGGGGTTCTGCTTGATTGATTTGTTGGTTTCGGGATTGATTATTTGCGCGGGGTTGCTGATTTGGGCATAATCATTTTCCGATGCAGAACCGACTGAAAATGGAACCCAAAACCTCATCGGTGGTGATCTCGCCGGTGATGGAGCCTAAATAATACAGTGCTTCGCGGAGGTCTTGTGCCACCAGGTCGGTGGGGATGCCTTCGTCGAGACCTTTTTGGACGGCGTTGAGACTCTCGTGGGCATGCTTCAAAGCCTCGAAATGACGCACGTTGGTGACCATAACGGTGTCTTGGCTGACGTTCATGGATTGCTGGATTTCTGCAAGGGTTTGCCGTAACTGATCGAGGCCGTTGCCTGTCTTGGCAGAGAGGGTCTGGATGTAGGTGTGGTTCAAGGAAGACTCGGTGACGAGGCTCTTCAACAGGTCGATCTTCTCGGCGGATTCCGAGGGACAAAGGTCCGTCTTGTTCAACAACAGCACCACCACTTGGTGGACATCGTCGATCTTGCCTAAAATGAAACGTGCAGCCTTGATAAGATCCGCTTGGGATTGAGTGGCGTCCACCAGTCCCAGCACGATGTCGGCTTCATTGATCTTTCTGAAGGTACGCTCGATACCGATGCGTTCGATGGTCTCGGCGGTGTCGCGGATGCCAGCGGTGTCGATGAAACGGAACAAGGTACCGTTAAGGTTCATCACCTCCTCGATGGTGTCGCGGGTGGTGCCGGCGATGTCCGACACGATGGCGCGGTCTTCACCCAAAAGGGCGTTCAGCAGCGTGGACTTACCCGTGTTAGTCTCCCCGACGATGGCCACTGGGATGCCGTTTTTGATGGCGTTGCCCAGACGGAACGAATCCATGAGCTTGGTGACATGGGTCTGGGTTTCCTCCAGCAGTGCCTTCAGTTTGCTGCGGTCGGCGAACTCCACATCTTCCTCCGAGAAATCTAGTTCTAATTCCATCAACGATGTGATTTCCAATAGTTTCGACCGCATCATTTGAAGTTCCTTTGAAAATCCACCTTTGAGTTGGTTCATGGCCAGACGGTGGGCGGCTTCGCTTTGTGAGGCGATGAGGTCGGCGACGGCTTCAGCCTGTGCCAGGTCGAATTTGCGGTTCACAAATGCCCTTCTGGTGAACTCACCCGGAAGGGCGAGCCGTGCGCCACCCTCGACGAGGAGTTCCAGGAGTCGCTGCTGGATGAAGACGGAGCCGTGGACGCTGATCTCGGCAGCGTCCTCACCCGTGAACGAGTGTGGTGCCTTGAAAAAGGTCACCACGGCTTCGTCGAGGGTCACCTCCGAGTCGGAAGCCTTATCCGTCCCGACAATCTGGCCATAATAGGCACGGTAGCCTTCGATCTGTTCTTCAGGGAAGGCCACGCCTTTTCGCTTAAACAAGCTACAAACGATGCCGTGGGCCTGTGGGCCTGAAACCCTCACGGTGGCAATGGCGCCCATGCCATGCGGTGTGGCTACAGCGCAGATGGTGTCGTCAGAAAAAAAACTCGTTCTCATCGTCATGAATTTGTTGGCAAAGATAAGGGATTTTGTAATTTTGCGGACATGAAACGGTATTTTATCCATCTGGCCTATAACGGCGCCAACTACTGCGGCTGGCAGGTACAGCCCCACTCGCCCAGTGTGCAGGCGGAACTGGAACGCTGCCTTAGCCTCAAACTTGGACATACGGTTGAGGTCACGGGCTGTGGCAGAACCGACACCGGCGTCCACGCGCGCAGCTACTACGCTCATTTCGACGTTGGAAGCCCCATCGAGGACTGCGAAGAGCTGGCTTTTAGGCTGAATGGGTTTTTGCCGAACGACATAACGATATTTCGGATTTTCGAAGTTCCTTCGGACCTTCATGCCCGTTTTGATGCGCTCTCGCGCACCTACCACTACCAAATCGTCCGAGGCAAAAACCCTTTCCATCAGGACGACGCCTACGCCTATTACGGGCCACTCGACGTCGAAAAGATGCAGCAGGCCGCCGACCTTCTGAAGGAATACACGGATTTCACCAGCTTCAGCAAGCTACACACCCAGGTCAAGACCAACAACTGCAAGATTATGGAAACTCGCTGGTTTGAGCAAGATGAC